>DASYYI010000006.1:0-5196 GCA_035933995.1 Candidatus Acidiferrales bacterium | reverse complement strand
TGGTTGCTCGACTTGACGGCCATTGCTCTTTTCGAGCAGCCGGATCTGGCGAAATTCTCGGGGCGCGTTTCGGATTCTGGCGAGGGACGCTGGACTATTCAAGCGGCCATCGATGAAGCGTCACCCGCACCTGTCTTAAGTGCGGCGCTCTATGAGCGCTTTAGCTCTCGCGGAGAAGATGAGTTCGCGGCGAAGCTGCTCTCGGCGATGCGCTACCAATTCGGCGGTCACGTGGAACGCGCCGCCGGTAAATAATTCGTGGTAATCAATATCATTTCGAAAAAAGGAAACCGAGGATTCTGAGGCATGCATAACGGTAAAGAAACAGCTGTGATCGCGCCGGGCAACACGAGGACTGGTGGAGAAGCAGGCCGACCCGCCGGCCCATGCGTGATGGTGATCTTCGGCATCGGCGGCGATTTGACCAAGAGAAAGCTTTTCCCTGCGCTCTACAACCTGGCGAAAGACGATTTGTTGCCGAAGGAGTTCGCTATCGTGGGAGTCGGGCGCGGTGAATTATCGACGCCCGAGTTTCAAAAGAAAATCGCGCAGGAAATCCGTGAGTTTGCAACGAGCGATATCGAGCCGGCGGTGATCGATTGGATG
Organism: Candidatus Acidiferrales bacterium; assembly: GCA_035933995.1. Taxonomy (GTDB): domain Bacteria; phylum Acidobacteriota; class Terriglobia; order Acidiferrales; family UBA7541; genus DAHUXN01. The sequence goes on along the minus strand of DASYYI010000006.1, from coordinate 4,590 downwards.
ACCGAGCGCCTTTATTATCACGTCGGGAATTTCCAGGATCCCGCTGCGTACAAATCGCTGGCGGCGCTGCTGACCAACGTGGACAAGGATCATTCGACCGCAGGGAATTATTTTTATTACCTGGCTACAGCCCCTGAATTCTTCGGCGAAATCACGCGGCAGCTTGGCGCGGCGGATTTAACACGGCAGACGGAGAATCGTTGGCGACGCGTCATTTACGAAAAGCCGTTCGGTGATGGCCTTGCCTCGGCGCATGCTTTGAATTGCGAAATCGAGGACGTTCTCCAGGAAAATCAGATTTACCGCATCGATCATTATCTCGGCAAAGAAACGGTGCAAAATATTTTGGCGTTCCGATTTGGTAATGGAATTTTTGAACCCGTCTGGAATCGCCGCTACATCGATCACGTGCAAATCACCGTGGCCGAAACGATGGGCGTGGAGAACCGCGGCGGCTACTATGACCATTCCGGCGCCCTGCGCGACATGGTGCCGAATCACATTTTTCAGCTCATCAGTTTGGTGACCATGGAGCCTCCCGTTTCTTTCGACGCGGATGCGGTCCGCGATGAGCAGACGAAAGTGTTGCGCGCGATGCAACCCCTCAGCGAGCAGGATGTTCTGATGCGCACCGTGCGCGGGCAATATGGCGAAGGCACGGACGGAAATGCGCGGCTCCCGGCTTATCGTTCGGAGCCGCGCGTCAGTCCCATTTCTTCGACGGAAACTTTTGTCGCCTTGAAACTTCTGATGGATAACTGGCGCTGGGCCGGTGTGCCCTTGTACCTGCGCACGGGAAAGAGGCTGAAGATCCGCTCCAGCGAAATTGTCATTCAGTTCAAGAGCGTGCCTTTCATGCTGTTTCGAAAAACGTCCGTCGAGCGGCTTGCGCCCAATCAATTCATCGTTCACATCCAGCCGCAGGAGGGGATCTCCCTGCAATTCGGCGCGAAAATTCCGGGACCGATCGTTAAACTCGGCACGGTGAATATGGATTTCCGCTACGCGGATTATTTTGGTTCGAAACCCAGCACTGGTTATGAGCGGCTCCTTTACGAATGCATGATCGGCGATGCGACGTTGTTTCAACGCGCCGATATGGTCGAAGCCAGTTGGAGCGTCGTGCAACCGATCCTCGACGTCTGGCAAGCGCTGCCACCGCGCAATTTCCCGAATTACCCAGCCGGCTCGTGGGGTCCCTGGGAAGCGAATGACCTGCTCGAGCGCGACGGCCGTCAGTGGAGGGAGCCCGGGCAATGATTCTTGCCGGGGACGTGGGCGGGACCAATACGCGATTGGCATTTTTTGAGCAGCGCGAAGGCAACCTCGGCTGCGTCGTTGAACAGGTCTATCCCAGTCGCGGGTACGCGAGCCTCGAAGACATTGTCGCGGACTTTTTGGCGGTGCGAAAAGTTCATCCAGACTCGGTATCCATCGGAGTCGCCGGGCCGGTCCGCGATGGCGTGTGCCGCGCGACGAATTTGCCGTGGGTCGTCGATGCCAGACTCGTTGCACAGCGAATCGGATTTTGTTCCATCATACTGATCAATGATCTTGAGGCAAACGCTTATGGCATCGCCACGCTGGCCCCGGTTGATTTTGCTTTGTTGCAACGCGGCGCTCCCGATGCCAGAGGAAATTGCGTGGTAGTCTCGCCAGGAACGGGGCTCGGAGAAGCGGCGCTTCATTGGGAGGGTGCCCGTTACGCTCCCCTGGCCAGCGAAGGCGGACATTCCAGTTTTGCTCCCAGCGATGAGCTTCAGGACGAAATGCTCAAATATATGCGCGTGAAATTTGGTCATGTCAGCTGGGAGCGTTTCGTGTGCGGGCCCGGATTGGTGAATATTTATGAATTCCTGCGCGACACAGGCCGTGGCGACGAACCACCGTGGCTTGCAGCGGAGATGAAGCAGGGTGATCCCGCGCCGGTCATCTCAAGAACGGCGCTCGCCGGAAAATCTGCCCTGTGCGAGAAGGCGCTCGATCTTTTCGTTGTCCTGCTCGGATCGGAGGCAGGGAACATGGCGTTGAAGGTGCTGGCCACTGGCGGCGTTTACATCGGAGGCGGAATCGCGCCCAAAATCTTGCCAAAGCTTCAAACCCCGGCATTCCTCGCGGCCTTCACGAACAAAGGGAGATTGAAAGACGTGCTGGAGTCCATGCCCGTGCGCGTGATTCTGAATGATGGGGCAGGACTGCGCGGAGCCGCGTATCGAGCAACGTTAACGCTGTAAGCAAAGTTTCATTTCTGCGATTCCAGTTTTGCGCGTACAGTTACTTCGCTGTCCTTCAACACATTTAAATTCCGTTCCCAGGATTTTGTGTTCTGCAACTGGATTCGAATCTTGTGCGCGCCGGCGGACAAGTGAATCTGTGAAGGCGTGTTGCCGACAAATTGCCCGTCCAGGTAAATGTCGGCTCCCGTTGGGTCGGAAGAAACATTGACGGAGCCAAATCCGTCCTCTTGTGCGGTTTTTGCCGACATGTCTGCTTCCGGATAAAAGCGTTTCAGCACGTTGATCAGGTCCTGCGCGCTCAGCGCGAAATTCAATCCTTGAATCTCCTGTCCGGCGCGATTACGCACCCCTTTCAGAGTGTTGATGCCAACGACGTTTCCGCGATCGTCCAGAAGCGGGCCGCCGCTGTTCCCAGGATTGATCGCCGCGTCTGTTTGGATCCACGTACCGCTTCCCAGTTCACGCTCGCGGCCAATGGCGCTCACCACGCCTCTCGTGACCGTGTCGCGCAGGCCTCCGTCGGGATTACCGATGGCGATAACGCTTTCCCCCTTTTGCACTGCGGCGATGCTCGTCAACGTCAAATGGGGAAATGCTGATCCCTCCACCTTCACCAGGGCGATATCCTTGTCCGGGTCGGCGTACACGACATGCGCCGGCAGGCGCTGGTTGCGAGATGTGATCGCGGTCAGAATCGATTCGTCTGCGATCACGTGCTTGTTCGTCGCAATCAGTCCCGTGCTTGTGATGAAAAACCCCGTTCCCCACCCGTTTATACCCTCAACGCGCACAATCGCCGGGTTCGTCGCTTCAACGACCTGCTCGGCAGGTAACGGACCGCCTGCCGCAATCGTCTTGCTCGCGGCGCTTGCGATTTCTGGTCTGCCCGTGAAGGTTTTGGCGAGCGGCTCCAGTATCACTTCGAAGTGGCCGGTCTTGATCAGCCAGTAATTTCCCTCCGAGCGGCCGTTGAATGAATGCCATGTGAAAGGGCCTTCGGTCAGCGTAATTTGCTGGCTGGCATAGCCATCCATGGAAATTCGCACAACGATCGGATGTTCCAGCCGCGAACCGAATACCGTGTGTGTCTTGTGAAAGTAGCCGCCGGGATATTGCGCGGTGTACGGCGTTTTGCCGGTGATCAAGCCATTCATCTCAACGGTTGCGCCGGCGGGACTGCTTGTGATGGATAACGTCGCGGCGCGCGCGGAAGAGCTCAGCAGACACAGAACACCGAAGGTGGCGGCAACAGCGATTTTCCAACTGTGCATGCGAGTCTCCCAAGAGGCAGTGATGCTGAGGATGACACTTTACTGGTGAGTAGTCAATTGAACAGAACGCCGGCCGGCAACCGTAACACAACACATTTGGCGTTTTTCAAACCCCTGCTGGCAATCTTGCGCTTCGCAGTTGTTTCAAGCATGGCTTACACTGGCGTGCTGATGAGAATCCTGCATCTAGACACGCGTCCGGACTGGCGCGGCGGCCAGCTGCAAATTCTGCTGACGCTGCGCGGCCTTCGTGAGCGCGGTCACGAGGTGCAGTTGATGGCCCGCCGGGACTCGCCTCTGGCGCGCCGCGCGGCAGCCGAGGGCTTTGCCGTTCACCTCTTTCCGCCGCGATTCCTCCGCTTGCAAGCAGCGCTGTGCCTCCGCGAAATCCTTGACCAGCAGGCTTTTGACATTGTGCACGCGCATGATCCTCACGGACTGACCGCCATGTGGTTGATTCGCGCCCATCGCCGCAGCCGGTTGGTTGCCGCGCGCCGCGTCGCTTACCCGTTGAGTCGCGCGCCGCTTAGCCTGGCGCGATACCGCGCCGCCTGCCGCATCATCGCTGTTTCGCAGTTTGTTGCGGACAGTGTCGTCGCCTCCGGCATAAATTCTTCGCGCGTAGTCGTGGTGTATGACGGCGTGGAAATTCCGCCAGCAACAACCGCGGAAATGCGCCGCTCGGCGCGCGCGCAGTGGGAAATCACGGATCACGATTTCTTGATTGGCTGCGTCGGATACTTGCTTCCCGAAAAAGGACAAGAGACGCTTCTGCGCGCGTTGCCCCAGATCCGCGAGCAGTTTCCGAACTGCCGCGTAATCCTTGCGGGTGACGGCCCATGCCGCGTGAAATTGCAATCGCTCGCGAGGGAATTGGGAATCGCCGATGCCGTAATCTTCGCGGGCTTCTTGGAGGATGTCGAAGCCGTCTATCGAGCCCTTGATCTGTTCGTCTTCCCGTCTCTCGCGGAACCCTTGGGGTCCTCACTTCTTGCGGCTATGGCGCATGGATTGCCAGTGATTGCCGTTGCCAGTGGCGGCGTGCCGGAGATAATCCAAAACGGAAGAAACGGAATCCTTGT
>DASYYI010000399.1:0-2089 GCA_035933995.1 Candidatus Acidiferrales bacterium | reverse complement strand
TCACCACATGAAATGCACGAGAACTTGAAATTTCAGTTTACTCAACAAGAGATTCTGGATACCGCTTTGAAATTGTTACTTAAGTTGCCTTTGGATTCCCTCCTAACACCGGCGGTCGAATTTATTCGACATAATGAACTTAATAGTAACTACTTCAATTCTTTGTATTTTTTTTGTATTTTTATGATACTCTCGAATTTTGAGAATAATTACAAAAATGCACTTTTCTTGTGTAATTCCCATGGAAAATTGAATTTTCTTAATAAGTTATAGAATTAAACCTCTGTACATAACAAATTTTCTGAGAATTCCGAAAAACCTATATCCCCGAGCGTAGGTCTATGTGCAAGTTTAATTCAATATTTTTTACTGTAATCAATGCATTGATATCCACCACTCATGAGCAGCCTAATATTTTTTGTGTGGATATATTCTTCTTATCAAAAGTGAAAATTCAAGGGACTCACTATGATTGATAAAAGTTACACTTGGTATTTTGATTGTGATCGAGAGCATCGATTAATGCATATAGTGAAACTTTTGAAAATGGTAGCGCTATAGCGCGCATAAAAATTAACTCCTGGCCGAGAATCTTTCACAGGGTTTCTCACATGGATAATATTTGGAAGGAATATATTGATGCATGAGTTAACTACTAAGGTTGCTCAATGAAAAAATTCAAAAGTCAAAAAAAACTTTTTATCTAATGAGATTTACAATTAATTATTGCTTGAGAAATTTCATGTGCATAAATTTTTTCATAAAGTATTTGAATACTCGAGGATTTTCGATTGAGAGAAATCGATAAGCAATCAAGTTTATCAGTTATATCCATTATTTCTCGAATATCAAATTCATTATATGATACTTCATTGAGAAGTTCTCTATATGATCTATATAAATTGGCAGTCTCGCTGAATTCATTTGCCTGTATAAACATTTCGCAAAATAAATCATCTTGCGATAACTTAGTGCCGCTTTGTTCAGACATACATTTTGCGATGAATATTCAATTTTTTTTTGGAAAAAGTTACGCAAAAAATTGGATAATTAATTTTGTCGAAATAGCTCAAAAATGATTTTTTTTATGCTATTGTGTTATCTGCAATTTTCGTGAAAATCGCAAAAAAATATAAATTCACACACATTTTTGTCTAACTTTGCATAAAATGGGCGGAAAAAATGCGAAAAGTTCCGCGATCGGCGCGCAAAAATTGAGCTTGTGATGAGTTCGCGGGCGCGCAAAATAAGAATTTCGCGGGTTCACATGCGCTCGCGTAAAAAAATTCCGTTAAACTTTATCGAAATTTTATGAAAACTTCGATCATATCTTGTAAAAAATCACAAAAGTTCACACTTATTTGCGTGATTTTTTACTAATTTTGACCGACATTGCCGCGAATATTTTTTGAGTTGGTGATAATTAGCATAGTTATACTACTACAACTTTTTATAAGAACATACTTCATATGGATAATATGTAATATTTATATGCACAACATAAAAGTCAGAAGTTGCACTTTGGAAAAAAATATTGGCGTCGCGATGACATGAACACAATTCAAAAAGTTATCAAGTCCGCATTTTTTGCCTAATTTTTACATGAGATTTATGACTCCGTGGAGAGTTGATGACAGTATGATATCATATACCAAATATGGAATCATTAATATGATTATTGAAAATTTTGATCGCGGATATTAATATTAGGCCAATAAATCACAAAAGTTCACATTTTTTGCCTAATTTTTTACTCATAAGTAATGTTATCCATATGAAATTATGCATGAGAAGTGCAATTTTTTTCGCGAGAATTACACAAAAAAATGCGATTTTAACTTTGCTCGTGGAATTTGCGCGCTATGATGCGCGAAGTTTAGGTGCGCTCACGAAAATTTGCGCGAGAATTACACAAAAAAATGCGATTTTTGACTTTGCTCGTGGAATTTGCGCGCTATGATGCGCGAAGTTTAGGTGCGCTCACGAAAATTTGCGCGAGAATTACACAAAAAAATGCGATTTTAACTTTGCTCGTGGAATTTGCGCGCTATGATGCGCGAAGTTTAGGTGCGCTCACGAAAATTTGCGC
>DASYYI010000421.1:0-4612 GCA_035933995.1 Candidatus Acidiferrales bacterium | reverse complement strand
TTTCTTTCATTGGCCGGCGCCGTTGCTCAAGCGACGCTGGCGCGCGGCTTCGTAAAGGATAAGCGAGGCGGCGACGGCGGCGTTCAAGGAGTCTACCGGCTCCGCAAGTTGGATGCGAATCAGCGCGTCGGCGCTGCGTTCAATTTCAGGCGGCAGGCCCGCGCCTTCGTTGCCGATGAGGAGGGCGACGGGCTGGCGAAAATTGAGTTCGTGGGGGTCGCGCGCGGCGGGATTTTTTGGCGAGGACGCTGCGACGATTTGCAGGCCAGAGACGCGGAGTTGCGCAAGCGCGACGGGCGCGGCGAGTTCAAAGAGAGTCGGAAGGCGCAAGGCCGAACCGGCTGAGGCTCGCAGGGATTTCGGGGAGTAAGGATGCGCGGCGCCTTTTGTGGCGATGACTCCCGTGGCGCCGAGGGCTTCGGCGGAGCGGAGAATGGTGCCAACGTTGCCGGGGTCCTGGACGCCGACGAGAACCACGATGAGGGGATCGAGGCCACGAAGAAGATCGTCGAAGGCGAATTGCGGCGCGCGCAGAAGAGCGGCGATGCCTTGCGGAGTTTCGGTGGCGGCGACGGAAGCGAAAAGCTTGTCCGTGGTGCGGAGGACGAGAGTGGGACGGTCGAGTTCGGCGAGAAGCGCGGTGAGAGTTTTTTCGGCGGAGGCGCTGGCGAGGATGGCTTCGAGTTCGAGTTCGGAGCGAACGGCGTCGGAGACAAGGCGGACGCCTTCCAGGCCGATGCGCTCGTCTTCCGGGCGCGAGGAGTGCAGGACCGCGCGAAAAAGTTTGAGCCAGTGATTTTCGCGCGAGGTGATGGCGGCGCTTTGCGGCGCGCGCGACGGCGCGGATTTACTTGTTGAAGCGCGCGATTGCGGCGTCATCGAAGCGAGACTAGCAGAGACGGTGGTGCTTCGCCAAGCGCGCGACCGGAAAGGAATCGAGGTGTATCCTAATGGCCATGAACGCTTACCTTTACTTGACGCTGTGCCTGCTGTTATTTCAGACGGCTTCGCCTGTTAAAGTTTCGCGAAACTTTCATTGGGACTGGCGGAATTGGCAAGAATTGGTCGCGGTTGCCCAGTCTTTGCGCAATGCCAAGATGAGCGAGCCTGACAGGGCAGCAATTGCGAAGGCCATTGAGGCGCAGATCAGGCCGGACGTGTCCGATCTCGAAATTGATTCGGAGAAACAATTAGCGGAAGCAGCTTTGGACACAAGGATCAAGATGATTGATCTAAACCACGATGGGACTCCGGAGGTGGTCGCTCAAGGAATGGCAGGTTGCAGCCCGACGGGAAATTGCTCGTTCTGGGTTTTCGAGAAGACATCCCGCGGTTACAAGTTGTTGCTCAATGGATTCGGTCAGACCTTCACGGTACAGAAGGCCAGCACAAACGGCTTCAGAGACATCGTAGTCGCAATGCAGGGTTCGGCGTCCGATAGCGGTCTTACGCTCTTTCGTTACAAAGGCAGTATGTATCACCAAGTAGCGTGTTACGACGCAAATTGGGCACCACTCGAGAATGGGATTGTTCATCAGCTAAAAGAGCCGCGCGTTACCCCTTCTTCTTGCGATCCAAATTGATTTAGAGGTAGTTGCGGTTTTCGTCGGCTAGGAGCATGCCGTCGGAGTGGCAGGTGGGGAAGATGCTGGTCTGCTTGAAGGGGATTGGCGGGCGAATGCCTCCGTATTCGCAGACGACGCACAGGCGGCGCTCGGTGGGGCAATTGTTGTGAGAGCAGCGGTAGAGCAACATGCGGCGTCCGCACTTGGGGCAATTCTGTTCTGGGAGCATGAGCTCCTATTTTCCGACTTTGGCGGGAAAAGGCAAGCGATGTTCGAGGAATTTGCAACATTCGTGCAAGCGATGAGGCGGCGCGAGAAAGTGCGCAAAGAGTGCGGTACCCGGCCGACGGATAGTTTATAGTCGAGAGTTGAAAGTCGAGAGTCGCGTGATTTGCAACAAAATCCCCACCCTTCACAAAAACCGTTCAGGATGGGGCACCCGGAAAATCCTGGCTGCTCAGCGAAGTTGTCTGCGCGAGGACGCTTGCGCGGGTTTGGGCGGGTATGGTAGTTTGCAGCAGAATGCGGCGGAGCGCGGCGCCGCACGAGCGATCCCATTGCCAGCGGAAGTCCTGAAAGTTTCAATAGAAGCTCCCGAGCCGCACGCCATCCATTACGCCGCGAGTCTGATCCAGCGCGGACGAGTGGTGGGCATTCCTACTGACACGTTTTACGGGCTTTCGGCCGATCCCTACAATTTGGCGGCGATTGAGCGTGTGTTTCGCGTAAAAGGGCGCGCGGAGACGAAGGCGCTGCCGATTCTCGTCAATTCGATTGAGCAGGCGACGACGCTCGCGCGGGATTTGCCGGATAGTTTTCTGAAGCTGGCGCGGAAATTCTGGCCGGGCGCCTTGACGATTGTGGTGGAGGCGACGCACGGGTTGCCGCTGAAAGTGACGGGAAACAGCGGGCGCGTCGCGTTGCGCTGGCCGAAGTTGGCCGTGGCGTGCGCGTTGATTGAAGCGGCGGGCGGGCCGATCACGGGCACGAGCGCGAACCTTTCCGGCTTTCCGGCGTGCAGCGACGCGGGGTCGCTGCTGAAGCAGCTTGGCGACCGGTTGCCGCTGATTCTCGATGGCGGCGCGACGGGCGCGTCATTGGCGTCAACGATTGTGGCGCTGCGCGGCGCGGATTGGTCGATCATTCGCGAAGGCGCTGTCCCCGAAGCCGAAATTCGCCAAGTGATTGAGGGTTAGATGCGCGTCGCAGGCGCATTATTGCTATTCGCTGCGTTGACCGCTGGTGCTCTTGGTCAGACGGCGGGACCGACTTCCGATCTGAGCAAACGGCCCAACGTTGATCTCCGCCTCATAGTGTCCAAAACTACGATTCAGATTGGAACCTCTCCGATCACCCTTCGCGTAGAGTTATGGAACGAAGGAGAGAGCGATTTTTGGGCAAGCCGCGATCTTGTCGCCGTGACTAGCGGGCCCGCTTATCTTGTGATTTATGTCGAGAACGGGAAGCACGAGACTGTCCCTCTCGAGCAAATGGATGCGACCTTAAGCGACGAAGCTGTAAACGAATGGTGGACGTGTATTTCACCCGCCCACTACTACGGTCTTGAATTCAAGCTGGACCCGTTAGTCTATGCCGTAGTCCGCCTGCCAGGGAAATACAAGCTCACCGCAAAGTATGTTTCCAAAGGCGGCCTTACGCCGCCGAGCCCTGATTGGCAGGTGCATTCGCACAGGATTTGGGAAGGGGCGCTGGAGTCAAATCCCGTTTGGATTGAAGTTTTGCCTCATGAAGTCCCGCGTTCGAAAAAGTGAGTTGCGCTGCTTTTTTCAGCGAAGAACTGCGTGCTGGAGGAAGTCGAAGTCGCCGCCGGGGGAAAGTTGAATGTTGGTGATGCGGCGGCTGTGGACGGAGATGTTGTCGTAATACCAGAGATTGATGTAAGGCTCGTCGTTGGCGATGAGCTTCTGAATTTGCGAGAGAATTTCCCTCCGTGTCGCGCGGTCGGTTGTGACGCGCGCCTCGTCGAGTAAAACGTCCAATTGCGAATTGCGGTAATGGCCGCGATTCGCGCCCGCGGGCGGAAACTTCGCGCTGTTGAAAACATAATCGAAAATATCAGGATCGAGATTCGCGCCGAGCCAGCGCAACGTGTAGAGCTGAAAGCTGCCGCGCGTGATGTCGGAATAAAACGTGGCGAATTCGAGCGAACGCAAATCGAGTTGCACGCCGACGGTATGCCACTGGTCTTGCAGAGCGGCGGCGAGCAGGCGCGTGGATTCGTCAGTGGAAGTTTTCAGTTCGAGATGGAAGCGAATGCCATCTGGGCCGCGAGGGAAACCGGCGGCGTCGAGAAGGGAATTGGCGCGGGCGGGATCGAAATCGTAGTGCGCGACGTTGCCATCGTAGGCCCAGTGATTCGGAGGCAGCAGGCTATCGGCGGGTCGGGCGTAACCTCGCAAAAAATAAGTAATCAGCGATTGGCGATCGGTGGCATAAGCGAGGGCTTGGCGAACTCGGCGATGCGCGAGGATCGGATCATCAAAATTGAATGAGATGTAAGCGAGAGCCGTTCCGGGCGAGCGCGTGACTTCGAGATTTGGATCGCGAGCAAGGGCCGCGACCGTGTCCGGCGGAAGGGAATTGACTTCGATGTCGCCGGAGCCTTTGCGAAGTTCGAGTGCGCGCACGAGAGCGTCTGGAACGATGCGGAAGCGAATGCGTTCGAGCGACGGCGCGCCAGCGAAATAGTTTGGATTGCGCTCGAGGACGATTTGCTCGTCCGTCGTCAGGCTGACAAAACGAAACGGGCCGGTGCCGATGGGATGCCGCGCGAAATCGGGTCCGGCATTTTGCGGGACGACGCCGACGGCCTGTCGGATGAGGTTCAACGGAAACGAAGCGTAGGGCGCGCGGAGGTGAAAAATGACCGTGTAGGGATCGGGCGCGGTGATGGAGTCGACGAGGGCGTAGGCGCCGCGCTTGGGCGTGCGGATGGCGCCGGAAATGATGGAGTCGAAAGTGAATTTCACGTCGGCGGAGGTGAGCGGCTGGCCGTTCGAGAATTTCACGTTGTGGCGGAGATGGAA
>DASYYI010000420.1:0-2098 GCA_035933995.1 Candidatus Acidiferrales bacterium | reverse complement strand
GCTTTAATTTTCACGGAGGGATTTTTGGGATCGGAAGCGTCAACGGAAACGACCGTTGCGGTTCCCACGGCGCTTTTGCGGGTTCCCGTTTCGTAAATGATCAACCGATCGCCCGGTTTCATCTCTCGAAGATTTTTCACGCCGACTGGATTGGACACGCCGTCCCAAAGCGTGACTGCGTCATGTCGAAGATCGTCGAACGAATACTCGGAAGGTTCGGTTTTTAGCAGATAGTCCATAGGGATGGAGTCCCCGCTTCTTGCTAATTTCGCGCTGCACTATCCTACACCCCTAGCGGGTGATTCCCGAAAGATGCGCACTTTAAAAACTGAAAAAATGTGGGGAAGCCGCATATAGACAATTGGCGGTAAAATATGACACAGTATTGTCGAACTCGGCCCTTAGTTGACCGAAGAATTAATCCGCTGAGGAGGATGCGAAACATGTTGAAGCGTGCATTGTTGTGTACGGCTGCTTTTGTATTTGCGGCTAGCGTTGGCTATACGGCTCCCAAGGCTGCGGCGAGCAAGTCGTGGGCTGGCTATGTGACCGATAGCAAGTGCGCCATGAATGCGAAGGCTAGAACGAACGAAGCCTGCGTGAAGAAGTGCGTTGCTGCCGGAGCTAAACTGGTTTTGTACGATACTTACAACCACAAGGTATACCAACTGGATCCACAGTCAGCGGTAAGCGACCACGCCGGGCATCATGTGCGCATCTCGGGCACAATGGCTGGCGACACGATCACTGTGACTTCGGTGAAGATGCTGGGAATGGCGAAGCCTGCGGCAGCCAAGTCAAAAATGTAGTTTCTGGTTCAATCGAAACGTGAAGCGGGCAGGCTGCGACGCGCTGCCCGCTTTTGTTTTTTCATTCCGCAATTTTCCCTGCTGGTCAGAATAAATAACTCGTAACAGATGCGGAAGCCGAACCTGAATTGTACTCGCAGGATTTTACCGCGCGCATGCACTCCGCGCCGCGTGTGATAACATCCGCGTTCGCCCGTGGACAAGGAGAAATCGCGATGAAGAATCGTCTGGCCGGCTTGATGATTGTGCTTGTTTTCTTACTGGGCGCGGCCACTGCTGTCCGCGCACAGAGCGATTCGCAATGGACACCCGCGCAATCTTCGTCGCTGGACAATTTTATCGATTCGGCGATGCACCAATGGAAAGTGCCGGGGCTGGCGATCGGAATCGTGCGTGGAAGCAACGTGGTTTATCTGAAAGGATTTGGCGTCCGCGACATCAAGAGCGGGGAGCCAGTGACGCCGGACACACTGTTTGACATCGGCTCGTGCACAAAAGCTTTTACGGCGGCTTCAGCGGCGATTTTGGTGGATCGAGGAAAGATGCATTGGGACGACCGCGTGAATGAATACGTGCCGTTCTTTCATTTGCGCGATCCGATGGCGGATGAATACGTGACAATGCGAGATTTGCTGACGCACCGCACGGGAATGGGCGGAACGGATTTGCTGTGGTATGGCTCGCCGTTTTCGCTGGAGCAAATCATACGGCGCGTCCGGTACATCCGGCCGACGGAGGGATTTCGCGCGCGATTCCAATATCAAAACGTGATGTACGCGACGGCTGGCTACGCAGTGGGAGCAGCGGCGGGTGGAACATGGGAAACGTTCGTGCGGGCGAATATTTTTGAGCCGCTGGGAATGAACGGAGCGGATTTCAGCGCAGTGGATGCGCAGAAAGCGGCGAATCACGCGACGCCTCATTTAGAGCAGCCAAACGGAACCGTCGAAACGATTCCATGGAGAAATCTGGACAATATCGCGTCCGCCGGCGCGATCAATGCCGGTGTGCGGGACATGACGAAATGGATCGCGATGCAATTGAACGATGGCGTCGCGGATGGGAAGCGGCTGATTTCAGAAAAAAGCATGGAAGAAATGCACACGCCGCAGATCGTCGTGCCACAGGGAGGAGAATTCCGACTCTTTTTTCCGGAGTCGATGCAACTGAGCTACGGGATGGGATGGTTCATCGAGGATTATCGCGGGCACCAGATTATTCTGCATCCGGGGGACATTGATGGATTTGCGTCGCTGGTGGTGCTGATTCCCGAAGTCCACACTGGTTTC
>DASYYI010000382.1:0-1543 GCA_035933995.1 Candidatus Acidiferrales bacterium | reverse complement strand
TGACAAAAACGATTGCCTGTACGAGCACCCGGGCGACCATCCGCCCCGCAAAGCGCAAGGCGTGAAGTTGACCAAACGCTGTCTCGTAGACAAGGTTGTGCCGCAACGTGCCCAGGAGGTGCAGTATGAAGCGTAGTCCTTGTCCCAAGGATTACCCTTGCGGCTCATGCTGATGTCGATGCCATTGTCTTTCAACAGGTCCGTGTAATCGCCGCTGGCGTACTGCAGCCCGCGATCGGAATGATGCACCAAGCCCAGTGGCACCGTTCTCCCTTCCAGCGCCATGCGCAAGGCGGCCAAACTCAACGAATCGTCCAGCACGTTGTCCAGGTGCCATCCAATCACTCGCCGCGAATAGGCATCCAGAATCACTGCTAAATAGACAAACTCCTCTTCCAGCCGGATGTACGTGATGTCCGCCACCCACAATTGATTCACTCCGCTGAGGACCATCGATTCCGCCAGGTTGGGATAGACCTTCAGCCCGTGCGCCGAGTCGGTGGTCACCACGAACTTGCGCTTGGTCACACACAATAAATTGTCTTCCCGCATCAGCCGCTGCACCCGCTTGCGATTGACTTCCCAGCCGCGGGCTTTCAGTTCCTTGGCGATCCGTCGGCTTCCATAGCAGGGCGACTCCAACGCGATCTTCTGGATCTGATCACGCACATCCATGTCAGCCGCCGCGGGTTTCTCCGGGTCCAGGAAGCGATAGTAGCCAGCCCGGCTAAACCCGGCTACGTCACACATTCGGACCACGCTCAACCTGGTTCCGGTTTTCACTTCTTCCTCGACTTGGCCGTAAAAGGCGCGCCGTTGTTCAGTGCCCGCAGCAGGCGCTGCTCCTCGACATGCTGCAAGGCTCGCTTTAAAAAATCGATCTCCATGGCTTGTTGGCCGACCTTCCGTTCCAACTCGGCCACCCGGCTCTGTTCGACCCGTTTGTTTCCCACGCCGCTAAAGGCGCGCTCGCCATGCTCCTGGCGTTCCCGGCGCCAGCGATGCAACTCACTGGGATTGACTTCCAATGCCCGAGCCACCTCGGCCACGCTTTGTCCACTGTTCAGCCGACGCACTGCCGTCTGTTTGAATTCTTTGGTGAATTTTCTTCGAGACTTCATTTTTCCAGTTTCCCCATTCAATGATTTTTATGGGTTAACTGGTTGTCTCAAAAATGGGGTCCACTCCAGAAGCTTAAAACCATTGCGTATTGGACGGCTACTACGCTGATCGCGTTGGAGACGTTTGCAGGCGGAATCGTTGATCTGACACACGGAAGAACCGACGTTTTCAGCGGGCCGCGTGTTGATGATGTAATCATCAGTCTTGACTACCCCCTGTATGTGCTAGCCATCCTAGGCGTCTGGAAAATACCGGGCGCTATAACGCTGGTTGTGCCAGGGTTTCTGCGGCTCAAGGAATGGGCCTATGCCGGGATTGTCTTTGAACTCTCCGCGGCGGCTGTGTCACACGCAGTCTGCGGCCATCGCCCCGAAGTGGTGGCGCCTCTAGTCCTGGTTGGGCTCGCAATGGTGTCGTGGGC
>DASYYI010000380.1:0-2389 GCA_035933995.1 Candidatus Acidiferrales bacterium | reverse complement strand
CTTACCGCCATTGCGCAAACGGCACGCGCGCGGGGTTCGGGAGGACAACGGCATGGGCCGCCCGCAGAGCAGATCCTTCGACTCCGCAAAAGGCGCTCCGCTCAGGATGACACGCGAAATGCGCGTGTCAGGCGGCGGAGGCGGAGGAGGAGATGGAACCTGCTTCCAGCTCGGAGAGGATTTCGCGAAGGGAGCGAATCAGGTCGTCACGCGAGATTTGGCTGCGACGAAACTGGATGCGGAAATGGTACGCGGAATCCGGTGAATGGTAGTCGAAGACGAAGGGGCGCGGACGCGAGTCGGCGTCCTTCTCTTCCTGGCGGACGCGGCGAGCTTCATCGCGCGTCAAACCGCTTTGCGCGATCTGCATCACCATTTCGTGCATTTTTCTTTCATTGGGCTGCCGCGCGACTTGCAACAGAAGCGACTTGGAAATTACGCCCTTCTCGATGCACAGGCGGCGAATTGTGTCGGGAATCATGCGAATCGAAAGAGTTTCGGTGACGGAAGAGCGCGCGCGACCGATTTTCTTGGCGATATCATCGTGCGTGTAATCAAATTGCTCGGCGAGGCGGTAAAGGCCGTCGGCTTCCTCAAAAGCGGTCAAATCCTTGCGCTGAAGATTTTCGATGAGGGCGAGTTCGAGCGTTTCCGCATCGTCGGCGATTTTTTCGATGCAGGGCAATTCGCGCAGGCCCGCGCCGCGCGCCGCATGGTAACGGCGCTCCCCAGAAATAATGTAATACGCGTCTTCGCGAGGCATGAAGCGGACGAGCAGCGGTTCGAGCACGCCCTTCTCGCGCACGGACTGAATCAGTTCGGAGAGATCGCCCAGCGCTTTGCGCGGCTGTTCCGGATTCGGATGCACTTTATCAATGGGGATCATGCGGCCAATCGACGCGCCGCTGAAACTGGTTAGCGTTTCGACGTAATGCGCGTCATGCCGCATCTTGAGTGTGACGGGTAACCCGATCCGCTTCGACACGTTGGATGACCTCCTGAGAGAGCTTCTTATATTCTTCCGCGCCGGTGGACTTGGGCGCGAACGCAAAAATCGTTTCCTTGTACGCGGGGCTTTCCTCGAGCCGCACGTTCTTGCTGATGCGTGTCTTGAAGAGCGCGTCACCGAAGACGGCGCGAATCTGCTCATGCGTGTCGCGCGAGATATTCGTGCGGCGGTCGAACAGGGTGATGACCACGCCGAGGACTTTCAAGTCGGGATTCGGGCGCGAGCGAATGCGCGCGTAAGTTTCGAGCAAATCGTCAGTGCCTTCAATCGCGAAGTACGCCGCCTGGATGGGCACGAGCAGATGCGTGGCCGCGACCAGAGCGTTGACCGTCAAGATACCGAGCGCCGGCGGCGTATCCATCACGATGAAGTCGAAATCCTTCAGGATGGGCGCGAGCGCGTCCTTCAATTTGTAGGGGGCGTCAAACGCGCCGGCGAGCTGTTGCTCCAGGCGCGCCAGCGAAAGCTTCGCGGGAGCCAGAAACAAATTTGGGTCCTTGGTGGGCTTGATGACCTTGGCCATCTCCGGCGCATGGTCGCCGAAAACATCGAACATGGAGATTTGGACTTCGCCCTGGTCCAGAAAGGCGATGGTGCAGTTAGATTGTGGATCGAGGTCGATGAGTAGAGTTTTCTTCTTGCGCAGCGCGAGAGCCGCCGCGAGGTTGATCGCGGTTGTTGTCTTCCCCACGCCACCCTTCTGATTAGCAATCGCCAGGACACGCGTCAATAGCGCCGCCACTCCTTCGGCAACGGCAGGCCTACATATAGGCTGGCCCGCCCGAAGCCCACAATAAGTAGGCCAAATGTACCGGGACTACCCGGCCGTGCGCAAGCAAAATAATACGTGGAGCGAAAAAACTTAATTTTCACGTGGCGGGAGGAGGCCGCCATTTATCCGCTGGGGAGACGCTGCTACTGTACCACTAGACGAGAGTGGGTCAGTTTGAATTTTGACTCTTTGTGTCACGATCAAGAAAATTCAAACTGACCACCGCCCACCAGACTCACATCTTATAACGGCCCAGGTCTTCGTCGTTCAGATTTTCGAGCCAGCGGCGCAAATCCTCGTTGGAGGTTTTTTCCGTCGCGGTGCTGGAAATTTTCGAGGACTTGAAAACTTCCTCGTCGACGAAAATGGGACAATCGAGTCGCAGCGCGAGCGCCAGAGCGTCGCTGGGGCGCGAGTCCATGGACATTGTTTGACCTTCGCGCTCCATCCAAATTACGGCATAGAACGTGTCGTCCTTCAGATCGCTGACGACGACTTTCTGGACGTGGACATTCAGGCCCATCAGAACATTTTTGAGCAGGTCGTGGGTCATGGGGCGCGGCGTTTGCACTTTCTCGATTTCGAGGGCGATGGCGTTGGCTTCGTAA
>DASYYI010000418.1:0-1907 GCA_035933995.1 Candidatus Acidiferrales bacterium | reverse complement strand
AATCTTTTCCGTGTTGACCATCCACGCGTGCTCGAGCGGCGGCGCAAACGGAATAGCTGGAATATCCGGGCCGGTAATGCGCACGATAGGTCCATCCAGATCGTCGAACGCCTCTTCGGCAATAATCGCGGAAATTTCTCCGCCAATGCCGAGCGTCCGCTTGTCTTCGTGCACCACCAGGCACTTGCTCGTCTTCCTCACGGATTCAAGCACCGTGTCCTTGTCGAGCGGCGACAGCGTGCGCAAATCGATTACTTCCGCGTCCACGCCGTTTTTCGCCATCTGCTCCGCCGCTTCCAGGCACAGGCCCGTCATGTAGCCGTACGTGACAATCGTCATGTCGCGCCCTTGCCGCCGGATCTCCGCTTTGCCGATCGGTACCGTGTAATCGCCGTCGGGAACATCGCCTTTCGCCGTGCGGTAAAGCTTCTTGTGCTCGAAGTAAAGCACCGGATTCGGATCGCGAATCGCCGCGAGCAGCAAGCCTTTCGCGTCATACGCCGTCGATGGCATCACAACTTTGAGTCCCGGCTCGTGCACGAACCACGAGGCATTTTCCTGCGAGTGGTAGAGTCCGCCGCCCGTGCCGCCGCCGCAGCAAATGCGTACCGTCAGCGAACATCCATATCCGCCGGCGCTGCGGTAACGAATCTTCGACGCTTGCTGCACCAGAGACTCCATCGCCGGCGTGATGAAGTCCGCAAATTGAATTTCCGCAATCGGCCGCAGCCCTACCATCGACGCGCCGATGGCCGACGCGATAATGTTTCCTTCCGCGAGCGGCGTGTCGAGCACGCGCTCCTCGCCGAATTTCTCGTAAAGCCCCGCCGTCGCCTTGAAGACGCCGCCCGAAAGGCCGATATCTTCACCCATCACGAACACGCGGTCGTCGCGTTCCATTTCCTGCGCCATTGCTTCCGTGATGGCTTCAATCATCGTTATGTTACGTGCCATATTTTCGCGATCCCCTTTATTCCTGTGCCCAAATATGATCCGCCAGCTCCGAAGCGTCCGGATACGGACTCTGCTCGGCAAACTCGACGGCTTCATTGATTTCCTGCGTGATTTCTTTTGCGATGTCGGCTTTCGATTCGTCGGTGAGGAGTTTCTTGTCGCGGAGAACTTTTTCGAACAACACCAGCGGGTCGCGCTTCTTCCACGCTTCCACTTCTTCCTTCATGCGGTACTTGGCAGGATCGATTTCCGAGTGGCCATACCATCGATACGTCTTGCATTCGAGGAACGTCGGGCCTTCGCCCGCTCGCGCCCGCGCAATCGCTTTTGTCGCGGCATCGTAAACAGCCATCACGTCGTTGCCATCCACGGAAATGCCCGGAAATCCGTAAGCCTTGGCGCGGTCCGACAGATCCTTGAGCGCCGTTTGCAACCGCATCGGCACAGACTCAGCCCACAAATTATTTTGACAAACGTAAATGATCGGCAGCTTATGAACGCCGGCGAAATTCAACGCCTCGTGAAAGCCTCCGAGACTAGTCGCCCCATCGCCGAAAAACGAAACCACCACCGTATCGCGTCGAAGTTTCTTCAGCCCGAACGCCACGCCTGTGCCCACCGCGAGTTGTCCCGCGATGCTGCTTGCCGGCGTAATCGTATGAATCGGCGGATAGCCCATGTGCGCGGGCGTCGACTTGCCACGGTCTGGGCTCGTGGCCTTTCCGAAAAGCTGAGCGAAGCAAAGATTCAGAGGCGCTCCCTTAATGATGTTCGAAGTCCAATCGCGGTGAGACGGTGCAATCCAGTCGTCTTCGCGCAAGCTGTATGCCGCGCCTACTTCCGCCGCTTCCTGGCCGACGCCCGAATAGAAATTGCCCGCGTATTTCCCCTGGCGGAACAGAATGCGCGCCTTTTCGTCGCACATCCGGCATTTCACCAGCATCTTGTAAAGC
>DASYYI010000303.1:0-5459 GCA_035933995.1 Candidatus Acidiferrales bacterium | reverse complement strand
TGTACGGAATCCCGCTCGCTTCCCACAATTTCGGGTACATGCTGATGCTCGTGAAGCCGGGGATCGTATTCACTTCGTTTAAATATATTTTCCCCGTTCCGCGTTCCAAAAAGAAATCGACGCGCGCCATTCCCATGCACTCGATTGCGCGGAACGCCCGCACCGCGTATTCCTGGAATTGCGCCACCTGTTTCTTATTCAGCTTCGCTGGAATTTCCAGCCGCGTCCCGCTTTCCAGATACTTTGCCGCGTAATCATAAAACTCGCGATGCGGAATAATTTCGCCGGGAATCGAAGCCTCGGGCTCGTCATTGCCCAAAACCGAAACCTCGATCTCGCGCCCGCGAATCGCCCGCTCCACCACAATCTTTTGCGCAAACTCCGCCGCAAGATCCATCGCCGCGGGCAGTTCCGCCGCGTTGCTTACGCGCGTCATGCCCACCGAAGATCCCAGCGTCGCCGGCTTGACGAACAGCGGAAAGCCAAACTTCTTTTTCACGGCCACCAACACTGCGCCGCGTTTCGTTTCCCATTCGTGTCGCGAAATCGTAAGTGCCGCAACCACGGGTATGCGCGCTTCGCGAAACACTCGCTTCTGCAAATCCTTATCCATTCCGACCGCCGAACCCAAAACTCCCGCACCAACGTAAGGCACTCCCGCCAGTTCCAGCAACCCCTGCACCGTGCCATCTTCTCCAAACGTCCCGTGCAGCACCGGAAAGATCACATCAACCTTCACGCTCGGTTGCGCCGACCCGCCGCCGAGCGACACTAGCGCCGACGAACTCGGGTCCGGCGGCAGCACCACGCGCTCGCCCGTTCTCAGCACTTCCGGCAACAATTTCTGCGCCGCGCTCGTTCCCACCAGCCAACGCCCGTCCTTCGTTATCCCAATGGGTACCGCCTCATATTTTTCCGTATCCAACGCGCGTATCACCGAGGCCGCCGAAGCCAATGAAACCTCATGCTCCCCTGAACGTCCGCCAAACAGAATCCCGATTCGCAATCTCTTGTTGTTAGCCATTGGTATTGGTCAAAGTATTGAAAATCACGTGCGTGAGAATCCTGAGAGTCGTCACAAAATCTTCTTTCCCAGCCCCGACAGCATCAATTCCACTCCTAGCGTCGCCGTCTTATTATGCAGATCAATCACCGGATTGATTTCCACCAGCTCAAACGACACCAGCGCGCGGCTGTCCGCAATCATTTCCAGCGCCAGATGCGCCTCGCGATACGTCACGCCGCCGCGCACCGGAGTGCCCACGCCCGGCGCCTCCGACGGATCCAGAAAATCCATGTCCAAACTCACCGCCACGCCGTTTGTATCGTCGGTCGCGAACCGCAAAGCTTCCGCCATCACGTCGCGCATCCCGCGCTCGTCAATTTCGCGCATCGTGAAAACGTGTACGCCGGATTCTTTCACCAGCTTGCGTTCCTTCGCGTCCAGTTCGCGAATTCCCACCATCGCAATGTTTCTCGGTTCCACCTTCGGCTTGAATCCGCAAATCTCCGTCAACTCCGGCGCGCCGTATCCCATGATCGACGCCAGCGGCATTCCATGCACGTTCCCCGAAGGACTCGTGTCCGGCGTGTTCATGTCGCCGTGCGCGTCCAGCCAGATAAAGCCGATGCGTTTCGATTGTTTGCGGTAAAAGGACGAAACGCCTGCCACTGACCCCGCCGCAATCGAGTGATCGCCGCCCAGCACCATCGGCAGCATTTCATCGCCCAGAGTTTTCTCCACCGTCTCCGCGAGGCCCTGGCAAGTCTCCGCGATTTCCTTCAGATACTTCGCGCGCTTGTCGCCGTAGTGCTGCTCTTCCGGCTGCTTCACCGGAATATTGCCAACGTCTTCGACTTGATAGCCGAGCTGCTTGAGCCGCGCTTGAAGTCCTGCCACGCGCAGCGCCGACGGGCCCATGTCCACGCCGCGGCGGTTCTGGCCCAGGTCCATCGGCACACCGAGAATGCGAATTTTTTGCGCCATGCGATGCTTGTCCCCCTGAAGAAACGGGCAGGCGAAGCAGCCTTAAGGATATACACGATAAAGCATGCGGGGAAAGGGGATGACTTCGCGGATGTGCTCCGTTCCGCAAATCCATGCGACCGTGCGTTCCAGGCCGAGTCCAAACCCCGCGTGCGGCACGCTGCCATAGCGCCGCAAGTCCAGATACCACTGGAACGATTCCTCGGGCAGGTTATTCTGCCGCAGCCGCTCCACCACTGTTTCGTAACTCGACAAGCGTTCGCCGCCGCCGATAATTTCGCCATAGCCTTCCGGCGCGATCATATCGAAGCTCAGCGATAATTCTGGCCGCGCTTCGTCCGTCGCCATATAGAAAGCCTTCATCGCCGTGGGATAGCGATGAATAATTACCGGCTTATCAAATTCTTTCGAGATAATTGTTTCCTCGTCGCCGCCAAAATCGTCACCCCACTTCGCCGGGTTCCCGTTTTTCTGTAGGACTTTTATCGCTTCGTCATACATGATCCGTGGAAACGGCGGCTTGATGTTTTCAAGCTTGCTCACGTCGCGCTTTACCATTTCCAGCTCGCGCGCGCGATTCTTCACCACCGATTGCACCACCGCGCTCACAAGCCCTTCGCCGAGCACCATCATGTCTTCCAGGTGCGCGTACGCCGCTTCCGGCTCCAGCATCCAAAATTCCGTCAGATGCCTTCGTGTCTTCGATTTTTCCGCGCGGAACGTCGGCCCAAAACAATAAACTTTGCCCAACGCTGCTGCTGTCGCCTCCACGTAAAGCTGCCCTGACTGCGTCAAATACGCTTTCTGATCGTCAATGTAATCTACTTCGAAAAGTGTAGTCGTGCCTTCACACGCGGCTGGCGTAAAAATCGGCGCGTCAGTCAGAGTGTAGTCCTGGCTGTCCATGAAATTGCGCGCCGCGCGTTCCGCTTCCGCGCGAATCCGCAGAATCGCCGCTTGGCGCGGCGTCCGAATCCACAAATGGCGCCGGTCGAGCAGAAAATCGACGCCGTGCTCCTTAAGTTGAATCGGATATGGCGCGGATTCCGGAACACGCTGCACGACTTCGACGCCGCTCACATGCAACTCGGATCCTCCGGGGGCACGCACTTCCGTGCGCACTGTGCCCGTCACAATCACGCTCGATTCCTGGGTCAGGCCTTTCGCGGCCTCGAATGCTTTCGGATATTCCTTTTGCGAAATGACGCCCTGCATGATTCCCGTGCCGTCGCGAAAAATTGGGAACAGGAGTTTTCCCGACTCGCGGAGATTGTAAAGCCATCCGCGAATCGTTACCTCCGCGTCAACATGCTGACCCACGTGCTCGATGCTCACCACCGGCATAACCACTCGCCCTTTCTAATGTTTCATCAAGAAGTGTCTGATGTAACGGGTCTGGCCTTTATGTTTGCTGGCCACTTGCCACTCGTCACTCATCACTGCCTTCATCCCTTATGCGCGGCCGAGCGCTTCGCCTCTAAACCTTGTTCCAGTTTTTCGAACGCCGCGGTCACATCGGCCAGCGACGGCGCGTTCGCTGACTGCTCGCGAACTTCCAGCACCATCGGCAGCGGGTTCGGCGCCGCCGCCAAAACTCCCAACGCCGCGTCCCAATCAATCTTCCCGTTGTACGGAACTAGGTGCTCATCCTTCTCGCCGTGGTTGTCGTGGACGTGCGCCTCCGCCACCAAATCTTGCATCGCCCCGAAGCTGATCGCGATCCCGTCTTCCATGTGCGCATGTCCGATGTCGAAGCAAAATTTCAAATCCAGCCGCGTATCCTTGACGAAATGCCGCAAGCTCGACGGCGCTCCCAGTTCACCCGGCGTGTTTTCAAGCAGTATCGAAACGCCGCGCTGCTTCGCGAATATCGTCAAATGTTCCAGCGAATTAAACGCCGCGTCGATTTTGCGCTGGTCGCGTCCTTCGCGCCCGCCCCCGATATGCTGCACCAGGTATTTGAACGGAATCTGTTCCGCGATTTCGAGCGTGCGTTTTACTTCATCCACGGCATCCACGCGCCGCACGCGTTCCGGATCTGAAATTGAAATGGGGATCCCGCTTTCGCGTTTGCCCGGCAGCAGATCGCGCTCCGTCGGCGAATGCAACGAATGGATCGTCAGTCCGTGTTCGCGGACCCATTCAGCGACCGTGCGGATGGTTTCAATCGAGCGGTAATTGACGTGCACCGGCGTGCAGTAAATTTCCACTTGCGATATTCCCGCCTGCGCGATTTCCGCCAGCAATACGGAAGTCAGCGGCTGGGTCGAGTATCGGTAGGTGGAGAAGACGCGCTGCATGGTTTGAGTGTTTTGTTTTTCCGCGGTACACGAAGCGCCGCAGACAATTCGGCGCGGTCGATCACATTGCAATCACAACGCAATCGCGGCGCACCGGCACTCTATGGTCTGTGGAAAACTCGCTCGCGTCAATACCCGCGTGCCGCGCCCTGCCGCCGCGGGTCAGGCGCTCCCAGCCGCTCGCCCGTCTTGGGATCAATTCCAATTGCCTCGACTTCGCCGATCCACCCGCGACGTGTCGCAAGATGATATCCGCGCTGCTCCAAATCGTTCGCGATGGCATCCGGAAACGGCGGTTCAATCAGCACTATATCCGGCATCCATTGCTGGTGAAAACGCGGCGCGTTAATCGCCGCCTGCGCGTCCATTCCCAGCCACGCCCAGTTCAGAATGCTCAGTAGCGTCGCCGAAATAATTCGCGGCCCGCCCGGCGAGCCCGTCACAAAGCTCAATTTCCCATCGCGCAGCACAATTGTCGGCATCATCGAGCTTAATGGCCGATGTCCCGGTGCAATCGCGTTCGCTTCCGATTGCAGCAGGCCAAACATATTCGGCGTTCCAGGCTGGCTCGTGAAATCATCCATCTCATCATTCAGCAAGAATCCGTCCGTCGTTGTGACCGCGGAACCGTAGCTGTCGTTCAATGTGTATGTATTCGAGACTGCGTTTCCCGCGGCATCCACCACGGAATAATGCGTCGTGTGCCCCGATTTTTGCGCCGCCGCTTCCATCCACGCCGCCGCAGCCTCGGGCGAAAGTTTCTCGATCGCGCTGCCGCCGGGAGTCCCTCCCGCTGGCGTTGCTTGAAGATGATCGAACGGAGCGGGATCGCCAGCGCCAATTTGCTTGCTCGAACTAGCATCTCTTGGATCAATCGTGGCGCGCCGCTCGGCTGCGTATTTTTCATTCAGCAAGCCCGCGACGGGCACATGGGCGAAATCCGAATCGCCGAGATATGTCGCGCGATCGGCAAACGCCCGCCGCATCGCTTCCACCACCAGGTGCACCGACTGCGCGTCGTCCCACGATTTCAGTTTGTACGGCTCCAGAATATTCAGCGCTTCCAGAATCGCAATCCCGCCCGAACTCGGCGGCGGGCTGCTGATGATCGTCCACTTGCTGCCGCGCGCTGTGTACGTTCCTTCGAGCGGCTCGCGCAGATGCACGCGATA
>DASYYI010000284.1:0-3421 GCA_035933995.1 Candidatus Acidiferrales bacterium | reverse complement strand
GGACATTGATTGCCTGGATGCTTTGATGGCGTGCTTTCCCGCGGGAACGCTGAGCGGCGCGCCGAAAGTGCGCGCGATGGAAATTATCGACGAGCTCGAGCCGACGCGGCGCGGGATCTATGCAGGCGCGATTTTGTATCTTGATTTTTCGGGGAACCTTGATTCGTGCATCGGTTTGCGCACGCTTGTGGCCAAGGATGGGAAGGTTCACATCCAAGCAGGAGGTGGTGTGGTGGCGGACTCCGTGCCCGAAAAGGAATATCAGGAGACAATCAACAAAGCGCGCGCGCTGGTGGTGGCGGTTGAAATCGCGCACCAAGGCAAGCAGCGGCCGATATAAGGAGGCAGGGGCACATAGCCAGGCCTTCTGTTGATGCAAGTGCATCTCACCGATATTACAGGTGCGGAAGACACGAATGATTTTGCTGCTCGATAACTACGATTCGTTCACGTACAACCTGGCGCAGTACCTTGGCCAGATGAGGCAGAAAGTCGAAGTGCGGCGGAACGACGCGATCACGTTGGACGAAGTGGAGAACCTGGGGCCGGAGCGTATCATTATTTCGCCCGGGCCGTGCACGCCGCGCGAGGCGGGCATAAGCGTGGCGCTGATTCAGCGCTTCGCGGGTAAGATTCCCATCCTCGGAGTCTGCTTAGGCCATCAGGCAATTGGCGACGCGTTCGGCGGCAAAGTGATCCGCGCGAAGAAAATCATGCACGGTAAGACGAGCCAGATTCATCACGACGGCAAAACGATTTTTCGCAAGCTGCCGCAGAATTTTGAGGCTACGCGGTATCACTCTCTGATTGTGGAGCGGCGGTCGCTGCCGCGATGTTTGGAAATATCCGCGGAAACAGCGGACGGCACGATCATGGGGCTACGCCACAGAAAATTTCTTGTGGAAGGCGTTCAGTTCCACCCCGAATCCGTGCTCACCGGCGAAGGCTTCCACCTACTCGAAAATTTCCTCTCGCTGTAACGCGTTCTTGATCCACTGTTGTTTGACTATGAAAAACTCGAAACCGTTCCCCCAACTTGTCATTCCGAGTGAGGATGCGACCAGCATGCGACGAGGAATGTGCAGTTCTCCTGTTGCTTTTTACTTCCCCAACCTTTTCACTTCGCGTCCCTACCTCCCTTGATGTCGGAGTGGCTCGAGGCGTGCCAGTTGCCTGGGCACGAATTCTTCAGTTGTCTCATCGTAGAAGAAGGCAAGAATGTCATTTCCTTGCTGGATCAATTCGCGGCGCTCATCCAACCAACTCGTGATTTGCACCAACGCAGTATCGAGGATGTACCGCTTGATACGATGGCGAAGAACGCGCGGAACGGGTTGCACAACAATTCCCCAGCGCCATTCCGGTGGACGTCTATATAGTTCCGAAATAGGCCACTCTTGTGCCGGTCTCGAATTGTTCAGGTATTCGGCGCGCAGGAACTCATAATGAGCCCCACGCAATCTGACATCAGGTGGGTAAAAGACTAGCTTAAGCTCGGGTAGCTGCACGGTAGAGGCGACCGCTCGGGAGATGTCCTCCGCTCCGATGGGATACGAAAGATTCCGAGAGATCTTTGCTCTTGAAAGTGTCGGGATGACGATGCGTTCGATCTCTTCCATGTTCCATGCCTCATCCGATGTGGAATTCGACCATTGCTCTGCCGTCGATATCTACTTCCAGTCCAGCTCCGCCAAAATGTTCGCGTAAATCTCCATACCCTTCCACAAATTGCCGATGCGGAGATTTTCGTTTGCGCTGTGCTGATTGTCGTCGAAATTGACGATGGGTACGCCGATAACGGGGAGTCCCATATCGTTGAAGATGTACATGGGCACACTGCCGCCGATGAGAGGAATTTTTACGGCAGGTTGGCTGGCGGCAGCGTCAACGACGCGCATCAGCGCTTGCGAAATGGGCAAATCCATCGGCGTGCGCGTGGCGGGGTAGCCATTGTCGTGAGTCACTTCGGCGATGCGCGGATATTTGGCACGTTCGTCCATGGTGGGTTCGCGATCAATCACGTAAAAGCCTTGTTTACGGATATGCGCGACGAGGCGACTGAATTCCTGGTCAGGTCCCGCGTTTTTTACCAGGCGCATGTCGAGCGAAGCAGAAGCCGTGTCTGGAATAATCGTTTTCGCTTGTGCACCCGTCCAGCCGCTTTGGAGGCCGTCAATATTGAGCGATGGCTCATTGAGCAATTCGAGGAGTTTCTTGCCGCCGCCGTGCGGAGCGGCCAGGCCGAAGGTGCGCAAAAGTTTCGCGTCATTGTCGGGGGCTTCGGCGATGGCTTTGCGTTCGGCTGGACCAAGAGGAACCACGTTGTCGTAAAAGCCCGCGACGAGCACGTGGCCGTCGTCGTCCTTCATTGTGGCGAGCAATTTCGCGAGGCTCATTGCGGGATTGGGCGCCCAGTTGCCGTAATGTCCGCTGTGCAGCGGATGGAGCGGGCCAAACACAGTGATGCGCACGGAGATCACGCCGCGGTTTCCGAAGAAGACGAGCGGGCGGCCGCTCTGATCGATGGGCCCGTCGGCGGTGATGAGCAAGTCGCCAGCGAAAAGATTTTTGTGCGCGGCGACCGTGGCGGCGAGATGCGGCGAACTGTCTTCTTCTTCGCCTTCGAGGACGAGCTTTAGATTTACGGCGAGGGGAATGTGATTGGCGCGCAATGCATCGACTGCCGCAAGCAGAGCAATGATTGGCGCCTTGTCGTCCGCCGCCGAGCGCGCGTAAAGCCTCCAATCGTCCTCATAACTTCCAGACTTTTCCGGAAAGGGAATCAGTTGGCCGCCCGCGTCGATCGTGTTGGTGCGCAGCGCGGGAACAAAAGGCTGCGTGCCAGTCCAGTGGCTTGGGTTGACGGGTTGGCCGTCATAGTGGCAATAAAAAATCACCGTACCTTTGGCGGCGGACGATTCGAGATCGCCAAAAACGACGGGGCCACGCCCTGGAATCGGCAAAAGTTGCGTGTGGAAACCGCGGCGGTTGAGCATCGCGACCAGCGCCGTCGCGTTACGCTGAATGTTTGGCGTGTCTGAGGCGACATTGGGAATCGAGAGCAGACTGACGAATTCGTTGATGATTTGCGGTTCATGGGCTACACGATAGGCGCGGACGGACGAGACGACGCGCGACGTCGGAGAGCTATCTTGAGACACTGCCGCCGTGGAAAAGAATGTCATCGCAAGGATTAGAATGGCAATGCGTTTCATTCGACCTCCTGAAAATCGATTTACGCAGCGATACCTAAATTATCCGGCGGCGAGATTATAGCGTTTTGACCGTGCGGTGGACGATTTTACGTGAGCGCCTCGGGAAAGAGCGCTGGCATTGTCGAATGGCGAAAATAATTGACATTCGCGTGAGGGCTGCGTAGAGTCTTCGAACGCAATACGAAAGGGCAGGTTGCCCCATGAGA
>DASYYI010000406.1:0-1892 GCA_035933995.1 Candidatus Acidiferrales bacterium | reverse complement strand
GCCGTCCGTGAGATTCACGGCGTTCGATGAGCCGACAATCACGAAGATCAAGAAAACGACAAACGGTACAAACGCCAAGGGCCACAAATACGGCTTCAACAGGAGCGATTGCGAAACAAGATTCGGGTGCAGCTCCTTTATGAAAGGCACGCTGAGTTCCGTCGAATATGCGCCACGCTGCTGCAACGCGAGCAGCACCGCGCCCACTCCGATACAGGTGAGCACCTGGTAGAAAAACTTTGTTTTTGCGCTCAAGCCCATGCTGCGTTTACGGACCACCTTGTTGTAGTCATCCGCGAATCCAATCGCGGCGAATGCCACGGTCGCGCCCATGGCCAGCAGCGCGTACGGACTGCGCAGGTCGGCCCAGAGAAGCGTGGGCACCACGATGGCCGCGACAATCAACACGCCGCCCATGGTAGGCGTGCCGGCCTTGGCCTGATGGCGCTCGGGGCCTTCGGCGCGAATGAACTGTCCGATTTGCAATTCGCGCAAACGGCGAATCGTCCACGGACCAAACACAAGCGTCAAAAAAAGCGCCGTCAGACTGGCGAGCGCGGTGCGCACGGTGATGTAGCGAAACACATTCAGCGGGCTGAAGTGCGGGCGCAGCACGGTGACGAAAAGGTAGTAGAGCATTTCAGCCGCGCCTCTCATGGGCCGCCGGCGCTGCTTCCGCATCGACGGATTCGGTCAAAGGAAATTTCGCACGCAACGCTTCGGCAATCACTTCCATGTGCACTCCGCGCGAGCCTTTCACAAGCAGCAAATCGCCGGGCGCGACAAACTCGGCCAAGAATTTCGCCGCTTCCTCCGACGATACGAAAAATCCCGTTTGCTCGGCGGCGTGTCCCGCGTCAATTGCACCGCGCACGAATTCTTTTGCGTCGCCCGCAACGCCGAAGATCCAGCCAATCGATTTCTTACCCGCCGCGTATTTTCCTCCGGCCTGATGAAGCTCCGGCGACGAAGGGCCAATTTCGCGCCACTCGCCCGCGACAAGGATGCGGCGGCGATAGCCGGGAACGGAGCAAAGAAGATCGATCATGCGCTCGAGAGCCACGGGATTCGAGTTGTAGCAATCGTTGATCACCGCAAATCCAGCGGCGAATTTCAGAAACTCGCCGCGCATGGATGCGGGACGCAGCGCCGGAAAAACTTCCTTCGCCTCCGTAATTCCAATGCCCCATTCGCTGGCAGCCGCAAGAGCCGCAAGCGCATTCATGACGTTGTGCCGGCCGGCCAGCGGCAGGCGCAAACGCCCAAGCTCGTTCGGGCCTTCGACGTCGAATGCGGAGCCCTCCATGCCACGGTCTTCGATGTGCTCCGCGCGGAATTGGGCCTTCTCCGACGTGCCAAAATAGATCGCGCGGCCGCGAAAACCCTCTGCAAAACGTGAAACGCGCGTATCGTCGGCGTTGAGCACCGCGACGGGTTCGGAACCGCCGAGGCCTTCTATCAATTCACGTTTCGCCAACGCGATTTCATCGACGGAGGAAAAGAATTCCAAGTGCACCGGCGCGACGTTGGTCACCACGCCCACATCGGGCTTGGCAATTTCCGCCAAACGCGCGAGTTCGCCACGATGCGACATTCCCAACTCGACGACAGCGGCGTCGTGCTCGTCGTCGAGGCGGAAAAGCGTGAGCGGCAGACCATATTCGTTGTTCAGATTGCCCTCGGATTTCAAAACACGGAACCGCGCGGCGAGTAATGCCGCAAGAATTTCCTTGGTTGTCGTTTTGCCCGCGGAGCCAGTGACCGCAGCGACTCGGCGGCCCGGCTTCGCGTTGCGCCACGCGTCGCAATAGCTTCGCGCCAATTCCTGCAGGGCGCGCAGCGTGTCTTCGACGGCCAAGAGCCGTCCCTGAATTTCGCTTGGATATTCGGAA
>DASYYI010000275.1:0-2480 GCA_035933995.1 Candidatus Acidiferrales bacterium | reverse complement strand
GGCGTGCCGGAGAATGCTTGGCGGCGGATGCATTTTTAGTCTGCGATGCATGAAGCGGCCCTCAGGAGCTAAAGCCCCTTCTAAATGCTGGACTTTTGGCACGGCTAAAGCCGTGCCCTGACGAAGATTGAACGGTGGCGGGTCTACAAAACGAATGCTCGGCGCTTTGCGTCGACGGGCGGGGTAAACGCCGCCCCCACGAAGACAATGGCACACAGGCTGAAGCCCGCCACGGCGAGCAAGCCTGTGCCACGCGCAAAGCCACAGGTCAGTTCGCGCAAACACAGCGCGAACGGGACCTGAGCTACAAGAGACATTTGTCGTCGTTACTCGCGTGCGGACATTACAGCGGGCGGCCCGATAAATCCGATCCTTCGCCTGCGCTCTGGACAAGTCGGGCCCTACAAAGGCGAAAGGCGGCGTGTGGCTCGTCATTGTTGTTTTTGGGCTTTTTGGGCCACGAGGAAGGCGGCGGTGTGGAACAATTCCATGTCGGGGTGCGCGTCGGCTGCGGCGGCAATTTCTTTTGGCGAAGGCGGCGCAAGGATTTTGGGGCGAAAGCCGGCCGTGTCGCCGGGAATGGAAGCTTCGAGGAGGCGGCGAACGTCTTCGTAGATGGCGTCGCCACGTTTCCAGCCGGCGGTGCGCATCCACACGTCGAGCGAGCGGGGATGATCTTCGGTACCGCGCGCGAGAATGCGAAGGCCGCATGAATTGAGCAGGCGTTCGAATTCGCTGACGGGCAAAGCGCGTGTGTGCGAGGGATCGCGAACCCACTCAATATGGTTGCACGCAGCGGCGCGAGACGCGTCTTCGGGAACGACCATGTCGAGGAGGCCAAGTTTGCCGCCGGGCTTCAAAATGCGAGCAATCTCGCGAATGGCGGCGACAGGATCGGGAAGATGATGGATGCTGTAGCTGGTGACGACGATGTCGAAGGTGGCGTCAGGAAACGGCATGTTGAGCGCGTTGCCGCGCAGCGGGCGAAAATTATCGAGATGATTTGCGCTGGCGTCTTTGCGCGCGCGTTCGAGCATTGCGGGAGTGAGATCGAGTCCGCCGATCCAGCCGACGTGTTTTGCGAAGGTGCGCGCGAGCGTTCCGGGGCCGCAAGCGACGTCGAGAGCGTGCTCGTTGCCGGATGGTGCGATGAGCTGGAGCAGATGTTCGGCTTCGGCGACGCGATCAACCAGAGCGAAATCGGAGAAGGCGGCGGCGGTGCGCGTGAAGCGGTCGCGCACCAGGTCCATTTGCTTTTGCTCGTCTTGCTTTTGCTGGTCTTGTTTTTGCTGCCCGATATTTTGGCCGCGCGTCGTCATGGCACAAGGATACAACGAGCGCGATGTTCCGGCGAGGCAAGTCGCAGGTCGGGGACTGCAGCGTCGCATGCGGCGACGTGATATGGGCAGCGCGGAGCGAAGGCGCATCCGGGCGGAAGTTCGTCGAGACGCGGCACAGCGCCGGGAATCGGGACGAACTTGCCGCGCTTGAGGCGGGGCGCTGCGCGCAGCAAACCTTCGGTATAGGGATGGCGCGGATTGGCGAGCACTTCGCGCGTCGGCCCCGTTTCGACGATGCGTCCGGCGTACATCACGGCAATGCGATTCGCGATTTCGCCGACGACGCCAAGATCGTGGGTGATGAAAAGGAGCGTGAGGTGTAATTCGACGCGCAGGCGCATCAGCAATTCGAGGATTTGCTTTTGCACCGTCACGTCCAGCGCCGTCGTCGGCTCATCGGCAATCAACAAGCGCGGGCGCATGGCGAGGGCCATGGCGATCATGGCGCGTTGGCGAAGGCCTCCGGAAAGCTGGTGCGGGAACTGGCGGGCGCGCTGGGCTGGCTCGGGGACAGAGGCGCGTTCGAGCGATTCGATGGCGCGGCGGCGAATTTCGGCTCGCGTGAGCGACGGCTCGTGCGCGCGAATGGCTTCCTCGATTTGCGCGTCGATGCGCATCACGGGATCGAGCGCCGTCATCGGCTCCTGAAAAATCATGGCGATTTCGCGGCCGCGCAATTTGCGCATTTCTTCTGGCATTAGGCCGGCAAGATTCATGCGCCCACTGATGCCATTTTGCGAGATTTCCAGCCAGGCGCGTCCCGCGCGGCGCGCGCCATGCGGCGCAAGCGCCATCAGGCCAAGCGAAAGCATCGTCTTGCCGCAGCCGGATTCGCCGACCAGGCCGAGCGCTTCGCCTTCGTCGAGGCGCAGCGACACTTCGTTCACGGGGCGCACCCAGCCGCAGGGCGTCGGCAACTCCACGGTGAAATTTTCGAGATCGAGCAATGCGGCCATGGGAATATCTTAATCTTACGGGAGAAACGCAAAGCGAAAAATCGCAGCAGGTTTCCAATTTCCGCCAGAAGACTAAGGTCAAACGATGATCGGCGGGTGATAAATGGCGGTAGAGTGGTCAACGCTCTACGAAGGATTTTAGCCTGGACAGCGTCTGATCCCATTGCTCGGAGACGAGATCGAG
>DASYYI010000272.1:0-6320 GCA_035933995.1 Candidatus Acidiferrales bacterium | reverse complement strand
GAACTTGCACGATGGGAACAAGCGCCGATTCGTTCTTGTGAATCGTCACGCGGTCTTTCAGTTTGTACTCGAACAGGTCGCCGAGATTCGCCCCTTCCGCCGCCGCCGACGCTTGATTACGCAACATCGCAAGCGCCTTGTCGCTAGGCGCGCCGCCTATGATTCCTCCGAGCACACCGCCAGCCGACCCGC
The DNA here is from genome assembly GCA_035933995.1 of Candidatus Acidiferrales bacterium. Classification (GTDB taxonomy): domain Bacteria; phylum Acidobacteriota; class Terriglobia; order Acidiferrales; family UBA7541; genus DAHUXN01. The sequence continues at coordinate 6,128 of DASYYI010000272.1, read as the reverse complement.
CCGGCACACCTCCTGAAATGCCAAATACGGGGCGATTTCCAAGTTCGCGCCCCGATCCAATGACCGTCTTCGCTGCGGCACCCATACTTTCCATTGACACACTCGGGGCTCGTTCGGAGACTTCCACAGTGTCTGTCGTACTTCCCACTTGCAAAGTAACGTTCTGCGTCTGCTCGCCATTTCCTCCAATCGTCACGCCCTCTATCACGCTCGTTTGAAAACCGTTCATATGAAATTCAAGGCGATAGTTCCCCGCGGCCAAGTCATCAAACTCGTATCTGCCTTGATTGTCTGTCGTGGCGCTGCTTGCAACGTCAGTCTGCGTGTTCACAATCTGCACCTGCGCGTTTGGTATCACCGCGCCGCTAGCGTCAGTCACCACGCCCGACAAACCTCCCAAGCCGCCGAGCATCGCGCTCTCATGCGTCTGCGGAGTCAGCTCCGCCGTTTGCGGCAGCGGCACCACCGGACGCCGCGCGTAGTAGGGCTGCGACAGTTGTTGAATAAAAGATTGCGGCGCCCCCGCGACCAGCGACAACTCTACATTGTCCCAATCCTCGCCCGTCGTGTTATCCACAATCGCCCAACCTTGCAGCAGCGGCTTGTCTTCCGCCTTCGTCGGCAGCACAATCCTGTATGTCGTCTTCCAAATGGGCACTTCGCTGATATAGCTCACGTAGAGCTGCCGCGCGCCCGAGCCCGCCGCCGCAATCGTCATGCGTCGCAAATCCTGCTGGTGCGTTGATGCCAACAAGGAAAGATATCGTCCCACGTCTCCGTTCACACCCTGATCGGCAATGCGCACACTCACTGCAGGAGTAATTTCGACGGTTCGCACTTCGCCGCTGTCGCTAACCACGGTCGCCAAATCCACTTCCAGTGTCGTGCCGCCGCTGACGCGCGTTTTTCTCTCCACGCTCAGCAGCCGCCCGGTAATTTCCGTATTGCCATTGCGAATCTCCAAACGCGTTCCGCGCAGCGCCGCCAAAAACTTCGAAAGATTGGTGTTTGCTCCCAGTGGCAGGCCGAGCGTCCCAAGCCGCTGGCTGAATGGCGCTTCGGAGTCGTAGTCGATTCCCGTGATGCGGCCGCCGTTCAAGTCGAGCACCGTCAGCGATTGCAGCACGTCATTGAGCTGGCTGCTCGTGAAATCGATGCGCATGTTTTGGTCGCCGTGAACTTCGCCCAAATGCTCGAAGTAGCCGACTCCGCCCTTATAAAGGACCACGCGGAGCACTGGCAGTTTCGTCGCGGTTGTTTCGTCACTCGCCGCCGGACGGTTCTCACTTTCACGTTGAGATTTCGCGGCCGTGGCCGTCGAGCCACTGGCCGGTTGCATCCCCCGTTTATTTTGGCGCGGCGTCGCCCCCATCACTTGCGTTCCCGCTAGAACTGCTGCACAGCAGAGCCACAGAATCCACGCGCGCATTTGTCCTCCGTTCAGTGCCTCAGGCGCAAGACCACAAACTTGAAAGCACAAATAGAATAGCCGTGGGACTCGACGTTGGGTGGTGGGTCAGTTTGAATCTTCTTGATCGTGACACAAAGAGTCAAAATTCAAACTGACCCAATACCCGACATTGACACGCCTTGACAGCCACAACGTGGCGCAACTATAGACTCAGACACCAGTGCATGTCCAAATGTTGCATTCGCTTCTTGCGGGAATAAGTTACGACGCGGGAAAGCTTCGTCAGCGCGGAGGACGCGAGGAAGAGGAAGATGACTGCCGTCCGCGAGGAGCCGGATCGGCGAACTCAACTCCCCAGAAATGCGGCGCCGGCGACAAAAACTCCAGCCCTACCCTTTGCCCCTTGTCGGAAGTGTCGCCAAGGTACACCACGCGGCACTCCTGCTCTTCGTCGCTGGCCGGATTTGTCATTTGCAGTTGCGCGCCCATTTCCACCGATTCGTTCAGGTAGAGCAAGCCGCCGTGCGCGTTGACCACAATGGTTTGGCAGCCCTCGCGGAATTTGTTTCCGTCGCTGTTCATGCCGCGGATTTTTACCGGGATGCGCGTGAAGATGCGTGAACTTCGCCGGCGATTATCGGGATCGGTTGAAGGCATCGTAGGGTTATCGTGCATCAACGCCACAATCGAGTCAACTGAATCAACGCGCCGCTTTCCGCTTGCTGCAACCCTCCTCACTTCGTACAATGCCATTCACATCGGAACCGTGGCGATTCTGGGGACGCCGTTGCCACACTGCTGCGGATAAACGCTATTTTCAGGAGCCAGGAATGAATTTTCTCGATTACATCGAGAGCCATCGCGAACATAACCTCGATGAACTGAAGGATTTTCTCCGCATTCCCAGCGTCAGCACAAAGAGCGAGCACAAACCCGACATCGCTCGCGCCGCTCAATGGGTCGCCGATCGCTTGCACGGAGCCGGTTTTTCGGGAGTTGATATCATTCCAACAAAAATGCATCCCCTGATTGTCGCTGAATCCCTCGAAGCGTCCGGCAAGCCCACCATTCTTTTTTACGGCCACTATGACGTGCAGCCCGCCGAGCCGCTCGAACTTTGGACTTCCCCGCCTTTCGACCCCACGGTTCGTGGCGGAAATCTCTACGGTCGCGGGACCGCCGACGATAAGGGCCAAGTACACATCCACTTGAAGGCTCTCGAAGCGCTGCAAAAATCCGAAGGCAAGTTGCCGCTCAACGTGAAAGTGATTATCGAAGGCGAAGAGGAAGTCGGCAGCGTCAACCTCTGGGATTTTGTCACGAAGAATAAAGACAGGCTCAGGGCCGATGCCCTCGTCGTTTCCGATACTTCAATGCTCGCGCGAGGCGTTCCGTCGATCACCTACGGCCTTCGCGGCTTGAATTACTATCAAGTGGAAATCACCGGCCCCTCGCAGGACCTTCACTCCGGCGTCTTCGGCGGCGCCGTGCCCAATCCCATTACCATCCTTGCCGAAATGATCGCCAAGTTGCACGACAAGAACTTTCACGTCACCGTCCCCGGCTTCTACGACGATGTCGCCACTCTTTCTGCAAAAGAACGAAAGGCCCTGAACGCTCTTCCCTGGAAAGAATCTGAATTTCGAAAAACCGTCGGCGCGCCCGGCCTCTCCGGCGAAAAGGGCTTCACGAATGTCGAGCGCCTCTGGTGCCGCCCGACTCTCGAGCTCAATGGAATCTGGGGAGGCTACATGGGCGAAGGTTCGAAAACCGTAATTCCTTCAAAAGCGTTCGCGAAAATCTCCACGCGCCTCGTACCCAATCAGAACCCGGCAAAAATCGCCAAACAAGTCGAGCGCCACATTCGCGCACTGTTGCCGAAAACCGTTCACTGCAAATTCGAACTCCTCAGCACGGGCAAGCCCTGGGTCGCATCCTATACCCATCCTATTTTCCAGAAGGCGATTCACGCGCTCGAAAATGGCTTCGGCAAAAAAGCGGTATTCATCCGCGAAGGCGGCTCGATTCCGTTCGTCACCCAGATGCACGACACCTTCAAAGTACCCTGCGTCCTTCTCGGCTTCGGTTTGCCGGACGAAAACGCGCATGCGCCCGATGAGCACATCTCACTCGACAATTATTTCGGCGGCATAAAATCCGTGGCGTCTTTTTACTCTGCGCTCGGGTCGCTCTAACCTCTCGAGCGCGCGCAGGCGCAAAAATCCCCATTTCCTGCGGCTTTCGTTGCATTTTTACTTGCGTTAACCGGGGGCTGCGGCTATAGTGCCCCCGGCCTCCCAGCGACACCAACAAGGGAAAATACTTCTATAGAGGAGATAGCAACACGATGGCAAATCCGATGAGCAAGTCCAAAATCATCGCGCACATGGCCGAAAAGGTCGGCACGAAGGACAAGCCGGTTTCCAAGAAGCAAGTGGCTTCGTTTTTCGATGAGCTCTTTAATCTCGCGGTGAAAGAATGCAAGAGTGCAGGGAAATTCGTCATTCCAGGAATCGGACGCGCGGTCAAGGCGCATCGCAAAGCCCGCATGGGCCGCAACCCCGCTACCGGTGAACCTATTAAGATTAAGGCCAAGACTGTTGTTCGCCTTCGCGCTGCCAAGGCGTTCAAGGACGCAGCGCTCAAGTAAGGCACGTTCGTTCACAGTTTCGCGACGAGACCCCGGCGACTCTTGGCTCTCCGCCAAGCTTGGGCGCTGGGGTACTCGCTGTCTCTTCTCCGGAGCCGTCCACGGCCGGCCTGTTGATTCTTCCCTGGAATAGCCTTCATGGAACCGCTTACTTCTCGCCAGCATTCCGGCCTTCTCACCGACTTGTACGAGCTCACCATGGCGGCTGGCTATTTTCAATCGCGCTTCAACGCGCGCGCCACATTTGAACTCTTCGTGCGTAAACTTCCCGACGAGCGCAATTTTCTCGTGGCCGCCGGTCTCGAGCAGGCGCTCGAATTCATTGAAGGCATCCGCTTTGCCCCGAACGAAATCGACTTCCTGCGGCGTCTCCCCGTCTTCCGCCACGTCCACGGTGATTTTTTCGATTATCTTGCGCGTTTCCGTTTTCACGGAGACGTGTGGGCCATCCCCGAGGGCTCGCTCGTCTTCGCGGGCGAACCGCTTCTGCGCGTTACAGGCCCGATTATCGAGGGCCAGATTCTGGAAACGTGCCTTCTCTCCGCCATTAATTTTCAGACCATGGTGGCAAGCCGCGCCGCTCGTTTGAACATCGCCGCAAAGGGCAAGCCCGTCGTCGAATTCGGCGCTCGCCGCGCCCATGGAAGCGAAGCCGGAGTTTTCGCGGCCCGCGCCGCCTGGATCGCCGGGTGCCAGGGTACTTCCAATGTAATTGCCGCCAAGCTTTTTGGCATTCCCACATACGGCACGCAAGCCCACTCCTGGATCATGGCCTACGAAGACGAATCGCAAGCGTTCGATCGCTTCCTCGATGTTTTCCCGGAGCAGGCCACTCTACTCCTGGACACCTACAACGTTCGCGCGGCGCTTCGCAAAATCATCGCGCGCGGCCGCAAGCCTGCGGGCGTCAGGCTCGACAGCGGCGATCTGGCCGCCGACAGCCGCTGGGTCCGCGTACAACTGCATCGCGCTGGCTGGCGCGACGTCCAAATCTTCGCCTCCGGGGACCTCGACGAAAAAAGAATTTCCTCCCTCCTTCGCCGCCGTGCGCAAATCGACGCCTTCGGAGTTGGCAGCGCCCTCGTCGCTCCCACCGATGCCCGCAATCTCAGCATGATTTACAAATTGGTGGAGCTCGAACGTGATGGCAAAGTACGCGAAGCGGCAAAACTCAGCGAATCGAAGTCCACCTATCCCGGCGCTAAACAAGTATTCCGTTTTGCGAACCGCGCCGGAAAATGGCAGAAAGACTTAATCGCCCTTGCGAGCGAATCTCATCCGACTGCCTCGCCGCTTCTCGTGCCGGTTATGCGTGAAGGTAAGCGCCTCGCTCCCTCAGGACCTCTCGCGGCCGCGCGCGCGCGCTGCACCGAAAGCCTCAAACATCTTCCGGCGCGTCTCCTTTCCATCCAACATGCGGCGCCCTATCCAGTCCGTTACAGCAAGGGGCTAAAAGATCTCCTCCAACAAGTCCGCCGTCGCATTGACCAACACGCATAGCGTACTCGGTTTGCTGAACTGCTTTTTTCGTGCCTCGGTTCGCTTGTCGCGCGCCGACGCGCTAAACTCGTGCAGAGGCTAAGAAGATTTGTCTAACGCGGATAAAAGCGCCGTAGTTTTCTGGGAGGTCGACACCCAGGCCGATTTTATGCTCCCGGGCGGAAAACTTTACGTCCCCGGCGCGGAAAAGCGCATCGCCAACATGCGCCGCCTCGTCGATGTCGCTCGCGCCGGCAAAGCGTTCCTCATCTCGAGCGCCGATCAGCACGCTCCGAACGATCCCGAGTTCGCGCGCTTTCCTCCACATTGTGTCAAGGGAACGAGCGGCGCCGAAATACTTCCGGAACTGAAAGTGGCGAACTTTCTCTCTGTCCCAAATGATAAGAAGTTTTCTGCTCCGCACAATCTCGGACAATTTCAGCAGGTCGTCCTCGAAAAGCAAACTCTCGATGTATTCGATAATCCGAACACAGAAAAAATCATTCAGCGGTTTCCCGGCAATGAAGAATTCGTGGTTTTCGGAGTCGTTACGGAATTTTGCGTGCGCCTCGCGGCCAAGGGTTTGCT
>DASYYI010000405.1:0-2293 GCA_035933995.1 Candidatus Acidiferrales bacterium | reverse complement strand
CGGTTTCGCCTCAACGAGCCTGGCATGATTTTCCGTTACGATGGGCCGGACATAGTCGACCTGAAAGAAGCCGACTGGGTAGAGCTCGACGATCCTCAGGGCCACGAAATTCGCATCGCCATTGCAAAATTAACGCACTTGCCGATTCGCAAGGAAGTGGCCATGCGCGATCCCGTGACGCACATGCGCACCGACCAAGTTGATTACTATTCGAATTTTCATGCCGTCGACGGTGTCACCATGTATTTTCAACAAACGCAGGTCCGCAACGGCATGAAAGTATTTCAGGTTTTTTACAACGCGGACGGCTGCAAGTTCAACACCGGCCTGCAGGATTCGCTGTTCACAAAGGAATCGCTCGACCAGCGTTGGGCGCAAGTGGATAAGAAGGGGAAGAAGAAGAACAAAGACGCCAAAGACAACAAAGATGCCAAAACGAAGGACAATTCCTCGAAGTAACAAGAATTTTCCCTCCCCTGCTTCCCTCCCGCTGATTTTCTGTTAGACTCCGCCGCAACTTCACATCCTGGAGGTGTGCCATGCTTCGTCGCCGTGAATTCATACAACGTGCCGCAGTCGCGGCTGCTCTTCTGGGCGTTCCGATTAGCCGCGCGGATCAGGCCTTCGCGCAAACGGTGGTCGAAAATCCGCCGCTGCCCTCGCCGGATTTGTTTACAAGCGACCCTGCCCGCTACTGGGCCGAGTTGCGCCGCCAGTGGCTCCTCGCTTCCGATCGGGTGGATTTGAATTGCGGGTCAGTCGGCTGCACGCCTTTGCCCGTCTTGCGCGCCATGATTGACCACATTCTTTCCGCTGAAGAGTTTCGCGAACCCGCCTATCCCTGGTTCGGCTATGACGAAAATGAGCACCTACATGCTACGTGCGAAGCACTCGCCAAATTTGTGAACGTCAAAACTGACGAGCTCGCGCTCGTCCGCAACGCTACTGAGGCCAACAACGTAATCGCCAATGGCTTCGACATGAAAGCCGGCGAGGAGGTTCTGATCACCGACCAGGAACATCCGGGCGGATATTGTCCGTGGGACGTAAAAGTCGCGCGCTACGGAATCAAGATCAATAAAGTCACGCTGCCGCAGCCGCCCGCGTCGAAGGAGGAAATCGTCGATCTGTTTGAACGCGCCATGACGCCGCAGACGCGCATGGTCTTCTTCAGCCACATCACCACGGCCACTGGAGTAGTCTTGCCCGCAAAGGAAATCTGTGCCGTGGCGCGAAAGCACGGCGTATTCTCCGCAGTCGATGGCGCGCATGCGATTGGGCAAATCCCCCTCGACCTGCACGACATGGGTTGCGATTTCTACGGCTCGAGTCCGCACAAATGGCTTATGGCTCCCAAGGGCACCGGATTTCTTTACATTCGCGAAGAGCGTTTGAAGGATTTGTGGGCGCACACGGCCACCGCGAATTGGAATAATTATGATTTGAAGGCGTATCGTTTTTCCTGGATTGGTACTTCGAATTTATCCGTGATGGTGGGGCTGCACGCCGCAATTGATTTCTTCAACCAGCTTGGGCCGGCGCGAATCTACGCGCGCGAACACGAACTGGCTACGCAGGTGCGCGACCGCGTGGCGAAGTATCCGAATCTGAAAACAATCAATGCGAGCAGCGATCCGTTTTTCGGCGGGATGGTCTGTTTTGAGCCGAATCCGCCCATTCCGCCGGGCTCGACCACTGGCGGGCTGAAAAAAGTCGCCGACGAATGCGCCGCGCGCAATCTCCGCGCTGCCGGCGGCCCGGAGCGCTTCCGCATCTCCACGCACATCTTCACCCAACCGACGGACCTCGATCTATTTTACGACGCCCTTGATGCGGGCATGCGCACCTGACGCTAATGCGCCATTTTCTTCGCTCTCGCGAGCGATGGGCAGGCCGCTCTACGACATCCACTGGCGCCACGAAAACCTGCGGGCGCTTAAGCGAACGGGTTTTCGTCCGCGGTAGGTCCGTAGACCACGGGGACTGGCACATCCAGCAGCCGAAGGTAAACCGATAATTGACCGCGGTGGTGATACAAGTGATTCAGCAGGTTGGTGCGCAGCGCCTTAATGCGCGGCTTCTTGAAGATTTCCTTTCCTTTGAAAACGAGCCGCCAGTTTCCTGAAGCCGTTTCGTCGGTCGTGTTGCTCAGCGACTCCTCGGCGGCCCGAACATTTTTCTCAAAGGCGGATCGAATCTCTTCCACGCTGTTGGCAGCCATCGGCGGGATGCTGCCGGCGCTGAACTCGTCGAATTTTACAATTCTCTCGGCCATGCCGGGGATGTTGGCGAC
>DASYYI010000219.1:0-7899 GCA_035933995.1 Candidatus Acidiferrales bacterium | reverse complement strand
GTTCTGCCGCCGGAATATGCGCAGGGCCTCGAAAATATTCTCTTGAAAGAGCAGCAAAGCGACCAAATGAACTTCGAGCAGGAAATCGAGCAGAAGCGCGTAAAAATCGCGGAATATCAAGCCGACGAAAACAAAGTCCGCCAAGTGAAACAAGCCGAAGCCACCGCGCAAGCTCGCGTCATCGCCGCGAGAGCCGAATCCGACGCGATGCAGTACACGCTGCCGCTCAAGCAAAAGCAAATCGAGCAGGCGCGCCTCGAAGCCAAAGCCCGCAAGGAAGCGACCATCGAAAACGCCCAAGCGGAAGCGCAGGCCAAGGTCATCGACAGCCAGGCCGAGCAGCAGAGCCAGGAACTGCTCGCGAAAGCGGACGCGAACCGCATTCGCATCACGGGCGCTGCCGAGGCCCAGCGTATGCAGCTCGAGGCTGCTGCGCTGCGCGGCAATCCGCTGCTGATTCAAAAGATCGTCGCGGAAAAACTCTCTGACAAAGTTCGCATCATGATGGTGCCCATGAACGGCAAATTTTTCTTCACCAATGGCGTGCTCGATACGCCACTTGGCGCCGCGGATCCGCCACCCTCGGGCAGAAATGGAGGAGACGGACCCGGCGCGCAAGCAGGCGCTCCATCAAGCGGACGTCCATGAAAGTTCCCGGCCGGCTTCACGGTCGGTGCAGTCGGGTAACTGCTGGTAAAACCCCCTGTGGGTGGTTTGGCTGCCGCCGCGGTCAAGCCACCCGCCAGCGGTTTCTCCGTGCGCAGCCGTCGCTTGAAACGACACACGGCCCGCGCGAACATCGGGACGCAAAAATACGCTGTGCTATCATTGCGCCACGTCACGCTTTCGTGATGCGACTCGATGCGGCCCTTCCGCCGATTTTTTGCGCTTCATCTGCTTCTCGCGTTTTCATTCGCTGCTTCCGCTGTGTCTGCGTTGCTAACTGCAAAGCTTTCGTACGCACAGGCCTCCACACAATCATCATCGCAGTCTTCGACACAACCGCTCGCGCAGCCATCGCCACAGGCCACGCCGAAACTCGTTGCCGAATCACAAAGGGATGATCCCTTGGACGCCGCCGCTCGTGAACTCGCCCGCAAAGTCGCGGCCTCGGTGGGTGCGGCCATTCAAGGCAAGCTCACCATAGCGCCGAATTTCGTCAATTTATCCTCACTCTCTTCTTTCGAATTCCAGAGGGCCTGCGGCGCTTTCCATGATGAAATCGAACAGCAGAACAAGGCTCTCCACGCGGCAAGTTCTCAGGAAATCGAGCCGGCTTCCATCAACGTTTCGCTCGCGGAAAATCTTCGCGATTTTCTGTGGATCGCTCAAGTCACGCAAGGCCAGTCGCAACAAACATTCTTCGTCTCCGTCGCCCGCGAACTGGTGGCCCAGGAGAACCAGCCCAGTCCGTCCGTCACTCTGCAAAGGCAATTTCTGCTCAGCCAGTCCGAGCCGATTCTCGACGCGGATTTTCTGTCTGCGTCGCCGAACTCCACACCGAGCCTTCTGATTTTGCAGCCCAATCGCATCGCACTCTTCGCGCAGCGGAATAATGCTTGGCAACTGCTGTCCGAAGCACCCATAGCGCACACAGCTCCGTGGCCGCGCGACGTTCGCGGACGTTTGCAAGAAGGAGCAGATGGGGAAAAAGCTGTGTTTCCCGGCGTGATCTGCAACATTACCGCGGGCAGTCCTTTATCTGCATCCTGCAAGCCCGGCAACGCTGGCTGGCTCTTTTCCGCCGGTTTTCTTCGCGCCTTCACCCTGCTGCCGACGGCCGCCGCGAATGGGAACACGTACACTTTTCCGGCCCTGGGTTCGCAAGAATTCTACTCGCTGGCAGCAATCGCGCCGCCAGTGTCTTCCGGCGCTTCAGCGCCCCTAATCGCCGCCATGCCTGACGGTCGTGCGCTTCTCTTCGAGGGATCTTCCACGGCTGTCGCTTCTTTCCCGGGCTGGGGCAGCGATGTCGCTGCACTCTACTCGGCGACTCGCACTCCGTGGCCATTGCTGGCAACGCGCGCCAGCGACTGGACCGCCCCCGATTCGATTCAGGCTTTCGACATCATCGACCGCCAGCCCGTCGCCATCAGCGGCGAAATCAACTTCGACGGTCCGATCACGGCGCTTTGGTCCGAGGATGAAAATACCGTCCTCGCGGTCTCGCGCAATCTAAAAACAGGAATGTATGAGGCGTATTTCATCCGCGCGGTTTACAACCAATAGTCTGCTGTTCGCATTGCTGTTCGTCGCGCTGCCTGCTTCCGCCGCGCGGCGGCCGCGCTATGGCGGCACGATAACCATCGATTTGCAGGCCCGCGTCACGTCACTTGATCCCGCGCAGAAGCAGGGAAGCGTCGCCGATCAGATTGCGCAAGACCGTCTTCTGGAATTGGTCGCCGACCGATTGGTCACGCTGGACCGGTTCGGACGGCCGAGGCCTGCGTTGGCCGTTTCGTGGCAGCACGACGGCAAATTCACGCGCTGGACTTTTCGTCTTCGCCCAAACATTAAATTTCAGGACGCCTCACCCTTCACGCCCGATTCTGTCGCAACTTCGCTGCAAGCGATGAATCCCGGGTGGCGCGTTGGCGTCGCGAGCGATTCCGTCGTCGTCGAATCCGATTCGCCTTTGCCAGATTTGCTTTGCGTTCTCGCGGAAACGCGAAATTCAATTTTGCTTCGCAAGCCCACGGACGTGATTGTCGGCACCGGCCCATTTCGTCTCACCACCTGGGAACCGGGCCGCCACGCCGTGTTCGCCGCCAACGACGATTACTGGGATGGCCGACCGTTCGTCGATGGCATCGACGTGCGAATGGGCCGCACTATCCGCGAACGCATGATCGATCTCGACCTCGGCAAGGCTGACATCGCCGACGTCGCACCCGATCGCGCCCGCATCGATGCATCGCGAGGCGTGAAAATCTCCACATCGGATCCCACGGAATTGCTTGCGCTGGTTTTCGCTCGTTCCAGTGCGCGCGCAAAAGAGATTCGCGTCCGCCAGGCGCTTTCTCTTGCCATCGATCGTGCCTCGCTCGTGGACTTCGCCTTACAAAGAGAGGGTGCGCCGGCTGAAGCGCTCTTGCCGCAGTGGTCCTCGGGCTACGAATTCCTTTTTTCAACCGCGCCAGACGTGGCGACCGCGCGTCAGCTCGCCTCGCAAATCTCCCCCGCGCACGTGCTGAGGCTGGGCTATGATGCAGATGACCCGATGGAGCGCATGATTGCTGAACGCATTACCGTGAACGCTCAAGCAGCGGGAATTTCAATTTATGCGCGAGCTATCAGCGCCGATTCCCCGGGCGGCACTGCAAATCGCGCGACGAATCGCGCGGCCAGTGTTCCGGAATACGACGCGCGCATCGTGCGCCTTCCCATGTCTTCGCCTGCACCCGGAGTGGCGCTCGGAGATTTCCTGCAAACCGTTGCGCAACTCGCGGATTTTGATCCTTCACTGACTGCGCCGCTCAACGATCCCGCGAATTCCGAACAATTATATTCACGCGAACGCGCCGTGGTGGACACGTACGAGATCATTCCTCTCGTGCATGTTCCGGAAGTTGTGGGTTTAAGCGCCCGCGTTCGCGATTGGATACCGGCGCCTTGGGGGAAGTGGCATCTCGCGGACATCTGGCTCGACGGAGCATCGCAATGAGTTTTCGCGTGAAGATGTTCGTGCTGTTCCCGCTCGTGGTCGTCGCGGCCGTGGCAATCGTCGGCGTGGGTGTCACGGTATTCACGCGCCGTGCGTTTGAGCGTGTCGATGCATCTCACACGGACGCCATTGTGTCGCAATTTCAACGTGAATTCGCGAACCAGGGGCAACAAATCGTTCGCGGCGTTCAGGACATCTCAGGTTCTGAAGCGACCCTGAACATGGCCATTCATCTCAATGCTCGCGATATTGATCCGTCCGCATACGGGCACGACGCCGTCAGCGTCGCTTCGGATCACCATTTCGATTTCCTTGAATTCGCAGGGAACGACGGAAGCATTATTTCTTCGATGCAGTGGCCTGCGCGCTTCGGTTATAAAGAAGACTGGCTGCTTCAAAAAACCGATTGGTCCGCGCGCGGCGCCTTTCTGCAAAAAGTGGACACACCGGACGGCCCTGAACTCGGGCTGATCGCCGTCTCAGTGCTCCCCGTCGCTGGCTCGAATCTGTACACCGCCGCAGGCGAACGGCTCGACAAATCCTTCTTGTCTTCCCTCAGTTTGCCGCCGGGAATGCGCGCGCTGCTTTACGTCAATCTCGATGCGAATTTTTCCTCGCAAAACTTGAGTGCCGTGGATGGTCCGGTTGCGCAGGCGGATCGTCTCGCGCCGCTCGTGGCCCGTGAGCTTCAGCAGCCCGGCGAAATTACGGCGACGATCCGGTGGACGCGCGATGCCGCAAACGATGAAGTTTTTCATTTGCTCCCGCTGCTTGGCCCCGACAAAAATCTCCTCGGCGTGTTGTTTGTCGGCAGTTCGCGCCACGATTTGGTTTTGCTCGAACGCGGCATTCGAAGCCTGGCTCTGCTCGTCGGTGGCATCGCGCTCGCACTCGGAATCCTGCTGAGTTGGTGGGCCGCCGTGCGCGTCACGCGGCCAGTCAGCAAGCTTGTAGCGGGCGCGCGGGAAGTAGCCTCTGGAAACTGGGATGCGCGCGTCGAGATTCATTCGCGCGATGAAATCGGCGCGCTCGCCGGAGCCTTTAATCAAATGACCGGACAACTCGCCGAGCAGCGCGAGCGGCTGATTCAAACCGAACGCGTCGCCGCGTGGCGCGAGCTTGCGCGCCGCCTCGCCCATGAACTGAAAAATCCTCTATTCCCGTTGCAAATCACGGTCGAAAATCTGCGCCGCGCGCGCGAGCAACACGCCGCGGATTTCGACGAGATCTTCCGCGAATCCACGGAGACGCTCCTCGCTGAGATTCAGAATTTGAAAACGATTGTCGGCCGCTTCAGCGATTTCGCGAAAATGCCGCGCCCCGAATTGCACTCGCTGGACGTGAACGAAATGGTTCGCGGCGTCACTCGTCTTTTTGAACCGCGCTTCATCGCGCCTGGCGAGCCTAAAATCACCACCGAGTTGCATCTCGACGAAAAGCTTCCCGTGATTCAAGCCGACAGCGTTCTGCTTCACCGCGCGATTGGCAACCTTGTCCTCAACGCCATCGACGCAATGCCGAATGGAGGAAAACTCACGTTGCGCACGATGGCGCACGACGGCGGTGTGCGCCTGGAAATTTCCGATACCGGCGCAGGACTCACTCGCGAAGAATGCGAACGCCTTTTCACCCCGTATTACACCACGAAGCTGCACGGTACCGGCCTCGGCCTCGCCATTGTGCAATCGGTCGTCAGCGATCATGGAGGTCGAATTTCCGTGACGAGCCAGCCAGGGAGCGGCACAACGTTTCGCATCGATCTTCTCGAGCGTCCGCCGAACGTGACGTCGATTGACTCCGCATTCGTCAAAAGTAAACAACCCGCGGAACCTATTCTCGAACGGAAAGCGTAAGTCGCATGGCGCCGAAAGCCCACATTCTGATTATCGACGACGATGCGAACACGCTCGCTTCTCTCTCCCGCGCGTTTCGATTGTCCGGCCACGAAGCGACGGTCTGCGACAACGATGTCCGCGCCCTCGAACTAGCACGCGACGGCCATTTCGACTTGATTCTTTCCGACGTGGTGATGCCCGGCAAAGATGGCATCGCGCTGCTCGAAGAAATGAAAAATCTTGGCGTCAATTCGCCCGTTGTAATGATGTCAGGCCAGGCGACGATTGAAATGGCCGTGCGGGCCACGCGGCTGGGCGCCGCCGACTTCCTTGAAAAGCCCATCTCGACTGAAAAACTCCTCCTCACCGTCGAAAACGCGCTAAAGCTCGCGCGTCTCGAAGAAGAAAATCGCGATTTGCGGCGGCGCGTCGGCCGCCATCAACTCGTGTGGGCCAGCCCTGTGATGAAGTCGCTGATGGCTGAAATCGAACGCGTCGCAGCAAGCGAAACGCGCGTGTGCATTCGCGGAGAGACAGGTACGGGCAAGGAACTCGTCGCGCGCACGCTGCACGAGAAGAGCGCGCGCAAAAGCGGCCCGTTCATCACCCTCAATTGCGCCGCGGTTCCGGCGGAACTAATGGAGTCTGAGCTTTTCGGCCACGAAAAGGGAGCCTTCACGGGCGCTGCATCGCGGCATGCGGGCAAATTCGAGCAGGCTCACCACGGCACGCTTTTCCTCGACGAAATCGGGGACATGCCGCTGGCGATGCAAGCGAAACTTTTGCGCGTTCTCGAAGAAGGCGAAATCGAGCGCGTCGGCGGAGACCGTCCGATTCCGGTCAACGTGCGCGTGGTGGTCGCGACGCATCGCAATCTCGAGGAGCAAGTCCGCCGCAACGCGTTTCGCCAGGACCTATATCACCGAATTTTCGTTTTTCCCATTGTGTTGCCGCCGTTGCGCGAACGTCTGGAAGATATTCCCGTGCTCACGGAACATTTTGCGCGCCAGGTCGCGGAACAAAATGGCTGGAAGGCAAAGAAATTCTCCACGGAGGCCATTGCAGAATTGTTGCGCTACTCGTGGCCTGGAAATGTTCGCGAATTGCGTAACGTAGTCGAACGCGTGCTGCTGCTGGCGACGGGAAACGAAGTGGACGCTGCGGCGATACGCATGGCGCTGCCGCGCGCCGAACCCATAAACGGCATTGCCGAATTAGGCGCTCCGGGAGCCGCCGCTGGCGCAATGGCCGAGCGCGTCGAAGCGTTCGAGCGCGAAACAATTCTCGGCGAGCTCAGGCGCCATCACAACCACATGACCAACACCGCGAAAGCCCTCGGCCTTGAACGCAGCCACCTCTACAAGAAATGCCAGCATCTCGGCATCGACCTCCGCTCCATTCGCAAAGAAGAAGACGACGAGTAGTTCCGCCCGCGCATCACCTGACGCGTTGCCGAAAAACTCCAGTTTTTGTCATTCCGAGGAGCCATGCGACGAGCCTGCGTGCCGGGGCAGTGGATCTGCATCTTCCTTTGGCCCAAGGCCTCCTGGCTCTCGAAACACTTTCGCCAGGATAAAGTGCGTCGGCAGGTAAATCACGATGACCACGCCGATCCACATCAGCACCACGTGCGCGGCGGCGGGTCCCCACGCGCGATGCAGAATCGGGTCACGGAATGCATAGTTGATGTTGAGCGCCGGATCCGTCGAGCGCGCTACGACGATGGCATCCGCCGCAATCGCGGCCTGCAGCAACCAGCCTCGACGGTCATAGCCAACCCGCGCCAGCGACC
This sequence comes from Candidatus Acidiferrales bacterium, assembly GCA_035933995.1. Classification (GTDB taxonomy): domain Bacteria; phylum Acidobacteriota; class Terriglobia; order Acidiferrales; family UBA7541; genus DAHUXN01. Next base: position 608 of record DASYYI010000219.1, on the reverse strand, counting down.
ACAGCAGCAGAATCGGCCACACGATGTGAAATACCGACAAAAGACGCACCCACAGCGGGTAGTGCGCGTCCCACATGTACTCGGTGCCGCCAATCAGATGATGTCCGCTGAAAAATCGCCACGCCGCGTCGAGGTCCCATAGCAGATCCACAACAATCGACGAAACGGCCTGGCTCGAAAGCAGCAGAGAATTGCTCCACCACAGGCCCGCGCACGTCAGGATCACCGCAATATCGCAAAGATGGACGAAATTCTGTGCGCCCCAGTAACGCCAATAGGTGGGAATCCATACAGCGAGCCAGATCAAACCGCCCCAGCGCAGCCATTTCGGGATTTTCGGATTCGTCACGGGCGCGCGCAGCCACATCGCGCCGTATCGTATCAGAGTTGAACTACATTGGCGCGGCGCGCAGAAAAGTTACGCGCGTGCAGCGCATTGCGTGAGAAAATGCGCGTGTGAATCCGTGGGCGACAGCGGGTGCGGTAGTGTTTGGCGGCGCGGCAATTGGAGCGTGGGGCGCCGTGTATCCGCGCTCGCAATTATTTGGGCGCACGGTGTGTAATACAGGCGATGCGTCAACGGTGGCGCTCACGTTCGACGACGGCCC
>DASYYI010000201.1:0-2124 GCA_035933995.1 Candidatus Acidiferrales bacterium | reverse complement strand
AAGCATCGCAGGATTCTACTCCGCCGCGGCTTCCTGGCCAAAGCTCGCCATGCGATGGGATTGGCGCTTTTTGCGGGCATAGCGGACGCGCCACACCGAGACGCCAATAATGATGGCGCAGCAAATCTCGACAAAAACTTTTCCGCCATCCAAATAATCAGCCCCCGAACCCGTCAGATTCGGGTCGGTCAAAATGCCGTGAATGAACACGCACGCCGCCGCGGGATAGGTGAGATAGTGCAGAAGTTTCCAGAAATGCCGCCCGATCTCGATGCGATAGAGCGAAGTAACGATGATAATCACGAAGAGATACAACGCCGCCGCGCCGATCGTGTTTTGCAGCGGTTGCTGCGGCGACCACAGTGGCAATAAAATATCGATGATGCGAAAATGAGGCTTCGCATTCAGCAGCAGCGGCAACGGGTGCAGCAGAGTAAAACCCAAAGTCCCGTAGCCGGTCCAGCGGTGAATGCGAAAAATATCGAATCTGCGGTGCGGCCAATAGCGAACCGGACTGTAGCGCCCAAAAATCATCAGCCCGATCAGAATATTCGCAGTGGCAAAGCCCACAGCGATCAGCCCAATGTACGCCGATAAATCCAGCACAGTCACGCGACCCAAAACTCCCTTGCAGCCGTTCGCCACTTTGGCTTGCGCGGCTGTGCCAAAGGCGTGCTACTGTTCGGACGCGATTTCGCGCGCAAAGGTTTCACGCGGCCCGCAATTACTGATGCAGTTGGCGAGCCCTTGAGCGCATGCTACGTGCAACCGTGAACATTCATCTCATATCATAACGGGATGATGCGCATGGCCGCACGGATGGCAAGAACGATCGTTTCCTTCGCGACGGGCGTTTTACTCGCGTGCGCTGCAATCGCCTATGCCGGACTTCCGCTACGCAGGCAGCCTTCTTCGGATTTTCAACAAGATGTTCAACCCACTCTCGGAACCTATCTCGGCTTCGATCGCAACGATTATCCGGGCGACACTGTGCTCGATGCCCTTGCGCAAGATTTCGCGTTCTGCGGCTACTGGCTGAACGCGCCGCCGGGAGAAAAGTCGGATACATGGCTGGGCAAACGCGAAATCTTGCGCTCGCATGGTTTCGGCTTCCTGGTGCTGTTCAATGGCCGCCTCGACAAAGAATTAAAATCGGCGCGCGATCCAAAAACTCTCGGCTCAAGCGACGCAACCGCCGCAGTGGACGCCGCAAAGAAGGAAGGCTTTCCGCCGGGAACCGTCATCTTTCTCGACCAGGAAGAAGGTGGGCGAATGCTGCCCGAGCAACAGGCCTATTTGTACGCCTGGATCGACGCCGTGAATTCCTCCGGCTACGAAGCTGGCGTCTACTGCTCCGGAATCCCCGTGCAGGAATCCCTCGGCGTGCAAATCACAACGGCAAACGACATCCAGAACAATGCACGCGGTCGGAAAATTGAATTTTTCATCTACAATGACGTCTGCCCACCGGCACCAGGTTGCGACCTCGACGCGCAACCTTTATTGCCCGGCCAGAGCGGCATACCCTCCGCTACCGCTTGGCAATTCGCGCAGTCGCCGCGCCGGCCTGAACTCACGGCGCTTTGTCCCTACCCATATGATTCCGACGGCAATTGCTACGCACCGCTGCCCGGAAATGAAAAAGTTCATGTGGATTTAGATTCTGCGGCCTCACGCGACCCTTCACACGGCCGCTGAATCCCGATCAAGATTTTGGCGGGAGGTTTATTGCGTCGCGGTCTTTTCGCCGAGCTTGCGCATGCGCTCGCGTAGTTTCTGACGCAGTCCGGTGGGCGCGTTGGGATTGAACGCCACCAGATACCACAGCGGCTGCGTGCGATCCTTGCTGAGAGCCGTGAGCGTGGCTGCGTCGGCGTTCGGATGCCGCGCAATGTTTTCGCGAATCGCCGCGTATTCGTGTCTCGCCAGACGCCGCAGCGTCTTCGCGGAAACCTTCGGATGCTCGCTGATCAGTCGCAGCAGATAAAAATCTTCCTTCGGCGCCTCGCGCGAAAGTTTTTCCAGCGCTTCCGGCTTCACCTCGGCGCTCAAAACGAAGCCGACTTTTTCATCCCACGAAGTATTGATGCGATTCAGTTCCTGCGTGCGCGCGTGGATCAGCTG
>DASYYI010000192.1:0-9469 GCA_035933995.1 Candidatus Acidiferrales bacterium | reverse complement strand
CGGCGCTCCGCACGACGTACTTCTCGTGATGGACGCGACGACGGGCCAGAATGGACTCGCGCAGGCCCGCGAGTTCACGGGCCACGTCGGCGTCACGGGAATCGTGCTGACGAAACTCGACGGCACGGCCAAAGGCGGAATTGTGATTGCCATCTCGCGCGAACTTGGCTTGCCCATTCGTTTTGTCGGCACGGGCGAACAAATAGGCGACCTGGTGCCCTTCGACGCGCAAACCTACGTCAACTCGCTCTTTGACTAACCTTTTGACTAACACTGGCTGAAATTGACTGACCTCAAACGCACTCGCAATTCCAACACGAAGAATACGAAGCAGCTCAATTCCGTTTCGAGCACTGGCTTCGCTCGTCTCGCGGACTCCGCTCGCTTCACGGATGAAGCCTGGATGGTCCGCGCGCTTGTACTCGCCCATCGCGGCGTCGCGCTCGCGCACCCCAATCCCATGGTCGGCGCGGTGGTGGTGAAAAACGACGCTGTCGCCGGCGAAGGTTTCCACACTTACGAAGCACGCAAGCACGCGGAAATCATCGCACTCGAACAGGCGCGCGCCAACGCCCGCCGTGCCACTCTGTATGTGAACCTCGAACCGTGCTGCCACACGGGCCGCACCGGGCCGTGCACGAAAGCCATCATCGATGCGGGCGTCAAGCGCGTGGTCGTCGCGATGCGCGATCCCAATCCCGCCGTCGCTGGCCGCGGAATTCGCGAGCTGCGCGCGGCGGGCATCGAAGTAGCTCTTGGCGTGCGGGAAGACGACGCACGCCATTTGAACGAAGCCTTTGCGAAATGGATTCGCACAAAATTACCATTTGTGACCTTGAAAACCGCGCTCACACTCGACGGCCGGATCGCCGCGCGCACAGGCAGCACTACATGGATTACGAGCGGCGCCTCGCGCGAAGAAGTGCAGCGCATGCGTCACGAAGCGGATGCTCTGCTCACCGGAATCGGCACCGTGTTGGCCGATGATCCGCGAATGACGGATCGCACCAAGCTGCCACGGCGAAAGCCGCTCATTCGTGTGATTGTCGATTCAAGGCTTCGAATCCCTGTAAAATCGGGTATCGTGAAGTCCGCGAAAAACGATGCGCTGATTTTCACCACGCAATCGCACGATTCGCCGAAAGGGAAGTTGCTGCGCAAGGCTGGCGTGGAAATTGTGCGGATTCGTTCGCGCGGCGGACACGCGGATTTGCGCGAAGTGTTGCGCGAAATGGGCGAGCGCGAAATTCTCAGCGTGATACTGGAAGCCGGGAGCGAACTGAACGGAGCAATGCTCCAGGCAAATCTCATCGACAAGATGGTTCTGTTCTATGCTCCCAAAATCATGGGAGACGGCGGAGTCCCCATGGCGCAGCTCCCGTCGCAATGGTTCGAGCGCTCGCCCGCCCTCTCGCAACTTTCGTTTCGACGCTACGGTCCGGATTTCGCTATTCAAGGATATTTTCACGATGTTTACCGGAATCATTGAGCATCTCGGCAAGATTGCCGAGCTCAAACGCGGCAAAAAGGGCGGTCGCTTGAAAGTCAGCCTCGCCCGCTCGACCAAATCAGCGGACGCGAACGAACTCGCGCCTGAATTGCAGTCTGAATTGAAGATCGGCGCCAGCATCGCCGTTAACGGCTGCTGCCTCACAGTCATCGAAATGGGAGAAGGATTCTTCGCCGCTGATTTGTCGGCAGAAACGCTGCGCCGCACCTCATTCGGCAAACTTGCAGCGGGGCGCGTCGTGAATCTCGAGTTGCCCGTGAAAGCCGGCGCGCGTCTCGGCGGCCATTTCGTGCAAGGCCACGTCGACGGTGTAGGCCGCGTCGAACACTTGAAAGCCGAAGGTGAAAATTGGTGGCTCGGCGTTCGCGTGCCAGAAGATTTGCGCCGCTACGTTGCCGAAAAAGGTTCGCTCACCGTGGATGGCATCAGTTTGACCGTCGCGCGCTGGAATGACGGCGTCGCCGACTTTGCCATTATTCCGCACACATACGCGAACACAAACCTGCGTGAAATCGCCACCGGTGATTCCGTGAATCTGGAGTGTGATATTTTGGCAAAGTACGTTGAGAGTTTGATGAAAGGTCGCGCGGAAGTCGCAGCATCGCGATGGACCATCGAAAAATTAACCGAGCAAGGATTTTAGCGCTTCACTTTTGCATGGACTCGCACAATGGCTGAGCGGCGAACCTACGACGTAGTTGTCATCGGCGCGGGCGTCTTTGGCGCCTGGACGGCCTACCGCCTCGCGCGCGGCTGGGGCAAAGTGCTGCTCCTAGACGCGTACGGCGCGGCCAACAGCCGCGCCAGCTCCGGCGGCGAATCTCGAATCATCCGCATGGGCTACGGCGCTGACGAAATTTATACCCGCTGGTCGCAACGGGCGCTCGAGCTGTGGCGTGAGTTCGACGCCCACACAGGCGCGCGCATTTTCGATCGCACAGGCGTGCTATGGATGGCGCGCGACGCCGAACGAGTCGCATCGGATACATTGGCGACGCTGACGAAAGTCGGCGTGCCGCACAAAAGGCTTTCGCCCGCGGAAATCGAGAAACGCTTCCCGCAAATCGCTTGCGACGACCTCGACTTCGCCATCTACGAACCTGAAAGCGGCGTCCTTATGGCGCGCCGCGCCGTGCAAAAAGTTGTCGAGGAATTTCAGAAAGCCGGCGGCACATATCAAATCGCGGAAGTGGAAGCGCCCACCGGCAACGGCCGAGTCGATGCGCTCGCCACGTGGAGCGGCGAAACTCTCCGCGCGGACAATTACATTTTCGCCTGCGGCCCTTGGCTGCCTCGGATTTTTCCGGAGCTTCTCGGCCACAGGGTTTTCCCGACGCGCCAGGAAGTCTATTTCTTCGGCGTGCCTCCGGGAGACAAAAGTTACGCCGCTGGGAACTTCCCCACTTGGCTCGACGTGGGAAAGGAAATTTACGGCATGCCGGATCTCGAAAACCGCGGCATCAAAATCGCCAGCGACCGTCACGGTTCACCGATAGATCCCAATCGCGTCGAACGTGTCGCCGGCGAAACTCTTTCGCTCGTGCGCGATTATTTGCGCCGCCGCTTCCCCGCCCTGCGCGACGCCCCCGTGCTCGAATCCCGCGTCTGCCAGTACGAAAACACTTCCAACGGCGATTTCCTAATCGACCGCCATCCGAATTTCGAAAATGTTTGGCTCGTCGGCGGCGGCTCAGGCCACGGATTCAAACATGGCCCGGCCATGGGCGAATACGTGGCCAAGCTCGTCCTCGAAGGCGGCGAAACAGACCAAAGATTTTCCCTCGCGACAAAGCAAACAGTCCAAAAGCGCGCTGTCTACTGAACCCAAACAAGAACTACGCCGCGCTTCTCGCCGCGCTCAGCAATTCAAAAACTGCCCTTGCGAATCTTACGCTGCCTGTCCCCCAAAAGCCGCCTTCACGTGCGGCTTGAACAGGTACATCAAGATCCACGCGTCAATGGCGATCAGAATCACGTCCCACACAATCAGCCCCATCATCATCGGCACCATCGCCCGCACGATTCCCAGCACCGCAAAAATAATTCCGAGCGCGACCAGCAGAATTGTCAGCACCCGCGCCCAGCCGCGCAATTTCAGCAGCCCGATTCCATTCACCAGGCACAACACCGCCAAAATCAAACACACTATTCCCCCGAAAGCGCCCATCGCCGCCAGCGGACCGCCCATGCCGCCGCCTCGCCCGGCCATTGCTGCTAACCCTGCCGACGAACCCAGAAGAAACAGTCCCATTGCCCCCAACAGATATAGACCCGCACCAAGAAAACTCAGCACCGCCAGAATCGTTACCCCCGTGGGACGCGCCATGTCTCACCTCCGTGAGGATGCGTTCCGCAAATAAGAAGCCGTGAGCAGAAATGTAAAAATTCAACAAACAGGACCTGTATGGCGGGAAACCTACACGCCTTGGCGCGCGCGGTCAAGCAAACATTTTTTGTAGTGACTCAACTGCTTCAAGCCGTATTATAGGCGCCAAGGAGAGGACGCATGACGAAATCTGATCAGGTTAGGGATTACGTTTTGAAGAACTACATCGCCCACGCACGCGCACGTTCACAGACGCCGGTGGCGGTTATAGTCGTCGCTGGCGATGTAGCCAAGGCCTTGAAGCTGTCCAACAGGTTGCCGTTGGTTTGCGGCGCCCTCGGTGCCCTAAAGTTCCAAAAGGCTCATAGCATTCGACTCGTGAAAAGAAGTGGTCCTGGACAGGGCGCGACTGCAACGTTTGTATTCGCTGTGTGATTCTTAGAACTCCCCAAAAGGCGTCCTACCTTTTTCTTGATTCCGACTTCCGCAGCCGCTCCGTTCAATTCTTACGTCCCCTGCTCCCGCGCTTTTTGCCGCGCACCGCGCCAGTAGAGCGCCAGTCCGACCAGCACCGTCCCGACGGTCCCCCCGATCACCTTTGCCAGAAAACTGAATTTGTCGGTCGCCTCTCCCGGCGGAATAAACGACAACGCGATGCCCAGCGCGGTAATCAAAAAACCCAGCCCGCCCGCAATCCACGCGCCTATGATGCCGCCCGGAATCAGCACCACGTGCTCGTTGCTGCGCCGGTCTTTGCGGTATGCCAGCTTGATAGCCGCCGCGTACATGTACAAAAACGGAATGAAATACAGAATCACCGCCGCGTCCACCACCACCTGATACGCCGTCGCTGCCGTCGCCTGAATCTGGGCCAACAGCAAAATGATGCACGACAGCACCGCCTGCACGATGATGGAGATATACGGCGTCCGCCACTTCGGATGAATTTTGCCGAATGCCTTCGGCAAGTAACGGTCAATCCCGACCACGAAGGGCACGCGCGCAATCCCCGCCACAGTTGAGCCAACGCCGCCCGCATTCCCCACGCTGACCAGCAGCGCCGCCATCACGCCAACGAAGCCGATTTTCAAAATCGTCGAGCCCGAGGTCAGCGCCTGAAATACGCCGCTCAGCGGATTCACTTGCTGCGCCGGAATCAGCACCAGAACCGCAATCGTCCCCACAATATAAATGAACGCTACCGCCGCGCCCGCGCCCCACACCGCTCGAGGCAAAGTTTTGCGCGGATTGCGAACCTCTTCGCTCATCGCGGAGACCAGCTCAAATCCGGCAAACGCAAAAACCATCTGCGGCCAGAAATTCACGGTAGCCTGATTCCACACCGGCATCATATTTTTCACCGTGAAATGCGTCGCCGAACCGTGCGTCATCCAAATCCAAACGGCGATGCCGATCAGTATGAGCAGAGGCGTATAAGTCCCCACGCCGCCCGCGTTTTGCAGCCATTTCCCGATGTTCAATCCAATGATGTTTAGAAAAACCGCGATAAACAGCAGCACGAACGAGCCAATCACCAAAAATTCGCGATTCGTCGCCAGCCACGTGTGTCCCGCGCCGCCAACGTAGGCGCTCATCGACGCGCTCGCCAGCAGCAGCCCAGGAAAATAAAACACCGTGTAAATCCAGTACGTCCATCCCGCCACAAATCCGTGAAAGTCCCCGAACGCTTCCTTCGACCAAACATACAGTCCGCCCTCATCGGGAAAGCGCGAGGAAAGCTCGTTGATCACAAATGCGCTGGGAATGAAAAACAGCACAGCCGCGATAATCCACAAGCTGATCGACGACGTGCCGTTGTATCCCGCAGCCGCCAGCCATCGCGGGCCCAGCACCGTGGCAATATTGAAGAGCAGCACGTCCCAAAATCCCAGGACGCGCCTCAATTGTTTTTTTGGATCGACCGTAGCGGGCAAGGAATCCAAACTCATCGGCCCGCGCTCACTCGGTCACGTCCAGCGCGGGAATTAATTCGTCCTGCAAGCGGAAATTCCGCAGGAGTGGGTCCTCCGACTTTTCGAACTCCGGCCACGTGCCGAAGAATTCCACGCCGCCGTCGTGCAGGAAAATCACGCGGTCCGCCAGCCGCCGCGCCAAATGCGTATCATGCGTCACCACAATCGACGTCTTATGGAATGTTTCCTTCAGCTTCAGAATCAGCTCGCCCGTGTGCGCCGCCATGATCGGATCCACCATGGTCGTCGGCTCGTCGTAGAGAATCGCTTCCGGATCCTGCGCCAGCGCACGCGCAATCGCCACTGCGCGCTTCGTGCCCGTGCTCAATTCCGACGGGAGCCGGTCGGCGAATTGCGAGACTTCCAGCATTTCAAGCAACTCGCTCACACGCGCATCCACCGCATCTCTGTCCACGTTGCCCAGCGACACCATCGGGAAGGCGACATTGTCCGCCACTGTGAGCGAATCGAACAGCGCGCCGGATTGAAAGACCATCGTGACGCGCCGCCGCACCAACGAAAGCTGCGCCTCGCTAAAATTCGTAACGTCCTCGCCACTGACAATGATGCGGCCCGCATCGGCCTTCAGAAATCCTAAAATCAATTTCAACGAGACGGACTTGCCCACGCCGCTGCGTCCCAAAATCACGGCCGTCTCTCCCCGATCCATGTGAAAACTCACATCGCGCAGCACCACCTGCTCATCGAACGCTTTCGAGACGCCTTGAAATTCGATGTAATGTTCGCTCACGATGCCGCTTTCTCTCCCATGCTCTCGCGCGCCTCGTCGTAGTCCTCCGGCGTGTTCACATTCTTGAACAGCCGGCCGCAAGGGTCAAAGGCTTTCCATTCCGCAGGTGCAATGCTAGCCAAAGTCAAAGTCGTCAGCCCTTCGGTAATTTTTCGCACACCGCGCTCGAGAGCCTTCGCAATGGTGCGCCGCGCACTCTTTCGATACATCGCGCACAGCGGTTCGAAGCCACGCTCGTTCAGCGGTATTACCACGTCGGCGGACGACCCGATCGCCTGCGCGATCAAGAATTCGAGCCATTCGCGCGTCAAAAATGGCAGATCGCACCCCACGATCAAATTCCATTCGCACGTTGCGATGCGCAGCGCCGTGGAAATGCCGCCGAGCGGCCCAAGATTTTCGCCATCGTCAGGAACCACGCGGATGCCAAGATTTGCGTAAACATCCGGCGGCCCGATAATCACCGGCTTCATCATTGCTGGCGCGATTTCGGCTGCGCCATCGCGCGCCTCCCCCGTCGATTCCAGCGTCTGCGCGACGTGCACCACCATCGGCTCGCCCGCAAATTTCAGGAATCCTTTCGGCCGGCCCATGCGCGAGCTTCGTCCTCCCGCCAAAATGAACCCGCCCACTCGTTCGCGATTTCCCATTCCCTATTTTCCCGGCCGCTCGATGCCCAATTCGCGCAGTTTTTCCTGCAAGCTCTGCCGGTGCAGCCCCACCGACGCGGCCGTCCGCGACACGTTCCAGCGATGCTCCGTCAATTTGCGCTTCAGAAACGCCACTTCGAATTTGCGCTTCGCCTCGCGAAAATCAATTTCGCCCAGGATTTCGTCGGGCCCTCCCGCCGCGCGCCCCACTTGGGAATGCCCGTGCCGGATTTCCTCCGGCAAATCCTCGACGCCGATCGTTTCGCCCGGGCAAAGCACCAGGCTGCGTTCAAGCGCATTCTTCAACTCGCGCACATTCCCCGGCCAATCGTAATGCAAAAGCGCCGCTGAAGCTTCCTGTGAAATTCGCGCCGCGCGATTGTGGCGCGCTCCAAGTTGCTCCAGAAAAGCTCCCACAAGCAGCGGAACGTCTTCCTTGCGCGCCCGCAGCGAAGGCAATTCCAGTGTCACCACCCGCAGACGATAATACAAATCCTCGCGAAACCGTCCCGCGCCGATTTCCTCCGCCAGGTTCCGATGCGTCGCGCTGATCACTCGCACATCCACATCAATCGAATGCGCCCCGCCCAGCCGCTCAATCTTCCGGCTTTCGAGCGCTCGCAGCACTTTTGCCTGCGTCACCGCATTCATGTCGCCGATTTCATCCAGGAAAAGCGTTCCCCCGGACGCCAGCTCGAATTTCCCTTTCTTCGTCTGCGCCGCGCCCGTGAACGCGCCCTTCTCGTAGCCAAAAAGTTCCGACTCGATCAGATTCTCCGGCAGCGCCGCGCAATTCACGGCCACGAACGCCTTCCCCGCGCGCGGCGAACGTTCGTGAATTTCCTGCGCCAGCAAATCCTTCCCCGTGCCGCTCTCGCCGCAAATCAACACGGTCGTATCCGTCACGGCCACGCGTTCCGCGAGTTCGTACACGCGCCGCATCAGCCCTGAAGCGCCGCGCATGCGTCCAAACTCTCCTTCGACGATCAGTTGACGCCGCAGCCGAGTGTTGTCCGCCTCCAATTCCACGATGCGCACCAGATTTGCGATGCGCTGCCGCAACTCGTCGATGTCGAAGCCCTTCACGATGTAATCGTTCGCTCCCGCGCGCAACGCCTCCACCGCCGTCTTCGCCGTGTCCAACGCCGACACCATCAGAATCGGCTTCTCAAAACCCTCCGCGCGAATCGCCCGCAGAAAAGAAATCCCGTTCTCTCCCGGCAGCACCACGTCGAGCAACACCACATCCGGATTCTCGCGTGCCAGCAATTCGCGTGCGGCCGCCGCCGAATCCGCTTCCACCACGCGGTACGTACTTTCGAGCGCCCGCCGCAAGCCGTAGCGCGCCGCCGCCTCATCATCCACAATCAAAATCGTTCGCATCACCATCACTCCCCTTCTGTTAAATCGTCGCCTTCCTGCGACCTCTCTGCGGTGAATCTTCCGCCTCTCTTCTTCCCGTTATTGCTCTCTATGTTCCTCACGCTGTCATCCCGCCTCCCGCTTGCCCTGACGAAGGAAGGGTTGCCGGTTTTTTGGCGAACGGCGCTGAGGCCTGCCTGCCACAGGCAGGGAGCCGCTTTTCTTCGCTTTCGTCGTTCGCTCGTTCCTTAAAGTTGTCATCCCGCCTGCCCTGAGGCACGAAGGGAGCCGCCATGCGGCGAGGGATCTGCTTTTTCTTCTCCAATCGGCACCGTAATCACAAACCTCGTCCCTCGTCCCTCACACACGGGACTCTCCCACAAAATCGTGCCGCCCATCTCCGCCGCGCGCCGCGCCACAATCGCCAGCCCCAGCCCCGTACCGCTCGTCTTCGTCGTGAAAAATGGCTGAAATAGTTTCGCGCCCACGTCTGCGGGAATGCCGGGCCCGTCGTCAACAATCTCCACGCGTATCGCGACGCCGCATCGCCTCATCGACACGCAAACCTTCCCGCCGTGCGGCTGCGCTTCAATTCCGTTCACCACGAGATTCGAGATAACGTCCGTCCAAGCCTCTTCCGAAGCGACGACAATCGGTTCGCTCCCAATATCATCTGCCGCGAATTCCAGTTTCACATTGCGCCGTTCCGCATCTCGCCGCAGCAGCGACACCACCTGCTCGGTCACCACTGCCAGTGCCATTCGCCCCGCGCTGTCGTTTCCGCGAACACCCGGCCGCGCATAACGCAAAAGCTGCGTCAGCTTGCTGCTCAGTCGATCCATTTCGCGAACTACAATTTCGCAATCCTCGCGCACCCGCGGCGTCAAGTCGCGTTCC
>DASYYI010000162.1:0-12450 GCA_035933995.1 Candidatus Acidiferrales bacterium | reverse complement strand
GAGCGTGCCTGTGTCGTTGATGACGCTGCATAGCGCGAAGGGATTGGAATTCGATCACGTGTTTCTCGCGGGGCTCGAAGAAGGAGTGCTGCCGCACGGAAGGTCGATGGGGAGCGACGAAGACGTCGAGGAAGAGCGCAGGCTCTGCTACGTCGGCATGACGCGCGCCAAGCGCCGGTTGACGATTTCGCGCGCGATTTACCGGCGTTCGTGGGGAAATGCGGAACTGACTCCGGCGTCGCCGTCACGATTTTTGGCGGAAATTCCGGCGGAGATGGTCGAGGCCGCAACAGGGTCGTTGAGCGAGCCGGGAGAAGCGCGCCGGTATGAGCCGGACCCGGATTTCTACAATGCGGAGTACCGGAGGCCGGGGAAATACACGCACGCCGGTGGCGGGAAATTTGGTTCGCGTGGCGGGAGCGCGGCGCGGGTGAAGCGAACAACAAATCCGTTGATAGGGACGCGGGTGCGGCATCCTACGTATGGCGTAGGGACGATATTGAAGGTCGAGGACGACGGAGATGACAGGAGGATCACGGTGAGCTTCGTCGACCACGGAATGAAGAAGCTGATCGAGCGGTATGCGCATTTGGAGGCGATGTAGAGAATGGCCGGCGCTACGAAACAGGCTACCGCTACGCGACACGACTGAGATCCGGCATTGCGGGGGCTAGGCAGCTCAAGGTAGAGTTTGGCGCGCGAAACGAAGGGACGGTGGCGGGTGGATCCACAACTCTTCCGAACCAAAAGCATCGACCAACTGATTTCCGACGCTGACGAACCTTCCAAGCGTTTGAAAAAAACGCTCGGCTGGCTGAGCCTTACAGCTCTGGGAATTGGCGCGATCATCGGCAGCGGGATTTTCATCACTACCGGGACCGCGGCAGCCGGCGAAGTGGATCGTTATCCCTCGATTCTTCAGGCCCCGTTACTCAGCGTGCTGATGCACGGCACGCATGCCCTTGGCGTGAACGGCAGGCCGGGTGCGGGCCCAGGTATCGCCGTATCGTTTCTGGCGGTCGCCTTAATTTGCGCCCTGGCCGGTTTGTGTTATGCCGAACTTGCATCGATGATCCCGATTGCCGGCAGCGCCTACACGTACACGTATGCAACGCTCGGCGAATTCATTGCCTGGATCATCGGCTGGGATCTGATTCTCGAATACGCCGTCTCCAATATGGCCGTCGCCGTCGGCTTTTCCGCCTATGTCGACAATCTTCTCAATACTTTCGGCCTGCACATGCCCGCTGCACTGGCCACTCCCGCGTACGATCCCATGGTCGGCTGGGCGTGGCACTTCAATATTCTCGGATTCCTGATCGTCATGTTTCTGACCGTCTTGCTGGTTCGCGGCATTCGTGAATCGGCGGGCGCAAATAACCTCATGGTTGGTATCAAGCTGTTGGCCATCGTTGTCTTCTGCGTCGTCGCCAGCAAATATATCCAGCCATCGAATTTGAAGCCATTTTTCCCCAATGGCTTTCAGGGCGTTCTCACCGGCGGGGCGATTGTGTTCTTCACTTACATCGGTTTCGATTCGGTATCGACCGCGGCGGAGGAATGCCGGAATCCGAAACGCGACGTCCCGATCGGCATCCTCGCATCGCTGTTCGTCTGCGCAATTTTCTACGTCGGTGTCGCCATAGTGCTGACCGGCATCCAGAAGTGGGACACGTTAAACAACGCGGCTCCAGTCGCAAATGCCCTCGAAGCTATCGGGCTGAAGCTCACGGACCGCTGGGTGACGGTCGGCGCGCTGATGGGAATGATCTCCTCTATCCTCGTTTTCCAGTTGGGACAGGCCCGCGTATGGTTCGCGATGTCTCGCGACGGGCTTTTGCCTTCGATATTTTCTCGCGTCCACAAGACATTTCGCACGCCGGACTTCGCGACTTGGGTTGCCGGCTTTTTCGTCGCAATTCCTGCCGGGATCTTCGACATCGGCACACTTGTGAATTTGACCAACATTGGCACGCTCTTCGCTTTCATTCTTGTCTCGGTCGCAGTTCTAATACTGCGAAAACGCCAGCCTGAGCGTCCGCGAGGCTTTCGGGTTCCCTTTTCTCCCTGGATTCCCATCGCCTCCGTGGTTTTGTGCTTCGTTCTTATGGCGAGCCTGACGGTGGAAAATTGGGTCCGCTTTTTCGTATGGCTGACGATTGGCCTGTTGTTTTATTTCGACTTCGGAGTCCGGCACAGCACGGCCGGACGGGCGGCCGACACGCGGGCACAGCGTGCACTTATGCTTGTTTCCGATAAGGCGCTCATGGCATTGAGCGGCGTCCTGCTCGTGCTGGCCATCATTGGCGGAGCTGTTGTGTGGCAGGGACTATTGCAAGCCGGAGTGTTGGAGAAGATAGGGCTTCTCGTAGTCACGATTTTCTCCGTCGTGTATCTATGGAAAGGCTACAACCATTATCGCGAGGACTCACTCGCCACAGAAAAAGCATGATGCGCAACGCAAGAGGCACGGCCAACTTCGCATGGTTGCAGCCGGATCGGCAAAAACAGCGGCCCTGTTTTCGAACTCGTGCGTTTACTCATACCAGCCTCGCGATGCTGGTGATGGCGAGCCTCGTGTTTGCGCCGCAGGCATTAGGCTGGGGTGAGAATGCGGACCGGTTGGTAGTGAATAACGCGGTGGGAACTTTGCCGCAGGAAATGCGGCCGTTCTTTGAGGCGAACCGGCAATTTTTGGTTTTGCACGTCACGGATCCCGCGGAAGCGGCTGCAAAAAATCCGCTCGAGATGGACAACCAGTTCATCCGGCTGGATCACTACGGGCAATATCCTTTTGCCGGACTGCCGCGCGTGTACAAGGATGCGGCGCGGAAATTCAGCAAACGGTCGCTGGATGCGAATGGGTTGTTGCCGTGGGAAGTCGGTCTGTACAGCGCGAAGCTCACGGACGATTTTCATTCGCGAAATTTTGCGGCCGCCAAGCTGGATGCCGCGTTGCTCTCGCACTATGTTTCGAGCGCGCATGACCCTTTCAATACCACGATGAATGACGATGGGCATCTTTCGGGCCAGCCGGGAGTGAACGACCGCTTCGGGAAAAAACTGGTGAACCGCTACGCGCTGTTTTTTTATTTGCACCCGAACGCGGCGGTGTTCGTGACGGACCCGACGGATCGAGCGTTTGAGATTTGTCTGACGGCGCATTCGATGCTCGAAAACGTCTTGCTGGCGGACCGCCGGTCACGCGAAGGACTCCAGGATTACAATGACGAATACTACGACCGTTTTTACAGCCAAGCGGGCGCCGTGCTGGTACGGCAGATTTCGGACGCGGCG
This sequence comes from Candidatus Acidiferrales bacterium, assembly GCA_035933995.1. GTDB lineage: Bacteria > Acidobacteriota > Terriglobia > Acidiferrales > UBA7541 > DAHUXN01. The sequence continues at coordinate 9,153 of DASYYI010000162.1, read as the reverse complement.
ACGGACGTGGGTTCGTATTGGCTGACTGCGTGGGACAACGCGGGACGGCCGCCGCTGCCCGCGCAGTAGAACGGCTGTAATGCGCTATGCAATCCTCCGCTGGAATTCCCGCCGCAATCCTTCAACTGCCCAAGGCCGAGCTACACGTGCATCTCGAAGGTTGTCTGACGCCGGAGCTGCTGGTGGAATTGGCGGCATGGCACGGCGAAAAAATCGAACTAAGGAGCGTCGAAGAAAAATACGACACGCGGACTTTTGCGGAATTCCTGGAATTATTCAAGTGGGCGACTTCGTATTTGCGCGAGCCGGAGGACTATGCGCGGCTGGCGGAGGCCGCAGCTCTGCGCATGGGCGAAGAGAATTGCGTTTATGCGGAGATAACGCTGTCGGTTGGAGTGATGTTGCTGCGAAAGCAAAATGTGGAGAAGAATTTCGCGGCGATTCGAGAGGGCGTCGTGCGGGCGAAGCTTGCGGTGGGGCGCGAGTCGCGAGTGCAGTGGATTTTTGACGCGGTGCGTCAATTCGGTGCGGAAAAGGCGATGGATGTGGCGCGGCTTGCGGTAGAAATGAAATCGGAGGGCGTGGTTGCGTTCGGCATGGGCGGCGACGAAGAGTCGCTACCCGCGGCGGATTTCCGGCGAACGTACGAGTATGCAGCGAGCGAAGGGCTGCATAGCGTGGTTCACGCCGGCGAAATGGGCGGAGCGGAGGCGGTGCACGACGCGATTGAGGCACTGCGGGCGGAACGCATCGGGCACGGAATCGCGAGCATACGCGATGAAAAGCTGATGGAGTTGCTGATCGAGCGGGACATTCCGCTGGAAATTTGTCCGCAGAGCAATGTGCACACGGGCGCGCTGTCGAAACTGCTTGGCATGCAAAACGCGCGAATTGAAGAGCATCCGCTGCGGGAATTTGTTGCGCGAGGCGTTCCGCTGACGCTGTCGACGGACGATCCGGCGATGTTTCATACGAGCCTCAATGAAAGTTATCGAGCGGCGCTGGAAAAAATGGGGCTGAGCGCGGCGCAGGTGACGGATCTGGCGGAAGCGAGTTTTCGTTATGCCTTTTTGCGAGACGATGAAAAATCTAAAATGATTGCCAACTTTCGTGCGGAAGCGAAGAGGCTAGGCCTGCTATAATGGCGCGTATGAAAGCTCACGTATGGGTGATGCCTAAAACGACCGTGCTCGATCCGCAGGGACAAACCATCCAGCACGCTTTGTCGTCGCTGGGATATTCCAAAGTGCAGCGTGTGCGGCAGGGTAAATTTTTTGTGCTGGACTTCGATGCCCTGAGCGCGGATGAAGCGAAGGCGCAGGTGGACAAAATCGCGCGCGAAGTGTTGACCAATCCAGTGATCGAGGAATTCCGCTACGAAATTGTGGCGTGAATTCTTAGCGGCTCAACTTCCCTTTCGTAAACTCACAGTCCTCTATCGCAAAATTCGCTTCCCTCCCGCAGCGTTCACTCATCGGGGCTGCGCTGCGTTCAAGTCATACCGACGGCGCGGAATATGCTAACCTGAACAAATCGTGCGCACCGAATTGGCGACGGGCGCGCGGACAAAGAAAGCGAGCGACGGAATTTTATGTGCGGAATCGTTGGCTACATTGGGCCGAAAAAAGTGGTTCCACTGATTTTAGACGGCCTGAAGCGGCTCGAATATCGCGGATATGACTCGGCGGGAATTGCCGTGGTCGAGCAGAACGGCAAGCTCGATATCCGGCGGGCGTCGGGGAAATTGCGGAATTTGGAAGAAGCGATACGCCTTTCGCCGATCGACGGACAATACGGCATCGGGCACACGCGCTGGGCCACCCATGGGCGTCCCACGGAAGAGAATGCGCATCCGCACCGCGACTGCAAAGGCGAAATCGTGGTGGTGCACAACGGGATCATCGAGAATTATCTGGAATTGAAACAGCAGTTGATTCAGAAGGGGCACAAGTTTTTGACCGAGACGGATACAGAAGTGATTGCGCATCTTGTGGAAGAAAATTTCAACGGCTCGCTCGAAGGCTCGGTGCAAAAGACGGTGAAACAACTGACGGGCGTTTACGCGCTGGCGGTGATTTCGACGCGCGACCCGCGAAAAATCGTGGCGGCGCGCTTGGGGCCTCCGGCGGTGATTGGGCTGGGGCAGAACGAATATTTTGTGGCGAGCGATATTCCGGCCGTGCTCCATCACACGCGCGACGTGGTGTTTCTCGCGGATGGCGACATTGCCGTGATCACTCCCGATGGCGTGCGCCTGACGGACTTCGATGGCGCGGCGATTGAGCGTCCGGTGCAGCACATCACCTGGGACCCCATCATGGCGGAAAAGGGCGGGTTCAAGCATTTCATGCAGAAGGAAATCTTCGAGCAGCCGCGCGCCGTCCGCGACACTCTCGTCGGTCGCGTCTCTCTCGATTCCGGAAAAGTTTTCCTCGACGAGATGGACATCACCGAAAAAGAATTCCGCGAATTTCACAACATCAAAATCGTCGCCTGCGGCACCAGTTGGCACGCAGGACTCGCTGGCAAGTTTATGATGGAAAAACTCGCGCAGATTCCGGTGGAGGTGGATTACGGAAGCGAATTCCGGTATCGCGATCCGATTGTTGACGCAAATAGTCTGGTGGTGGTGATCAGCCAGTCCGGCGAGACAGCGGACACACTCGCGGCGCAACGCGAAGCGCGTCAAAAGGGCGCGAAGACGCTGGCGATTTGCAATGTCGTGGGGTCAATGATTACGCGCGAGGCGAGCGGGACGATTCTGACGCACGCAGGGCCGGAAATCGGCGTGGCGTCAACGAAGGCATTTACAGGTCAATTGACCGCGCTGGCGCTGCTGGCGCTGCACATCGGCGAGTTGCGTTGCAAAACCTCTCCCGACGCGGGAAAGAAAATCGTGCAAGAAATGTCTCGCCTGCCGCACAAGATGGAAGCCGTGCTGCAACGCGACGAGGAATACGAATCGCTCGGACGGCAATTCTTTCGGCATTCGGACTTTTTGTATCTTGGGCGCGGCATACATTACCCGATTGCGCTCGAAGGCGCGCTGAAGCTCAAGGAAATTTCGTACATTCACGCCGAAGGCTATCCGGCGGGAGAAATGAAACACGGGCCGAACGCGTTGATTGATGAAAATTTGCCCGTGGTGATTATTGCGACTCGAGATGAGAATGACGCGGCGTCAATGACGCGATACGAGAAAACCGTGTCGAACATCAAGGAAGTGAAAGCGCGGGATGGGATTGTGATCGCGATTGTGACCGAGGGCGATCATTTGGCGCGCGAGGCTGCCGACCACGTGATCGAAATTCCGGCAGCGCCGGAGATTTTGACGCCCATCCTCGAAATTTTACCTTTGCAACTTCTCGCCTACCACATCGCCGTACGGCGCGGATGCGACGTGGACCAGCCGCGAAATCTGGCGAAATCGGTCACCGTGGAATAATGAGATCGAACGGCGATTACGCCCACTTCGGGTAGCTGTTTCCCACAGACGAAGCTGAAGCTCTCTTAGAAATCCGCGCCCTTTTCATCAACCATCTTGCGAGTGTCAAACGCGTTGTGAAGGTTGAGGCCTTTCAATTTGCAGACGAATTCGAGGTCTTTCTCCTGGGCCGACGCTACGTCAGCGCCGCTGTCTGTCTTTTTCGGAAAGAGAAATACGATGCTGTTGGTCCTGCCGTCGGGACTCTTGTTCATTCGAACGGAGGCAGGGGCCACCTTTTGTTTCGATTGCTTCCCCTCGAGAGAGGACGCGGACTTCAACTGATCCTCGGTCAAACTTTGAAAGGGAGTCATATCCGGGCCGAAGACGATGATTTCGTAGTCGGTAACTGGCTCGGCGAGGAGCTTGGCTCCTTCTGCCTCTGATATTTTGCCGTTGATGATGGCTACACGCGCGAGCGCTTCGCGTATGACACGCGATGAGTACCAGCGGATATAGAACGCGGTGTTCGGTGCCGTGGACGTGGCACCGCCCGAACCGACCGAGCTCATGCTCGGGTCCGGTGGCGAAGTATCTGGCGGGCCGCCTTTTTGCATCTCCTGGTGGTTCTCGCGGACCTCGGCCGCTGGGTCGCTCGCAGTCATTCCAGCTTGACCGCTGGACGATGGATTACGTTTCCAGTTCACATCCACAACGACCTTTTTGACCCAGGGGGAATCGTTGAGAATGACTGCGAGGTCAGCCTTGTCCCACTGCTGGTAAGGCTTCGTCTTCCAAGGCTCGTTTGACGCCCAAGCTAAACCGGTCGAGATCAGAAATGCGGTCCCGATGAGAATTTTTTTATGCATGACCAGCCTCCCTTCGTCGAACGAGGAGTCCTCCTTTTTGTGACGCTACCGCCAACATGACCTGCTTGTCAACACACGTCGCGCCCCGCCATCACTAGGATAGGCCGTACGTCCTAGGGTTTCTCATCAAAATGCTCGAATGCCGCCGCGAGGCCGATCGTAATTCCCGCGCTACGGCACATTTTCGATCATCATTGTTTCTTCAGCAGCGCTGGCCAGTTGACCACCAGCGTGAGCTGACCTGCGGAGGTTGAAAGGTTGGCGTTGGGATTCACTCCGGGTATCTGTATGGCCCGGTTCACCACGACGAACTCTTTTCCATCGCCAGAGGCATCGTACAACCATCCTGGGTTGAGCGCGGGAGTCGCTTGAAACAGCGGCCGCACCGTGCCCACGGCGAAACTGCCGCCATGTGTCAGAATCTCGGCGGAAACAATGTGGCTATCGGGAGAGACGTAGAACAATTCTTTGCCGTCGCGGCGCCAACGCGGACGGCTTCCGCCGCCGGCCGAGACCAGCCACTTGCCACTGCCGTGGAGAAACGGCACAACATAGACTTCGTCTCGTCCGGATTCGCTCGACGTGTACGCCAGCCATCTGCAATCAGGAGACACGGCTGGCCAAGTTGTATCAAAGTTGCCTCGAACAATTGGAAATGCTTTTCGGTCACCGAACAGCGCCATGGCCCACACCTCGATGTTCGAGTTTGTCTTTGGATCCTGGCGGTTGAAGATCAGGTAGCGGCCATCCGGGGACCATGACGGATACATCTCCGAGCCGTCGTCAACGACGAGTGGCATCGTCGTTCCCGCGCCGTCGGCAGCTTTCTCATAAAGGTGATTCTGTCCCGAACGATTTGAGAAGAAAGCGATAAATTTACCGTCGGGCGACCAGGCTGGCTGGCCGCTGGTGGCGTTGCTGAATGTGACACGCGTTCTCGTTCCGCGGGAGACATCGAAGACCCAAACGCCGTTCGGCTCCAACACGCCGGCGGCGAGCTTGGTTCCGTCAGGCGAAATCGCGATGGTTGCATACTCGCCGGACGCGCCAGTCACTCGCAGAGGCTTTCCGGTTCGATCGAACCAGGAGAGCAGCGAGCCTCCGAAGTTGACTCCACGGCGGGCGTACACGAGGACCCCGCTTGGCGAAGCATCGAAGAGGCTTCGGCTCACCGTCGTTATCGTGTCCACCCCAACATCTTCGCCAATCGGCTCGGCTTGGCGCTGCAGCTCGAGCCGAGCGGCATCGAAGCGCTGGGCCATGAGAGTTCCCTGCCGAACAAAAAGCAGGTAGCCCGGCGGAGTATATAACGCGTTCGAGTCTCCTCTCAAAATCAGCTTCGACTCGCTGCCACCAAGCGAGGCCGCATAGGTCCCCGAGACTTCTCCAGTGGCCGAGACCGCCAGGAACAGGAAATGTTTTCCATCCGGCAGAAACTGCGGCCACTGATGAACGACCTGTCTAAGAGATTCGTTGAGTTTGGTTACCGCTCGCGGCGTACCGCCTGACGAGTCGACAGCGAAGACCGGCCCATTTTGATCCGGAGTAAACAAAATTGTGCCGTCGGGCCCCCAGGATCCTCCGCGCCCGAACGGGGCGGGGGCAATTGCCAGTGGCGGCCCGCCCGAGGCATCGATATGCATCAACCGCCCGTGGGAAAAGAATCCGATGGACCGGCTGTCTGGGGACCAGAAGGGGAATGACGCACCGTCCGTGCCTTCAAGCGGTTGCGCAGACTGTGTGCTGAGCGACTGCGCCCACAGCAATTGCCTTCCGCCTCTGCTGTCAGCTGAGAAAGCAATCTGCAGTCCGTCCGGAGAAAGCACCGGCGGGCCGGCGCTGAAGCCAACCAGGGCATAACTGGCGTTCGTCGGAGGAGAAAGCTCCGAGATGTAGGCCGGCATCTGCTGCGGTGCGCGTGCCATGTAGCCGTAGCCCAGAAGTACCGCCGCAATCGCCAGTAATGCAGTTGCTGTCCATGAGATTCGCTCACGACTCGTGCGAGGCGCACAGGGAACCGATGCTGCCTCTGGCGCGCCACTGACGACCTCATCGATCGCGATGCGGGCATCGCCGATGGATTGCAATCGCTGACGCGGATCTTTTTTCAGGCAGCGCTGAAGCAATTCGCGAATCTTTGGCGGCGTGGCTGCCGGCAATTCGTTCCAGTCCGGCTCCGCGCGAATCACCGCCGCCAGCGTGTCCGATGTCGTCTCGCCCGTGAACAGCCGCTGCCCACTCAGCATCTCAAACAGCACCACGCCAAACGCCCAAATGTCCGCGCGCCGGTCCGCTTTCTTCCCCCGCGCCTGCTCCGGCGACATATACGCCGCCGTCCCCAGCAAAAATCCCGCATGAGTCGCCATCGCGCTCAGCGTCGGCGAATTCTCCACGCTCGTCGTCGAAGGATCGCCTTCAATCGCCTTCGCCAAACCGAAATCGAGCACCTTCACTTGCCCCTCGGCCGTCACTTTCACGTTCGACGGCTTCAAATCGCGATGAATGATCCCGCGTTCGTGCGCGTATTCCAGTCCTTCCGCAATTTGCTTCGCAATCGGCAGCGCTTCTTCGAGAGCAATCGCGCCAGCTCGATTGGCCTTTGTAGCGGCGACCTTTAGGTCGGCGTTTGTATGCGCGACCGTGCTCAAACTGCCCGAAATCTTTTCCGCCAGCGTCGGCCCTTCCACCAATTCCATCACCAGCGCATGAACATTACCCGAATCTTCGAAGCCGTAAATCGCCGCAATGTTGGAATGATTGAGCGAAGCCAGCACTTGCGCTTCGCGCCGCAATCGCGCCATGCGTTCGGCATCATGCGCAAACTCTTCCGGCAGAACTTTCAGCGCCACATCGCGCCCCAGCCGCGTATCGCGCGCGCGGTACACCTCTCCCATCCCGCCCGCGCCAATCGCCGTGAGGATCTCGTACGGCCCGAGTTTTGTGCCAGAAGAAAGAGACATGTCGCGCGGGAATTATACTCGAATCTGCGTTCGTTTCGCCCAACCAGGCGCAGGGAAAAACCTGCCTCGACTTTTAGCTGACGGGCGAACCCTGGCGAAATCGGTGCGGCTGAAATGAAGAAACAGATGGTTTCCATTCTGCTGACCGTGCTTTAGAATTGTAGGCATGACTCCGGGTCCATTGTCGGCACGCGTCTTGGCTCGCGGTTTGCCATTGTTTCGGCGATGGTTGCCGGTTTGCGCCGCTCTGGCGCTGTTTGCAAATTTTTGTCCTTTCGCTTTATCCCAGGAGGCGTCATCAACCGCGGATGCGAAACTGCTTTCGGTGACGCAAGTGGGTTCGCAAGCGTATTCGACGGAGCAAGTGACAGCGCTGAGCGGATTGCAAAATGTGGCCACCGTGAATCGAAACACGATCCAGGCAGCGGCGGATCGGTTGGCGCACACGGGACTGTTTTCAAGCGTGCGCTACCGCTACTCCGGCGAAGCGGGCGGCCTCCGCGTGACGTTTGAGTTGCAGGACGCGCCGACTTTTCCCGTCTCGTTCGACAATTTCCCGTGGTTCACGGACGATGAGCTGACTGCCGCCTTGAATCAGGCGGGACTCCCCTTCCACGGCACAGCTCCGGCGACGGGCACGGTACTCGACACAATGGCGCAAACGCTCGAAAAAACGCTGGCGACGCGCGGCGTGCATGCCACGGTGAAACACCAAATGAGCGCCGTTCCCGGGACCGATCAAAAAACTTTGCGCTTCAGCGTGGAGGGAGCCGATTTAACGATCAACGCAATTCAGTTCTCGGATCCGTTGGCGACGAATGATCGCGGCGTCAAGGATGAATTGCAGAATCTGGTCGGGAAACCATTTTCGCGGGAAGAGGTCGAGCGCTTCGATTTCGAGCATGTTCGGCCGGTCTATTTGAGCCGGGGTTATTTGCGTGTGACTTTCGCGCGTCCCGAGGCGCGGTTTGAGGCGGATCCGCGCGGCCCGCTCCCGAAAAGCGTGGTCGTTATCGTGCCCATCACGACGGGCCCGATCTATTCGTGGGGAGGAATCACCTGGAACGGGAATCACGCCTACACAAACAGCGATTTGGACGCGCTGGTGACGCAGAGCGGTCTGTCAGCGGGTCAGCCCGCGGACGGAATGAAAATCGTGGCCTTGCTGCAAAGCGTCGAGGACGCTTACGGCCATCGCGGTTATCTCGACGCAAATGTTGTACCCAAGGAAACTTTCGACGACGCAGCGCATAGCGCTTCGTATCGCGTGGATATTTCCGAAGGCCAGCAATACAAAATGGGAAACCTGGTGCTGACGGGCCTTTCGATTGACGCCGAGCGCCACATTCGCCAAGCGTGGCGCATCGCGCAAGGACAAGTGTTCGACAAAACTTTCTATGATTATTTTCTTGCGAAAGGAATTGCCGACGCGCTCAGAGGATTGCCGGCGGCGCAAGATAAAGTTGGAATGTTTCTGCAGAAAAATCCGCAGCCGGGGACCGTGGACGTGATGCTCGATTTTCAATAGGCGAATTCGCGCTATACTGTTTCCCGCATGCGCGACCTCACGCAAAATACACCCCTGAAAGAAATTCAACAGCCGCAAAAAATGACGCAATCGAGTGGCGCTTGCGCGGAGCTTGCCGATCTTAAGGAATCGCGCCGCAAGCAGGAGCGAATGTTGGCCGAGCTGCGGCAGATCGATTCGCTGCTGATTGCTTTTTCCGGCGGCGCTGATTCGGCGTATCTGGCGTGGGCAGCGCATCAGGCGCTTGGAGAGAAATCACTTGCCGTCACGGCGCTTTCAGCGAGTTTTTCCGAGCATGATCGCGAGGAAGCGCAACGTTTCGCAGCGGCGGCCGGCGTTCGACACGAATGCATTCGCACGGAGGAATTCGCG
>DASYYI010000146.1:0-18629 GCA_035933995.1 Candidatus Acidiferrales bacterium | reverse complement strand
GTCGATGTCTTCGATGGACGCGACTCCCTCTTCGAGTACACGGACCGCGTCGAGAAGATACGGCACCAGCAGGCGATTCACAATGAAGCCCGTGCGATCAGAAGTGCGCACCGGGACTTTTCCCACGCGTCCGGCGAACGCCACGGCGTCCTCGTAAACTTTTGGATCCGTGGCGATGGTGCGAATCACTTCGACCAGCTTCATCACCGGGACAGGATTGAAAAAGTGCAGCCCGATGAAGCGATCGGGGCGCGCGGTCATAAACGCCATCTCGGTGATGGAGAGAGATGAGGTGTTGCTGGCAAAAATTGTGCTCTTGGGACAGATTTTATCGAGCGCGGAGTAAAGCTCGCGCTTGTCGGGCAATTGCTCGATGATGGCTTCGATCACCAAGTCGGAGTCTTTTAAATCTTCGAGTTTCGTGGTACCGCGCAAACGCCCGCGCGCCGCGTCGCGATCCGCCGGTGAAAGCGTTCCCTTCTCGACGAATTTATTCAGGCTCTTCTCGATGGACACCAGACCTTTATTCAACCGCTCCTCGCTGACTTCGCGAACCACAACCGTGCAGCCCGCCTGCGCCGCAATCTGCGCGATTCCCGATCCCATCAGGCCACAGCCTGCGACTCCCACTTTTTCAATGGCCATTCATTCTCCTTCTTGGAATTAGAATTCTTTGTTGTTCGGCAAAACTATGACATCGATTCGACGATCATCGCGATTCCCTGGCCGCCGCCGATGCACGCTGTCGCCAGACCATAACGCTGATTGCGCCGCCGCAATTCGAGCAGCAGCGTAAGGACCAGTCGCGTGCCCGTGGCGCCGAGCGGATGGCCCAGAGCAATTGCTCCGCCGTTAACGTTCGTCTTATCGCGATTGAGTCCCAACACTTTTTCAACCGCCAGATATTGCGGCGAAAATGCTTCGTTCACTTCGATCAAATCAATTTGGCCGAGCGTTAGCCCGGCCAGTTCAAGAGCCTTGCGCGTCGAGGGAACGGGACCGATGCCCATGAGCTTCGGCTCGACTCCGGCGGTGGCCCAAGAAACAATCCTGCCAAGCGGTTTCCAGCCGCGATCCTTAGCGACCTTTGCGTGCGTCAAAACGACGGCTGCGGCGCCATCAACAATTCCGCTGGCGTTTCCGGCAGTGACGATTCCATCTTTGCGAAAGGCGGGCGGCAGCGCCGAAAGGATTTCCATTGTCGTCTCGGGACGGCGATGATCGTCCTGCGAAACCATGTGCGCTTTCTTGCCTTTGCCGACTTCGACGGGAACGATTTCTTCTTTCATTCTGCACGCGCGAAACGCGGCCTCCGCTGCTTGCTGGCTGCGCAAAGCGTATTCGTCGGCCGCCTGACGTGTTATGCCGTGCTCGAGCGCGAGATTTTCCGCCGTATCGGACATGGTGCAGCCGCTGATGGGATCGTAAAGGCCAGACATCAGCGAGTCTTCGAGCTTGCCTTCGCCCAGACGGAAGCCGGTGCGCGCGCCGCGAATCACGTGCGGGCACTGCGTCATATTTTCCATTCCGCCGGCGAGAACTGTCTTCGCTTCGCCAAGAAGAATGCGTTGCGCGGCCTGGCTGATCGATTCAACTCCGGAGCCGCAAAGCCGGTTCACGGTGACGGCGGGCGTTTCGATTTTCAATCCAGATTTCAGGCCAACGTGCCGCGCGCCGTAAATGGCGTCTGAGCTCGTCTGCATCACATTGCCAAACACAACGTGCTCGATCTCGGTGGGATCAACGTTCGAGCGCCTGACAGCTTCCTTTGCGGCGGCAACGCCCAAATCAATGGCCGTGACGCCTGCAAATTCGCCGTTGTAGCGCGTCATCGGCGTGCGCGCTCCGGCGAGAATCACCACGTCCGTGGGAAACATGATTCCTCCTCGATATACGGTTCTCGGTATGAATTAATTCGATTGCGGCGCGGCCAGCGTGACCACTGTGTTGCCGCCGCGGTGTCTGGTTTCGTCCAGTCCAACTTCCGCGCGATTGATCCATTCCGTCACGCGATCCTCATTTTCGTCCGCCGCGCGCGCGCTGGCATCGGCCACCACCGCGCTCAAACTCACTCCGGCTCCGGCCCAAGAGGGCCGAACCTGCGCCGCAGCCTGTCGCAGTTTCTCCGCGAGCGGTTCTCCCTTTTCGCGCGACGTGTCCGGCAACACAAATGCCAGGGACCACGCAGTGTACTTCACGCCCAGATCTCCCTGCCGGATCAACGGCTCGAGCGCGCGAGCCACCTGGTTCATATACGCTTCGAGGGCCGTATCGCCCTCCTGCCGCAATATTTCCGCGCCGCGATCCAATTGCAAAATCACAAGGGTGAGCGGCGTACCCTGCACGCGCGAGCGCTTGGATTCCGCCAACAAACAATCAATATAGGCTCCGCGTCCAAGTAATCCCGTTTTCTCGTCCGCCACCGCCAGCGTGCGCACGAGCGAACGCAAACGCGTGTGATTTACCGAAATCATCACCTGATCGCCGATGGCTTGCAGAAAATAGCTTTCATTTGGTTTCCACCCGCGCGACGAGGCATCGCCAATAAACAGCACGCCTGCCGCCGCTTGCGTATCCTTATCCGTCAGCGCCACGCCCAGGACCGTGTCCACATCCAGCTCTCGCAAATCGCGGAGCTGCTTGGACGTGGTTGAAATGCCGCCGATGGCATCCTGGCGCGAATTCGAAAGCCCTGTAGCGATTTTCGCCAGCACACTTGCACCTGCCGGCTTTAATTCGGGGGACGCATATTCCGCCGTCATCTGCGGCGCTTCGCCTGGCGCGCCAATCACCGCAACGCAGCGGCGCACGGTGAGGTATTTGCCGATCTCGCGCACAGCCGTGCCGAGCACTTCTCGCGGAGTCACTTCCCGGTACATTAGGCGCGTGATTTCCGCGATCTCCGCCAAATCGCGATGGGTGTCCGCCGCCGAAGAAATACTCGGGCCGGCCGGTACCGGCGCGGAAGGGGCCGTCGACTTGACGCGAGCGTGCGTTCCTTTGGGCCACCAGTTCGCGCGTTCATAGAGCATCCGCAAACGCTCGTTGCGCTCCTCCTGGCCGGGAAACTGCTCCGCGATTCGTTCGAGACGCTCCGTCGCCTTGCCCTGCAGCGAGTACTGAAGAAAAATTTCAGCCTGAACGATCAGGTCGTCCAAGGCGCGCTGGGATTTTTCTTCCTCGGTCGCGGGCGCGCGCGCCCCGTCTCCAATCCCGCCAGATCCGAGCGAAGCTGTCGTCTGCGCGTTGCCGGAAGCTTTTGCCGCTCGAGCATTGATGCTGCGTAGAAATGACGCGCTCGCTTTGCCCTCGAGCTTCGAAATACGTTCGTGAATGCGGTAATCGTAGGGATCGATTTCAACCAGGCGATCAAGGGCTTCGCACGCCGCCGGAATTTTATTGCTCTCGATATCCAGGTCAAACAATCGAACGAGCGAGTCGAAATATTTCACTTCGCGATTCATGGCATCGTATAGCTTCGCCGAAAATTCCGCCAGAGCGAGGGACTTCGGGTTGGCGTCAACCAGCTGATCGATGGACGAAGCGAACCCGTTTTCGGCTCGAGCCGCAAACATCCATTCCTTCGTTTGCTCCAGCACGGCAATGGCTTTTTCCTCGGCGCCCGATTGCACATAGCGCGCGGCCAATTCGAATAATTTGTCGAAGCTGTCTGGCTTTTGTTTGCACAGGGCGAAAAGCATTTCCCGCGCCATATCGAGTTTGCCGGTTTGCAGCAAAGCCCCGCCGTACAGCGCCAGAAACGCTGTGTCAGAAGGGTCGGGCGGAGCAAAGGGCCGCAGCAGGTCGACAGCCTTCGCGGCGTCGCCTCGATGGAGCCGCGCATCGGCGAACAACAACGCCACGCTGCGATCCGCAGGGGCCAGCCGGTGAGCGTTTGAGAAAAGTGCAAGAGCGCGTTCAGCGTCACCCGCCGCCTGCGTCAATTGCGCCGCGCGCAGATATGCCCGGCCGCCCGTTTCGGCGTTTCCGAGTTTTTCAGCAAGTTCGGCCAGTTGTGTTTGGCGGTCTGGATTTTCAGGATCGAGCTGCGCGACTCGCTGAAGGCACTCGAACTCGGACTTCAGGTCATTCTGATCGCGGAACCGTTGCGCCGCCGTCGAGTAAAACTCAATGGCTTCAGAAGTCTTGTTTTGTTTTTGCAGCACGAACGCGTACCGGGCCAGCCGGCTCGGCGGTTGCGGATAGGTTTTCAAGTGTCGCGTGAAGATAGCTGACGCGCGCGCTGTATCTCCCGATTCCACCAGCTTGTCAAACTGCAAACCGAAAAAATGGCCGGCCTGAACCAGATCGCCCGTGCGCGCATACAGGTCCGCGAGCATCTGCACCGCTTCCGGCTGTCCCGACGAAATTTCGATGACCGACCGGTACTCCGCGATGGCGTCCTGGAGTTTATTTTTCTCCAAGTGTTTGCGAGCACGGTCGAGATGCTTGGTGATGTCCTGATTCATGCTTTTGGTGGCGTCTTCAGGGACGCGATGGGCTTCCGGTGAACAATCCTCTCGCGCCGGAAACTCCTGAAACTGGAAAATGACCCCGTGCGAGCGCTTAAACAATATACCGGACGCGCGCACGCGCTCAAAATGAGAATTTGGCTGCCGGCCCGATACTGTAAAACCACGCCATAGCGAGCCGCCAGAAAACCGCCTTTCTCCGGAGTTGCCGTTTGCACGTGGCGGTCAGGTATAGCGCGGCCGTTGCCGAATGCACGCGCGGTTGCTAGGATACGCGGCGCAATGATACCCATGCGCGAGTTGCTCAATTGGCTGCGCGAACGCGAGCCCGCGATGCTGCGCCTGCTCGGCCGGATGGTCGAGATCGAGTCCCCTAGCCACGACAAGGCCGCCGTCGACCGCTTCGGATCAATGATCATGTCGGAATGGAAGCGGCGCGGCGCTCGCACACGATTATTGCGCCAACGCAACTTTGGCGATCATGTTCGCGCGGAGGTCTGGCTTGGACACGGCCGCCCGGAGGGGCAATTCCTCGTCCTCGGCCATCTCGATACCGTTTATCCCGTCGGGACGCTCGCTCAAACACCCTTCCGCGTGGCGCGCGGCCGCGCATGGGGTCCCGGCACATTCGATATGAAGGGCGGACACGCCATCGCGCTATTCGCCGTCGACGCGCTGCGCGCATTGCGCGTCCCGATGCGAAAAAGGATCGTTTTTCTCTGGACGTCCGACGAAGAGATTGGCAGCGCGGTTTCGCGTAGCGCAATTGAAACAGCCGCGCGCCAGAGCAATGCTGTTTTCGTTCTTGAGCCCGCTTTCGGCGGCGACGGCCGGCTGAAAACCAAACGCAAAGGGGTCGGCGAAGTCGAACTGATTGTCACCGGGCGCAGCGCGCACGCTGGAATTGATCCCGAGCGAGGAGTGAATGCGGTTCACGAACTGGCGCTGCAAATCGCGCGACTTCTCAAGCTGAACGACCCGAGTCGCGGAATCACCGTGCAGGCGAACGTCATCGCCGGCGGAACGGCAACCAATGTCGTCGCCGAGCACGCGCGCGCGCTGATCGATGTGCGTCTGTCGCGCGCCACTGACGCCCGGATTCTCAATCGCAAGCTGCATGCGTTGCGGCCAATATTGCCCGGGGCACGCGTTGAAGTGCGCGGCGGCATTAATCGTCCGCCGATGGAACGCACGCCTAAGTCGCGCGCCCTGTTTCTTCACGCACAGGAACTGGGCCGTCAAATGGGCATCGGGCTGGAGGAGGCGTCCACTGGCGGCGGCTCGGACGGAAATTTCACCGCGGCTCTTGGAATTCCCACTCTCGACGGCTTGGGTGCCGTTGGTGATGGGGCTCACAGCCCGAGGGAACACGTCGTCATTCGCTCTCTGCCCGAACGCGCAGCGATTCTCGCAGGACTGCTCGCCACGCTGTAGGCCCCTCCGCCCGTGTCGCCTGTCCCTCCGGACAAGCAAATCATACTAGTACTCGATGTCGCCCTTCCGTCAACCCCTACTCGATAACTTGGTTGACCCGACCATGCCCGCCCCGTACAATTTTTGGTAGGCAGCTAAGCGAAGCAACGCTCGTTCGATTGACGTCGAGCGGAAAGCCGCTTAGGAGACGTTTGCGAACGCCAGCCGTCTTACTAGACAACGGCTCGGAGGGCGAATGAGGGGCAGAAAAGGGATTTCCATCCTGGCAGCCGCGCTTTCGCTGTCGTTCTTGGCCGCTGCGGGTTGCGAGGACACGGCAAAGCACACGGTTCATGTGCGCCAACCGGCTCCCACACCCCAGGCGCAAAGCTCGACCGCAGCCAGTATCGGCGCGCTCCCCTTCCCGGAGCATGCCCCGGATCTGCAAGAGTTTGCATCCACTCCTCATCCTGCGGTTGACGCCTTGATCGAACAAGTGCAAGCCACCTACGACGCAGGCCAGCAGGCATATCAGGCGGGCCAGCTCGACGTAGCGCGCAAGGATTTCAATACGGCCCTCGACCACCTGACGAAAAGCGGCCTGGAAGCCACGGGCGATCAACGTTTGCAGGAACTCTTCAACCGCATCGTTGACACCATGCAGAATTATGAGATGGAGGCGGAGCAGAAAGACGAAGCCGTCGCCGACAACGGCCAAGATGACATGGACAATGCCGACACGTCCGACGACACGCAAACGGCCGCGCAGCCTGAATCCACAGCCCCCATCGAAGAGATTGCCAACATGGAAAGCCTTCCGGCCACGGACCCGCGTCTTGCGGCGATGGCCGAAAAAGAGCTGATCAGCGTGGGGCACGACCTGCCGCTGACCGTCAATGCGTCCGTACTTCAGTATTTGAGCTTTTTTGAATCGCCGCGCGGCCGCGAAATCGCTGAATTGGGCCTGCAGCGCGCGGGCCGCTATCGCGCCATGATTGAATCCACGTTGAAAAAGGAAGGTGTGCCGCAGGATTTGATCTATCTTGCGCAGGCTGAATCCGCATTCAAGCCGCGAGTTGTTTCCAGCATGGGTGCGCGAGGCATCTGGCAATTCATGCCATACACGGGAGAAGAGTACGGGCTCAGGCGCAGTTACTGGGTGGATGACCGCGACGACCCTATCGCCGCCACGCGTGCCGCCGCCGAGCATTTCCGCGATCTTTACCAAATGTTTGGCGACTGGTATTTAGTGATGGCTGCGTATAATTCGGGCCCGCTCAATGTGGCCCGCGCGGTCGAGCGCACCGGCTACGCCGACTTCTGGGAATTGCAGCGCCGCAACGCGCTGCCCGAACAAACGAAGAATTACGTGCCCATCATTTTGGCGCTCACGATGGTCGCCAAAGATCCGTTGCTCTATGGCATCCACGTCGACCCGGATCCGCCGCTGAAGTTCGACACGGTTACTCTGAACCACTCAATCAGTCTGCGCCTTGTCGCGGACGCGACCGATGCGAGTCTCGACGATCTGCAGGCGCTGAATCCCCAGCTGGTGCGCGGCATCACGCCGAATCAGCCTGGGTTCAACCTGCATGTCCCTGAGGGGACAGGCGCGGAACTGCAAAGAGAAATCGCGTCCATTCCCCCGGACAAGCTCACGATTTGGCGCATTGCCAAACTGCAGTCTGGACAAACGCTGGGCGAAATTGCGCGGCAGTACCATGTAACCGTCGCGTCGCTCGAAAACGTGAATGTCATCGACGCAAATGACCCGCCTGCGGTTGGGACGGAATTGATTGTTCCCACGGCGCCACCACGTGCGCGCCTGGTCCATTATCGCGTTCGTCGCGGAGACATGCTCGAGGGCATTGCTTCCCGCTTCGACGTCAGTGTCAGCGAACTTCAACGCTGGAACCATCTCCGCACCGAACGCACGCCGCACGGCCGCTTGTTGCGCATTTACGAGAACTCATATCCTGGCGCGGCTCCGGTTCATGCCACCGTCTCGCGTCGCACGCGTCCAAACCAACCAGTGGCAGCAACCGTGCGGAAAACATCTCAGAAGACGTCTGGCCATCGCGCCGTCGAGCATCGCGTGCTTCCCGGCGAGACATTGTGGTCCATTGCGCATACATACGGCACAACCGTGGCGGCTTTGAAGCAGGAAAATCGATTTTTGGCCAGCCGCGAGCTCAGGGCGGGCGACCGGCTAACCGTAGGCCCACAGCAATAAATCACTCCGATTCAGTGTGTTACGATAGCACCATAGCGGTTTCCGCCACTGACCCGCTCCAAGCAGACCCTCTGCCTCCGGCCCCCTGACTTTTGCGCCTTGACAAACTTCCGGCTCTGCGATTAAAACAAAGCCAGTGGGAAAGACAGCCGCCGAGCTCTTTACCCCGCGGAGGAAACATGTTCGACGCCAAGTTCCATGAAGAGGAAGAAAACAACGAGCTCCCCGGCTTTGAAGAAGAGGAAGAAGAACAGGGTGAGCTCGGCGGTGATGAGCACGAAGAAACCGCCGAAGAGGTAGTCGAGATCGAAGTGGGGGCCGACGACGACGCCGAAGAAGCTGAACACCCCGCAGCCGCTCGCACGCCTGGCCGCGCTCCGGCGAAGCCCGCGCCCAAGAAAAAAGCGAAGCCAAAAGCTAAAAAGTCCGCCAAGGCCAAGAAGCCTGCGAAGAAGAAAAAGTCCGCGCCGAAAAAGAAGGCCAAGGCGCGCCCGAAGAAAAAGTCCCGTCGCCGCAGATAGACATCAACAACACGGTCATTCGTCTTTTGTGCCAGCGGTTCGGATTTCCCGCTGGCACTTTTTTTGCCGCGCGACATTGCTGAAAAAGCATGTGTTCCCGAGTCGCCCAATATCAATTACTGCGCGCGTATGACTGCATCCTGCGCTGTGGCGGCTCGGTTGTCGCGAGTCGCACGCATCACTCCCGTCTGGTCCGTGTAAAAACTCCGGTAGCCATAATTCCTCGGCACACCGACAAGGGAATAGGAATGGGCGTTGCCGTCCGCATCGATTTGCCCCGGCGTATACCGCAGGCCGTAGCCACCGGACATCGCCTGCTGCGCCGCTTGAACCGCGGGTTCGCCCAGGGTCTCCAGCGTCGAGGGAAATGAACCCGCGCCGTTCTGATACGTCGCGAGGTCTTTCTGCACAGCGCGCAATGATGCGATCGCCGACTTTTCCGCAGCGGGACGCGGATTCTCGAATCGCAGCGGCAACGCGAACCAGATAATTCCCCAGATGCCAAGCACCACGACTGCAATCGCGACGGCAAGCTTCACCGCACTCCGTTTTTTCGCGGGCTTGGGCGCCTCGCCCGGAATGGGCTCGCTCTGGTTCGCCCCGCAGTAAGGGCAAACGACGCTCGCGGAATTAATGGGCTGCTCGCAATTTCGGCAGACGTACATCGTTAGGTATTCACTTCGAAGGATTCTCTCACGTTCGCGCCGCCGGAGTAGCGGCGCTGATCACAAAATTTTACGGCTGCTCCGCGTGGCCCACGATCACCAGTCCCAGCTTCATTGGCGACGAGCCCACAGCTGCATTTGCATACAGCACCCAAAAATCGTTGCTCGTGTCATGCACGATGCCCGGAAGCGAAGTTGGCGCGCCGTCCGCGGGCACGAGGCTCCAGACGGAAGGGTGCCCCGCACCCGAAGCTTTGCGGCTCAGAATGTAAAGATCGTTGTCGGCAAGATTCGCAGCGGTCGTGTCGGCTGCGGCAGGAGTCAGCAGCAGGAAATCGCGATAGTCCGAAACGCCTTGATGATTTCCGTCGACTGGCTGGAGCGCGTAGCGCAAAACATACGTCCCCGGCTGCACCGCTTGGCTGCGAAAATCCTTTACCGCCGAGTCAAAATGAATGGCGCCCACGATCGAGCCGTCAACAAGCTGTCCATAGGTGACGCCCAACGCCGAGTTCGCTTGCGCCGCCGCAGGAATGCTCGCGCGCAACCAGATTTCGCATAAAGGACCGCTCGGGCCCGTCACGGAAATCGACGCCGGATTCAGCAGCGCACGTACTGGCGCGGAGATTTCCGCTGGCACAGGCGCAGTGCCCGCCGCAGCTTTGTAATCCTGCCCCGCGGCTGCGCTTGAAAAGCACAGCAATGCCACAACTGCAAATCCCGCAAAATATTGTGACCGACGAATCATTTCGATTCTCCCGTATAAAAAATCAGCTTCATCTGTATGGGATGATTATCGCGTTCGCGCGGTTTCCGGGCAATTGGAATTCGCGAGGCGTAAATTTATTCGCGCGCGCTTGGCACAAAAGAAAAAACCCGCCAATCGCGGCGGGTTTTTTCCTTCGGAGATGAATCTGGAATTTATTCCGCGAATTTGCCGACGAACGAACTGCGGCGATCGGAATCATCCCACGTGACGCCGAGCGAATTTCCCTGATAGCTGCTGTCGACCGCCACGACAGGCATCGAATGCTGCAAATGCCCGGCGAGCGGCGGGTAGAACGTTTCTTCGTTGTGGCAAATCATGTCGCCCATATTGATGGCGCGCGTCGAGAGCTTCACGACGTTGCCAACCGCAAGCGTTTGCCAGCCCATGCGGCTCGCATCGGCGGCGAAAGAAATCGGAGCGGGCGCAACGTCGACCACGTCATTCAGCAGTCCGGCGGATTGCGATTGCGCAAAAGCGATCAGCGCCGCGCGCTGCGCATCGTTGGCGCGCTCGTCAACAAAGAACGCGGCCTTCGCCGGCAGCGGATCGCCATACGGATCGCCCAGCGTCGCGTTCGCGCGCACCACGGCAACCACGCCCAATCCCGACAAGGACACGCCGTTCCACTCGCCATTCGAGACTTGCCACGCGAGCACAGCGTCCTGTCCAGTCAAGCCCACTTCGGAATTCGCGAAGCAAGGTCCTGTGTAAACGTCCGCGTTGCGGAATTCCATGTAATTTCCAGAAACATGATTTTGAGCCTGCCTGCCTAGGCGGGCCTGCGCCATCACCGGCACGGCCATTAAAATCGCTGCCGCCACAAGCGCCAATTTCGTTTTCATCATTTGACCTCCGATGCTTCCACTTGTTCCATTCTCTCACTCGCGGATTGCCTGCGCAAGAGCGGTGCGTTTCGGCGGGACCATTGACCTTTGATCGATGCGGGTTCTGATCACTCCGCCCGAATCTCCGTAAATTGCATCTCCATAATTTGCCATTCATGGAGTTTTTCCGAGAGGAAAGCGGTGGCGCGCATAGCCCGGCCTGCTGTGTTTGTCGAACGAATCACGCAGTGCATAATTCCGAAGGAACCCGCAAATCTATCTTCCGCCTCACTGCGATTGACCTCTATTTGTTGACCGAACTCCGCCCGCATTTTGGCGAAACATTCCTGAATCGCGTCACGACCCTTCCAGATTGACCCGTGCCAATCAATGATCCGCGCCTGTGGATCGAACACCATAGCGAACGCGAGGCGACTGCCTTCATTCCAGGCCACTTCGATGAGCTCAAGTTGGTTACGGGCGCCACGCATCAACTGTTCGCGGGTACCCAGGTTCAACCACTCGAGTATCTGCGGACGGCCTATACCGGATTCACGAAGGGATTTTGCCGCCGGGCAATCGTCTTCACGAAGAATTCCCAAAAGCAGATGATGGGTGTCCACATGTCGAAGCGCAAGCCGTTCCGCCTCTTCAGAGGCGAACCTCAGCACGCGAACGCTGCTCTCACTCAGAGGAATTTCCACAGACGTCGGAATTCGCGAACCCTTCTTCATCGGGAGGCGAACCATTTTTTCCAGCGATTCAGACGAACCGGCGGGTCCAAGGAGATGGTCGAAAAAGAGGCGGTCCTCCCGGAGCAGAGCTAGGAGGAGATGTTCGGTCTCGATTTGCGGGGTGCCATAATGACTCGCCTCATAGCGCGCAAAGAAGATAACGCGACGAGCTTGGTCTGTGTAACGCTCAAACACGCAGTGACCTCGGCAAGTAAAGGCAAGGCTGCAACGCGACGTCCTGTGATGGGCGCGTGACTACGCGGTCTGGCAGCAGGTGCGGGAGGCACGGCATTCGTCGAGGCCGACGAGCTTGCCGTCGGGGCCGACCGTTGATTGAGTGCGCGAGCACCAGAATGGACCTGCGTTGCGCGCGTCCGAACCCTCTTCATCATGCTCGTAAAAAAGTTTCTTCGAGCGCACGGAACGGCAAATTTCGCCGGTGGAGATGAGCACGTTGAGGCTGGGTGCTGCGGAAGATTTCAACATGGCTATCGACTCCTTGAAAGTCGAAAATCGAAAAGCGAAACTCGAAAACCGAGAATAGCGGCAGCGAAACCGCAGGCCCTCTGCGAAACGAGGGTCTGCACTACACGCGACGTTCGCCTACCGCAGCGAGCAGCGCGCGCTTTACGGAAACGCGCGCGAGCTGCACTTTGTATCCGTTGCGACTGAGCGGGGTGGCGCCCTGCACAGCGGCGTCGCCGGCCTTCGCGGCGTTTTCCTCGTTGATTGTTTTCCCCGCGAGCCATTTCGCGGCGTCTTCGGCGGGCCACGGCTTCGGCGCGACGTGGCCGAGAACGATCCGCGCGCTTTCGACTGTGTCGCCGCGCATTCGCAACGCAACAGCTGCCGTCGTGAGCGGCCAGTCGAGACCTTCCTTTGGCCGCACTTCGTACAGCGCGTTGCGCATGCCTCGCGACGCTGCGGGAATTGTAATCTCCGTCACGATTTCATTGGGAGCGATGGCGTGCTCGCGTTCGCCCTGCTTTTGCGGAATCACGAAAAAATCGCCGGCGGCAACGTTGCGCGCGCCCTTTGGCCCTTCGATGCGCATCTCTCCGCCAAGAGCGATCAGCACCGGACCGAAACTCGACGGACTGATGAATTTCGCCGGGCCGGAATTGCCGAAAATGGCGTGATAGCGATTGTCTCCCTGCGCGACGAGCGATTGGCCGTTCTTGTCGAGCGCGAGCAAGCCGAATCCGTTGCGGTAATACCAGCAGCGCGGCCGCTGACAAAGCCAGCCACCGACGGTGCTCATATTGTGAAGCTGCGGGCTGCGAATGCCTTCGGCCGCGTCGACGATGGCGGGAAATTGTTCGCGGATCATCCGGTTGGAAATCAACTCTTCTACGGTTACCGCGGCGCCGATGTGCACGCCCTCGGCGGATTCGTGAACGCGATTGAGGCCCGCGATGCCCTTGATGTTGACGAGGCGCTTGGTGTCTACGACGTCGTCCTTAAGGAGCGAAATCAAATCCGTGCCGCCGGCAAACACGGAGGCATCGTCCCAATCGGAACCGAGAAGTCCGATGGCTTCCTTCAAGCTGGATGGTTTTGCGTACTCGAATGCGTCCATTAGGCTACGCCTCCTTTTTCGAGTGTGCCGAGGGCGGCGAGCACGCGGTCGGGCGTCAGCGGCAGTTCCGGGACGCGTACGCCGATGGCGTTTGCAACGGCGTTTGAAATCGCCGCGCCAGGGGAAATCACCGGCGGCTCGCCGAGTCCGATGGTGCCGCGCTCGTCATAACCCGGCCCGGTCATCATGTGCGGGATAATTTCGCCGATGTCGGCGATGCTCGCCAGTTTGTAAAACTCCATATTCGGATTCAGGCAGCGGCCGGTCACCTGATCCATTATTTTTTCCTCAAAGAGCGCATAGGTGATGCCCATGATGGCCGCGCCGTAAACCTGGCTTTCCGCGGTCCTGACGTCGATGACCAAACCGCAATCCTGCACGGAAACGTGCTTGATGATTTTCACGATGCCCGTTTCGGTGTCGACTTCGACTTCGCTCATCTGCACGCCGCCGACGCCGCTGGACATCAAGTCATTGGAAGTCTTGCCCGTGCCGGTGATGGACGATGCGCCCATCTTTGCGCACGCCTGCTTCCACGAAATCGATTTCGCGGCATTGCCTTTCACTTGAATTTTTCCGCTCCAGGCTTCGAGCTGATCAGGCGTTGCGCCGAGCGACGGAGCCACTTTAGCGAGCAGCGAGTTCAGGGCTTCCGTTGCGGCGCGCCGCGTGGAAGTGCTGACTCCGCTGACGGTTGTGGAGCCGCCCGATGCGCCCGCGGGAGGATATTTGTTCTCGCCGATATTTACTTTCACGGCTTCGAGCGGCAGCCCCAGCGTTTCCGCTGTGACAATGGCGATAACGGTGCGTGTACCAGTGCCAAGATCCTGGCTGCCGAGCGAAGTCTCGACGGAACCGTCCGGATGAATCGTTACCAAACAATTGCTCAGATTTCCGCGCCCGCCCCATGTATGCAGCGACACACCGAGTCCGCGTTTCAGCGGACCTGCGCCGCTTTTTCCGCGGGGATGCCATTTGCTCTTCCAGTCCATCAATTCCGAAGCTTTCGCGAATTCTTCCTGATAAGTCTTGGCGCGGTCTGGCGCCGTCACCAAATTCATATTCTTCGACATGAAGTCGACCGGATCCATATTGAGCTTCGCGGCCAAGTCTTCCATCGCACCGTTGGAAATCAGCGCCATTTGCGGATGGTTTGGCGCACGCCACGCACGGGCCGGGCCGATGTTCGTCAAGATCGCGGTGTGCCTGGCGCGAACATTGGGAACTTCGAAAATGTAAGGAAACCTCGGCGCGCCCGCGTCGCCTGGGCCGCCCGTGCCCCAGGATTCCGAATCCCACGCTACCAGCGTGCCGTCGCGCTTCGCGCCGACCTTCACATGCGCGTGCATCGAGGGCCTGGCGCCCGCGACCATCAGCTCATGATCGCGCTCGAGCATCATCTTCACGGGCCGCCCTGTTTTCTTCGACAACTGCGCGCACGCGATTCCCCACGTGTCCGCCGCGAATTTGCTGCCGAATCCGCCGCCCATGTAATGCGAAATCACGTGGACATTGTTCGCGGCGACTGTGATTCCCTGCTGCTTAAGGCCGTCGACGTATTCGCCGGCCATTCCGCTGACGTTCTGCGTTGTAGACCACACCGTCAAATCGTCGCCATTCCATTCGGTCACCTGGCCGTGAGTTTCCAGGCAGCAATGAGTGATCACGGGAAGTCCATAATCTCCCTCGCTGATAACTTCGGCCTGCTGAAAACCTTGATCCGGATTGCCGGTCACCCGCGCTTCGAGCTGCTTCGAATGCTCAGCGCCCGCGTGTTCGGGGTCGGCATCGGTGACCAGGTACGGCAGCGGTTCATAGTCAATCTTGATCGCATCCGCGGCTGCTTCCGCGCGCTCTTCGGAGTCCGCGGCAATGGCCACAATTTCCTGCCCGGCCCACAACACTTCCTGGCCTTCGGGTACGATTGTCACCACGCCCTTAACGCCCGGCATCGCTTCCGCGGCGCTGGTGTCGATCCTCGTGACCTTCGCGTGGGCGTAAGGAGACGTGGCCATTTTGCCCCACAGCATGCCCGGGCGATTGATGTCGTAGGAATATTTGGCGCGGCCCGAGGATTTCACTGGGCCGTCAATTCTTTTTTCTCGCTTGCCAATTAATGCGCGGCGATTCGCGGGAGGCCAATGATAGTCAGCCATTAGGCTCGCCCTCCTTTCGTCTTCATCGTTTTCGCGGCTTCCAATACAGCTTCTCGAATTCCCATGTAGGTTCCGCAGCGGCACAAATTGCCGCCCAGCGATTTCTGCAATCCTTCGTATGTTGGATTTGGTTCGTGTTCGACATACGCCGCGCACGCCATTACAAATCCCGGGGTGCAGAAACCGCACTGCTGCGCGTCATTGTTCCAAAATGCCTGCGACATGGGATGCAAACCTTCTGCCGGCTCGATTCCTTCGATGGTGGTGATGTCGTGTCCCTGCGCGTCGATTGCCAGCGTGGTGCAGGAATAGACGGCGCGTCCGTCCAAATGGACGGTGCAAGCGCCGCACGTCGCGCGGTCGCAGACTTTCTTGGCGCCTGTCAGGTCCAGATGATTTCGCAGCGCGTCGAGGAGCATCACGCGCGGCTCGAGATTCAATTTCCGGATCTGCCCATTGATTTTCAGAGTTATCGGGACCTCGCCGGGGCCAACTACTCCTCCGGCCATGCCGCCGCTTTGCGGCCGCGGCGCAGCTTCGAGGACGCGATCGGCCAGCAACGCTCCGGCAGAGGCCGCAACACTGGCGATTCCAGCGCCTTTGATGAAGCTGCGTCGTGACAAATCTCGCAGCTTCTTTTCCTCGGCGTTTTTTTCGCGCTTCTCATCGGGCTTTTCCGCGCCGTCCGGGCGCGGTTTATCTTCATGCGGCGACATCAATGCACCCCCTGCGGTCAAAAATCAAAATAGGAATAGCGTTTCGGTAGGAATGCTGCGCGGGTCGAATCTCAGGAATCGTTCGACTCATTCCTTGGATCACGGCGAGTTCCCTCAGAACGTCGCGGCTATGATAGTTTCAGCGTGCCGCGAAAGTCAAAGGCTTAGTCGGCCGCGTGGTGGCTCGGTTTCCGGTTAGCGCGTTTACCAGGACTCTGCACCGAAGCATGGAACCTCTAGTCCCGTGTGGGAAGACTCTCCGCAGACGGATACTGCAGCGTATGCCGAATAGCATCCTTCAGGGTAAACTGTGGTGCCCATCCTGTTTCGTCACGAATTCGACGACTATCGAAGCGGCGGTCCTGCAGTTGGAGTTGGATTCGGCGCCATTTATTCCCGGCACCAAAGCCCGCGGGGGTAAGCCACATCGCAATCTCGAAACCAATTGCCGCTAATAGCAATGGCAAGCCGGACAAGAAGAGCGTCGGCGTGCGCTCGACTTCCTGCCGGATCATGTGGTATTGGCCAAGCGTAAGGTCTTCATCGTCGATGACGATAAACTTCCTCAAACTTCGCCCGGCGCTCACCGTTGCCATTGCATCAGCAAGGTTTTCCACATAAGTCAGCGGGAAGTGCTGTTTGCGTCTTCCGATCACTACATTTGTATTGCGTGCCGCTCGCCATCCCAAAGGAGCCACGGGCAGTGGTTTTCCCGGTCCATACACGGCACCGGGCCTGAGGATGGTCACCGCTAATTTGGTCTTGTATGATGGCCACGGCGTACTGATCGGCCTCGATCTTCGCGCGCGAGTGATCGTCTCGCTCATTGAAATGAGGATCGTATGGCGTGTTCTCATCGATTACTTCTCCTTTCTGCGCAAACCCGTATACTGCGATCGAGCTCAGATACACCACATGAGGCACACCTCTCCTTATGCACGCTTCGAAAATGTTTTGCGTTCCCTCCAGGTTCGTCTCAGCCGTGTGGTACAAGACGTCCGTGCCGTTCAGTACCTCTTCGACAGAATCCCGGTCTTCCAGATTAGCGCTCGCTAGTTCGACACCCAAGGCCCTCAGATTGTCTGCGTGTTCCGACGGTTCGACCAAAGCACGGACAGACCGGCCGCCTGCGAGCAGGCGGCGCGCCAGTGCTCTGCCTATAAAATTGGTCGCCCCTGTCACACATGCCCGCATAGAAGGGTGGTAATCATACACCTTGAGTACCGCTGGGATTTGACCTTTTGTCGTAGTTCGCGGTGGCTAAACTCCCAATGAGTCGGATGGTCGGAAACTAAGCTACTACGTTAATCTGAGTCACTACGGACGGCCGACCTGCTGCTTCCGCTTCTCAGCGAAGCGAGACACGGCCTTTCGTGCGACGAACGCACGCCGCCAGCGCGCCGCCTGTGCGGTGGCGCACAATTTCTGTGGTAATGCGGCGATGCGGGTGCAAAATAGGCGCGGACGAATTCTCGTTATGGAGGAGTCGAGATGATCAAGATGATCCAGCGGCAGCGGTGGCCTCTTGTGATGGCGCTTGGCGCGATTTTACTGATTCCGGGATCGGCAATTTCGAAGGGTAAGACAGGAAGAAGCCAGAACGCCGCGCCCGCAGCGGCCGATTCCACGAAGCCGGGCGCGCCTCAGGCGTCACTCGCAAAGCTGGCGGGCGACTACACCAGAGTCATAAAGTTCATTGGACAAACAGGCGCGGCCGCTGCTCCGTCGTCGGGCACAGCCAAAATTTCTGTGGTGCTCGGCGGCAGATTCATTCAGGAAGAAAGCACGGACACGGTTTTTGGCCGGCCCGTTGAGGGCTTGCGTCTTTACGGCTACAACAACGCCACGAAACAATACGAAATGGTGCGCATGTACACGATGTCGACCGGCATGACCATGATGAAGGGCACGAGCAGCGACGACGGGAAGACGATTGACTTTGTTGGCGACACGGAAACGTCCGGGGCCGGCAAGATGGCGCTGCACGCGCTACTTCGCCAAGTCAATGACGATGAGTTCACCGTCGTGTTGTCAACGACTGGAGCGGATGGCAAAGAATCGGCGTTCCAGGAAACGGACTACACGCGAAAGAAATAGGTTCCGCCGCGTGGGAGTTGCTCAGCGTCGGAGCCCTTCAATCTTTACGCAGCGGTTTCACCGGGAACGTGGGGCGCAACGAACGGCTCGATGCATGCGTCCAATAAGTTACACAGAGCATCTAAATTTGAGCAGTGGAAATTTAGGCTGCCGAGCGCGATACTTGAAATGGACAGACCAATGAAGGCGGGTTTTCGCCAATCAATCATGCGTGGGATACGGTTTCGTTGCCCGAAATGTGGCGACGGCCGCGTTTTCTCGAGTTTCTTCAAGATGCGCGACGAATGCGCGGTATGCGGGCTGTCATTTTATCCGGAGTCAGGCTATTACGCGGGCGCGATGTATCTGGATTATGGGCTCTCTGCCGCAATTTTCCTGGCGATTTTTGTTCCCACGTTGTTCATGCCCGACCTAACGCACCTTTCCTACATGACGAAAAATCTGCTGTGG
>DASYYI010000120.1:0-12381 GCA_035933995.1 Candidatus Acidiferrales bacterium | reverse complement strand
CGAGGATTTGTCGGAGCGTCGAATTGCGGTGCGCCACGGGCAGGTGCGTCCTGCGGGGCGCGAACGCCACGGCCGGCCGCGCACCATGGAAGTCACTCTGCCGGGCGCCGATTTCGAAATTCGTCCGCAGCATTATCAGCGCCTCACGCAGAAGCTGGCGGGCAAGCCCGAGGAACGCATTCTTTCCTATTTAATGCTGCGCTCGCTCAAACAGGCCCGCTACGCGGCCGCGCCGCTCGGCCATTTCGCGCTGGCTGCGGACGAATATACACATTTCACGTCGCCCATTCGGCGCTATCCGGACCTTATCGTCCATCGTATTTTGAAGTGGGCGCTGGAGAATTCGTCTTCCGCCAAGGGGCCATATCGTCTAGCGGAACTCGAGGAAATTGCCGTCGAGACATCGGAAGCCGAACGTCGCGCCGATGCCGCCGAGCGCGAGCTGATGGATTGGAAGACAGCCCAATATATGGAAAGCCATCTGGGCGAGGAATACGACGCACTTATCATTTCGGTGCAGAAGTTCGGATTCTTCGTCGAGTTATTCGAGGTTTTCGTCGAAGGTCTCGTGGCTATCGACCGGCTGGAAGAGACGCTCGGCCAGCGCTTCCAATATCGCGAGAACGACCATGCCATCGTCAGCCAATCGTATCGCCCCCGCAAAGGGCGCGATTCCCGGCGGGAATTCCATCTTGGCGACCGCGTTCGGGTGCGCGCGGAGCGCATTGACCCGTTCCGGCACCGCGTCGAGTTCAGCTTAGTAATCGAAAATTGAGCAGTTTTAGACAGGTTTCCCACAGCTAACCTGTTGGTACTATTGACGTAATCGGCGCGGCGCTTTAGCCTACAGTTTATGCCCGGGTTCATATTACTTATCGGTAAACGAGTTGAAGTCCATTACCGCGCCGGCGACGTTCAGATGACCGCAACCGGCACGCTGGCATTGGATTCCGGGGCGCTCATCCGTCTCGAAGATCGCTTCACGCAATCGGGCCGAGAGAAAACAGTGCGCATCGAAATTCCCTATTCCTCGATCATTCGCATCCGCGAAATTATCCTGCAGCCCGCGCCTGTCACCTCCTAGAAGTAGCAGACCTAAGCAGTTCATCCCTCTTGCGGAATCGCTTTTCTCTAACAATTCCGATTTCCTCGCGTCGCGTCTCCCGCTATATTCATTTGCGCATCAGGAGGAAATCATGAAGCCGAAAGTCGGACTGATTGGCCTGGGATTGATGGGCCTGCCCATGGGGCGGAACTTAGTGAAAGCGGGATTCGCGCTCACGGTATGGAATCGCACGCGCTCGAAAGCGGAGCAACTGGAAAAAGACGGCGCAAGAGTGGCCAATTCCCCGCGCGAAGTCGCGGCAGGCTCGGACGTCACATTCACGATCGTCAGCGATCCTCCGGCACTCGAACAGGTCCTTTGGGGTGAGCCAGGCGCCCTTGCGGGGTTGCGCAAAGGAAGTGTGCTGATTGACTCAAGCACCGTGTCGCCCGCGCTCGCGCGACGCGTTTCGCAGGCTTGCGCTGAGCGCGGCGCCGATTTTCTGGATGCGCCAGTGACCGGAGGCACTTGGGGCGCGGAAAAGGGAGAACTGGTCTTCATGATCGGCGGGAAAAAGGAAGTTCTCAACCGCGTTGAGCCCGTGTTGCGGACCGTCGGCAAGCGATTTTTTCTGCTCGGTCCCAACGGCTCGGGCCAAACAGTGAAGCTGGCGATGAACTTAATTTTGGCGTTGGAAGTTGAGGCGCTTGCCGAGGGGTTGGAGCTTGTGACGTGCGCAGGGGTTGCCGGCGAGCGATTAATCGAGGTGTTGCAATCGAGCATGGGCCGAGCGCCGGTCCTCGACGTGAAAGCGCCCGTAATTCTGAAGGGGGACTTCACGCCGAGTTTTCCGTTGCGCTTGATGCTTAAAGACATCGGCCTGGCGATGGAGTTGGCCAAGGAGAACGGCGTTCGCCTTCCCGCGGGAGCGGCGGCCCACGAGGCCTACTCCGCCGTGAAAGCGGCCGCAAAAACGGACGTCGACTATGCCGCCATCGCTAATTATTGGCAAAAAGCTTAGTTCGACGAATACAAGGGGCGAACTGCAGGATTGGCCGCCTTCTACGGTGTGGCGTTGGGCGCGAAATAACTCAGCGGCAAATCGCGGGAGGTGCGGAGCCCAGCCTGCGCAGCGAGAATTTCCGGAATGGCATTCACGGCAACGGCAGCGGTGGCGATATCGCCGTGGGTGCCGCCAGGAATCGTCAGAGTGATATTCGGCTCACCAGTAAGCGTCATCGTATCGGCAGGATCTTTCGCGCCCACGTACATCTTCAGTTCCATGAAAATCCTTTCCGCTCCGGCGATGGTTCCGCGCGCAATCTGGTGAACTCCGGCGACCTGCCCGGCTGCCACTTCCAGAAATTCCGTTTTCACGCGGTCTTCCGCAATCACCGGCTCGATTGTCTCGGAGATCTGATCCACGGCGAAACCCAGCGCGTCCGCAACCATCGCCACCGATTCCGGCAAGCCGTGATGTTTAATCACACCCGCGGCCACGCGTTCGCGAAATTCCTGCGGAGTCATGCCCGCGCCGATTTTCTTCTGGAGCGGCAAGCGCCGCTTCGCCGCATCCACAATGCGCGCCGCGCGCACGGAGTCGATGCGCTGCGCCACCGCGGATAGTGTCAATACCAGCTTGTCTAGCACGAATCCCGGATTAACTCCGACTCCGACCAACGCGACGCCTTCTTCCTTCGCGGCGGCGTCCAATCGCGCCGAAAGCTCCGGGTGTTTGCGAAACGGATACGCGAGTTCTTCGCACGTCGAGACCACGCAGCACCCTGCCTCGAGACAGGCGAGAAGCTGCGACATCACATCCTTCAAATATGATGATGTGCAGTGCATGACCACGTCCACCTGTCCTGCCAGCACAGGAGCTGCCTCAGCCGACACGCGAATTCCCCAGGGTGCATCGGGTGCGCCTACGACTTCGCCGAGGTCGCGTCCCGCTTTTGCAGGATCGGAGTCGATTGCCCCGGTAATTTCGATGGCGCCTTTTTGCCGCATCAGCCGCACAACGGAAGCGCCAATCGGCCCAACTCCATATTGAACGATGCGAATCTTCTTTTTTGTCACAAGTACTCCCATTCTTCGCGACGCGAGGAACAAATACCTTAATTCGTTACCGGCAGAGACGCAAGCCAGAAAGGCGCGAATGACACACGGAAGACGCCGCGCTTGTGACGCATCCCCATCGAGCGCCATAATGAAACGCCTGGTCTTTTGCGGAGGAGCTCGACCCGCACGAAATGATTTCACGCAAGAGAATAAGCGGTTGGCATGGCGCGGCACTGCGCATCGGCGGCAGCGTCCTCGCGCTGCTTTTGCTTTTTCATTTTCTTCCGCTGGCCGAAGTGTGGACGACGCTGCGCGAGCTCCCGGCGTATGTCTGGTTGCTGGTGCTTGCCGGATATCTGGCCGCGCACGTCGTCGGTATCGTCAAATGGCGCCTGATGGTCAACCTTGGCGGCGCAGCGCTCAGCTTTCGTCAGGCGGCGCGTTGCTATCTTTCGGGATTGTTCAGCACGCTTTTTCTGCCTTCCATCGTTGGCGGAGATTTCGTGCGCGCGGGCCTCGCGCTGCATATCGGCCGAAGCAAGGCCGGAGTCCTGCTCGGAACTTTCCTGGCTCGCATACTCGATTTCGTGGCGCTCGGGTTGCTCGCGGCCAGCGGAATCCTGATGGTGCCTAGCGCTCTCTCGCCGGAGACCCGGCGCGTATTTGTAATTGTTGGCGCCGCAACGGCTGCGCTGCTCGCTATCATCGCCCCCATCGTGTGGTGGTTCCCCGCCAGAAGAGTGTCCGTGCGGATGCGGCGTCGAATTGTGCATCTGCGGCGCGCGGCGCTCTCGACGCACGAGAAGCCGCAATACGTTTTCGCCGCATTGTGCCTGGCGCTTTTCGTTCAGGGAAGCTTCATCTGGCTGATGGCGCAGGTCGCCAACGCTACAGGCCTTCGATTGCCATTTCGCGCGTGGCTCTTTGGCTGGCCGCTCGCCAAGCTCTGCGCCGTGATCCCGATCACGCAAGGAGGAATCGGCATACGCGAAGCTGCGCTCGCCGTTTTGCTGGTGCCGTTTGGCGCGCGTCCGGCCGTAACCGTCGCGATTGGCCTGGCATGGGAAGGCATCGTCATTGCGGGCGCTCTGCTCGCACTTCTTGGTGCGTTTCTTCTTGGACGCTTTTGGGTGGCCGACGTCGCGCCCACCGTCAGTTCCGAAGCCGCCGGCCAGACTCCATCTCTCCCGCAGCGTTAGAGCTCCACAAATTACGCCGGCTATAAGTCGCACTCAAAAAACACGACGCCGGGGACCGGATTCGCCCAATACGGCGGAATTTCCCTGAAACCGAGCGCTCGATAAAGCGCAATTGCCGTCGTCATCGAAGGCAGGGTATCTAATCTCATCCGCGCATAACCAATTTCGCGCGCTGCGCCTATCAGCGCATGGATCAGCTCGCGGCCCAAACCTTTTCCACGAAACGCCGGCCGCACATAAAATCTCTTCATCTCGCACGTATCCGCGTCGATGCATCGCAGTGCGCCGCAGCCTGCAATCTTACCGCCTTGATCATCGAACACCAGAAACAGACGTCCCCACGGAGGTGCGTATTCGCCGGGAAGTTGTGCCAATTCTTCCATGAATCCCTGAAAGCAAAAACCAGCTCCCACCGATTCGGAATACTCCAAAAAAATCTCGCGCACTATGCGGATGGACTCCGGCGATGCTGCCTGTTCGATGCGCATGATGGCGTGTCTCCTCTTCGTCATGCTACCGAAATGGCGGGACGGCCTGAATGCCACGCGCGAGCAGCATTCGCCGCGAAAAGAGACAATTTGGACTGCGCTACTTCTTCCGTTTTCGCGCGCGTCCCTGGGCCCTGGCTCGCTTTACTGCGATGCCCTGAATTTCGAAATGCGCGCCAAAAAGTAGCGGCCCCGAGCCGATAAATGCGCGCGCCGGAAAATCATGCGAGAAATAGGTGCGATAAACAGAATTGAATTGATCGAACAGCGAGACGTCCGAGCAAAACACTTGCACGAAAACAAGATCCGCCATGGCCATCGCCGCGCGGGAAAGCGTGCCGCGAAAACCATCGAGCATAAGGCGAATCTCCTGCTCGACGTTGGCGGGAATTTTCTTCGTCGCCGGGTCCAGGCCAAGGTGGCCGCCCATGTAAAACGTATCGCCTACGAGCACGCCGTTCGAAAATGGCAGCGGCCCGAATCCGACGGGCGGCGAAAAGTGAATGCGCTTGGCAGCAGATGGCATGAACTTTCTCCTAAGAGCTGATTTGCCGTGCAGCCGCGCACGGCTGAAGATATGGCCAAAAAATAATGGCCCGACGCCCGTTCATCGCGGATTATGCGAATGAACAAGCGCCGAGCCGCGCATTGATTACACGTCGCAGTTCTGTTAGTGCGCGTCCTTCGAATAATCCGGGAACGGAGGAACATGGGGCTTTGGCAATGGATTCTTTTTCAATTCATCCATGGCCACTGCCACGGCCTTTTCGAGTTGTACGTCGTGCCCTTCGCGCCAAGCTTTCGGATCCAGAATCACGGGCACGTCCGGCGGTACGCCGTGATTTTCGACGTCCCACGTCCCATTCGGATTGAAGAAAGCCACGCGCGGCGCCGTCACCGATCCGCCATCGATCAATTGTGGGTAACCGTAAATGCCCACGAGGCCGCCCCACGTTCGCTCACCAACCAGCGGCCCCAGCCCGGTGTGACGGAAGCCCCAAGGCATCCAGTCGCCGCCTGAGCCGGAGAATTGGTTGATGATCATCACTTTGGGGCCGAAAATCGCGTCGAGCGGCGAGGTGAACACTTCGCCCTGCCGCGTGTACCAATAACTCGTCAGCTTGCGTTGCATCGTTTCGATGATGTAATTCGCGATGGAGCCACCCGTGTTGAACCGTTCGTCCATCACCGCGCCCGATTTGCCCACCTGCGCAAAGTAGTAGCGGTTGAAATTCGTGAACCCGCCACCCGCGGTGTTGGGCAGATACACATACGCCAGTTTTCCGCCGCTCAGCTTGTCGACGGCTTCCATGTTGCGAACGGTCCAATCGCGATGCCGCAGGTTCAATTCGTTCGCAACGGACACGACCGTAACCTCGCGCGAGCCAGAGCCATCCGCGTTTGGTCCTACCTTCAGCGTCACCTGCTTCTTAGCTTTATCCAGGAAGAAACTGTAAATGTTGTCCGAGCCGCGCAGTTCACGTCCGTCGACAGCGAGAATATAATCGCCGGCCACGACGTTGACACCCGGCTGCGTTAAAGGCGCCTGCAGATCAGGATTCCAGTTTTCGCCGTAATAGACGTGCGCGATCCGGTAACGGTCATTCTCGATTTTGTAATCCGCGCCCAGCAGTCCCACCGTAACCGGTGGAACCGTCGGAATCGCTCCGCCACGCACGAACATGTGGCCCACGTTCAAATCGCTGAGCATCTGATCGAACATGAAGTTCAAATCCTCGCGGCTGGCGAGGCCGGGCAGATACTTCGCGTATTCGGCTTCGGCTTTGTCCAGATTGAGACCGTGAAAGTTTGGGGCGTAGAAAAAGTCGCGCTCAATGCGCCACACCTCGTGGTACATCTGCTTCCATTCCGCGCGCGGATCCACCCACACTTTCATGTCTGCCATGTTCAACGTGCCTTCGCCGGGCTTCGCCGGCGCGGCTGTTGGTGCGATGCCCCAGTGCCCCTGCTGTTGATACAGGAATTTTTCGCCGTTGAACGATACGTCAAAGGACTGCACGCCGGAAATAATCGGGAAGGTTTTGCGGGTTTTCATATCGAAGCGGGTGATCACCACTCCCGGTGGCATGCCAAACGCTCCGCCTTCCTCGCCCGGGGGCAATTCGGCCAAGAACAGTTCGCCCGTTTTGCCGGCCGCGATCCCCACGTAATCGCGGGCCGGAACCGGCAGGGCGAGGATGCGCTGGCCAATATTCTCGAAGTCGATTGTTACCTTCGGTGTTTCTTCCTTCTTTTCCTTCTCGGCAGCCTCCTTCGGCTCGGGTTTTTTCTCCGCCTTCTCCTCGTCGCTTTCGGGCGCGACCGGCGACTTCATGTCCTTGCCCAACACCGCGACGTAGACGCTGCGCGTTACCGTGTGGTCGTAGCTTGACATGTCGAGCCACGCAGTCGTGGGTCCCGAATTCGTGCTGGCCGTGAAATACAAATACTTTCCATTCTTATCCCATGCCGCGAAACGCGCGTCGCTCATTCCGTCGGTGATCTGCGTGCTTTTGCCCGTCGTGAGCGAATACACGAATACGGCGCGCATGTGGTTCTGCATCAGCTTGGTGTACGCGATCCATTCGCTGTCAGGCGACCATGATGGATCGAGCGTCCGCTCCGGCGTTTCGAATACGTCAGAATCAATTTTTACCGGCGCGCCCTTGTCGAGGTCCACGTACCAAACGCTTAGCCGCTTGTCCGTGTAGGCAATTTTCTTGCTGTCGGGCGACCATTGGGGGTCGTAAAAATACGACGGCGGGTTGCCAAGATTAATCTTCTTGACCGCGCCCATCCCGTTTTGATCCTTGATGTGCAGCGCGTACTCGCCCGACTCGTCAGAGAAATACGCGATCGATTTTCCGTCGGGTGACCATGCCGGCGTGCGGTCCGCCACTCCCGGCGTATTCGTGATATTGCGCACGTCGCCGTGCTGTTCCGGCACCGTCAAAATTTCTCCGTGCGCCTCGAACACGGCCCGCACGCCAGTCGGTGAAATCCCCGAGGAAAGAATATTCTTCTCCACGCTGTCGAAATGCGGCATCACCTGAGGGAAATCGCCGGTGACGTGAATCGCCACCGCACGGTCGCGATGCGTCGCGATGTCGTACACGTGGATGGCGCCAAACTGCGAATAAATAATTGCGTCCGGTCCCGCCGAGGCCTCTTTGATCGGCATGCCATCGTTGGGAATCAGTTCCGTCTCTTTTTTTGTCGAGGGGTCGTACTCATAAAGGGTGAACGGGCCTTTTTCATCCGAGAGAAAATAAACTTTGTTGCGGACCCACATGGGGTCGAATTCATTCCAGTCGCCGCGCGGAATTTCCTGATAGCTTGAATCCGACAGCTTGGCAATCCAAATTTTCGATTCCGTGCCGCCGCGATAATGCGACCACGTACCCCAGGGGAACGCTACTGGACGGTAGGCAATCTCGTCGCCGTTCGACGAATACGAGCCTTCATAGGCCAGCGGGAAAGGCAGCTTCGTGGGCAATCCACCCGTGACCGGAACAGTGAAAAGATTCGCCACGCCGCTCGCAAACGCATCGCGGCTCGATTCAAACAGCACGTTCTTGCCGTCAGGTGTCCAGCCGACTACCATGTCCGGTGCGGGATGGTACGTCAGCCGCTGCGGCACGCCGCCATCGGCTGAAACCACGTACACATCCGTGTTACCGCCATACTGGCCTGAAAACGCGATCCATTTCCCGTCCGGCGAGAAATACGGATTGGACTGAATGCCGACTCCCGTCGTCAGCCGAATGGCGTCGCCGCCGTTGCGGCCCACGCTCCACAGCTCTCCGCCATAGACGAAAACGATCTGCGTCTTGCTGATCGCCGGTTGCTGTAACAGAAGGGGCGCGGAGCCGGGCTGCGCGTAACACGTCGCCGCCAGCATCAAGACACACAGGGCCAGTGCTGCTTTCCTCATCGACAATTCTCCTTTGCGGGACTTCCCAGTCTAGTACGCGTGCGCGGCAGGAAAGGTTCCCGCACACTCGCTGCGGAAAAACAGATAAACGGGAGCTATCCCATTTTCAAATTTCAAAATGAACGGGCGAGTATATCGCTCGCCCTAAATCCTGTCCACGGAACACTCGAGGGTTACCGCGTTAATCAGGCACAGGCCCTTTAAACCTCGGAACCTATCGTTGGTGTCTAAGAGTTGTAACAGGTTTAGACTGACCGGGGAGGTCGAGCGTATGCGCTTTGGTCTAGTGGCTTTAGTCAGCTTTTTGTGCCCCATCCTTGCAACTGCACAAACGGGAAATCTCCGGAACACCGGGGAATCTTCTCCTGAGATTGAATTAAAACTCATACCGGAAAAGACAGTGATTCGTCCGGGTGAGACGCTCAGGATTAAGGTAGAACTCTGGAACGTCGGTGCCGACGACATAATCATAGCTCAACACATCGACGCTACCTTCGGTAATTCAGATCTAGAACTATTTCTGGAGGTAGGTTCTACCCTCCAAGGTGCGACTACGCACCTTATTGCTGACAGTATTCCCGACCCCCACTCCCCCGACTTAGCTAAAACGTTTGTAAAAAATTGGCTGACCCTCAACAAGGCCCACTGTTATGGTACCTACGTCTATATGGACCCGATGAACTATCCGCAACTCCGTAAGCCGGGCCACTACCGCATCCGGGCTGAATATTCTTCACGAGGCATCTCCTCGGTACCGGGTTGGAATGGTGGATGGCTGAAACAGGAAGATATCGACAAACTTCCGTTCAAGGCATGGAAGGGAACGGTAAATTCAAATTTCGTTAGCATTCAGGTTAGGACTCCGACGAAAAAGAGCATCGAAAAATAATTCAAGAGCACGGCACACTGTGTGGTAACTCCTGGCAAGTCGGGTGATCTGGAACTCAACCTACTGCGTCAATCTTAGTCACTGCTCGGCCGCCTGCCAGCTTTTTCTTTCAGAAACCCTGTGCTAGACTGTCGCAGCAAGGGCACATAATAGGCTCCTGCCAGTTTCTTCTGCGAGGCATTCCGTATGTCCGGACATTCGAAGTGGGCGACAATCAAGCACAAGAAAGCCGCAACCGACGCGCGCCGCGGCAAGGCCTTCACCAAAATCATCCGCGAAATTATGATTGCCGCGCGCTCGGGTGGCGCGGACCCTACTACCAATCCCCGACTTCGCACCGCCATCCTCGCCGCGAAAAATGAGAACATGCCCAACGACAATATCGAGCGCGCCATCCTCCGCGGCACGGGCCAAATGGAAGGCGAAGTCCTCGAGGAAGTGATATTCGAAGGGTACGGCCCCGGCGGCGTGGGAATGCTGGTGCAAGTGGTTTCCAGCAATCGCAACCGCATCGTCAGCGAAATTCGCCACCTCATGGCCAAGCACGGCGGCAACATGGCCGAAACGGGAGCCGTGGGCTGGATGTTCCATCGCAAGGGCGACATCACGGTTGCAAAAGAAGCCGCCGACGAGGAAAAAATGATGGGCATCGTCCTCGATGCGGGCGCCGAAGATCTTAAAGACGACGGGTCGTTCTGGGAAGTGGTGACTCCGCCAGAGGCTTTCGAGAAAGTCCGCGACGCTCTGATCGCCGCGGGAATTAACCCAGCCGCTGCCGAAGTCGGCTGGATTCCGCAGAACTACGTGAAGCTCACGGGCGTGCAGGCGCAACAAATGCTAAAGATGGTCGAAGCGCTGGAAGAGCACGACGACATTCAGCATGTGTACGCCAATTTCGACATTGACGAAAACGAAATTCAGGCCGCTGTAGCAGGCTAGTGCTCCCGCACGCGTAGTGTCCTTCGCGTTGCGGCCCCCGAAAAATCGCTACCCCCAGTTTTTCGTCTGCGCGTAGACTGAAGCTCGCCGTCATGACGCGAACGCAGCATTGTCATGGCGTAACAACGATGCCCGCAAACGGTTCAGTCGCGCGCAAATCTCTTCGCGTTCTCGGCCTCGATCCTGCGCTGGCCGGCGCCACCGGCTACGGAGTGGTCGAACTGAACGGCCAGGCAGCGGCCATGCTGCGCTTCGGGGCGTTGCGTTTTCCAGCGCGCGCCAGCTTTTCTGACCGTCTCCGCGAAATCCATCAGATGGTTGCGCAGCTCGTCGAGGAATTTTCTCCCGACGCTGTTGCAGTGGAATCGGTCTTCGCGGCGCTCAACATGCGCACGGCACTCAGGCTGGCCGAAGTTCGCGGCGTGATTTTGCTCGCTGCCGCGCAGGCGGACATTCCCGCGCACAGTTATTCGCCACGCGAAGTGAAGGCCAGCGTGACGGGGTTTGGCGGGGCTTCGAAACAACAGATGCAGCAAATGGTGAAGGCTCAGCTCGGCCTGTGCGAGCAACCGGAACCCGCCGACGCCGCTGACGCGCTTGCGGTCGCGCTTTGCCATGCTCATTTTGCCTGGGCGGCTGAGCGTCTGGAGCGTAGTCTGATTGCCAATCCCGTGGCTGCTGTATCCGGCGCGCGCCCCGCTTCGCGCAGCCATTTTTCGGCTGGGCGCATCCCAATCCAACGATGAAATACCGTGACTCGAAGTTAATGTGTCTCGCGATTGTATTGCTCTCGTGTTTCCCGGCGGCTTTTGCACAATCGCGAACTTCGGATGCGGCGGACTCCGTTCAGGAACCTACTCTTACGTTTCGCAAGATTTTCAAGTCCAGCTATCCTGAATTTGCCGAAATCAAAATCAACGAAGACGGCTCGGGAACCTACGACATTCGCCAACTCGACGACACGCCAAGTCCCCAGCCGATGCAAATCAGCCAAACGTTGGCCCATAAACTGTTTGAACTCGCCGCGGAATTGCACAACTTCCATGGTGTGGACCTCGACGTTCACCGCCGCATCGCTGATCTAGGCCAGAAAACGTTCGCCTATGAGAAAGGAACCGAGAAATTCCAGGTGACGTTCAACTACACGTTGAACAGCGCGGCCAACCAGCTCCTCGCTATTTTTGATGGCTTGCAGCGGCAGGAACTCGACCTGAGCGACATGGTGCGCACCATGCGTTACGATCATCTTGGTGTGAACGACGTGATGACTCGCGTGCAGAGCGACATACGGAACAAGCTCCTTCCTGAACCAGAGGCATTGCTGCCAACACTCGACCAACTCGCCGCGAACGACGAATTGGTTGACATCGCCCGCCAGCGCGCCCGCGCCATCGCCGAGCAGATCCGCGCCGGGCATTAGGCGTCGCGCTGCCTCCGACTCAATCGTGGAGGACTGTGCCGTCGCTTCCTGAGTTCAGCGCGGAATGTGCTTGACCATGCGGAGGATAAGCGGGAGCATTAGCCGAGAAGGTAGCGCGCAACTGCCCGGCGCGCGGCGACATCTAAAGCAGCAACGGGATCTCCCCGGAAGGGGGTGTGGTATGCGGCGTATCGTTTCGAGCCTTTCGTGTTTCAGCCTCACGATTCTTCTCCTGGCGGCTTTCTCACCGACTACCCTTGCCGCGGAATACAGCTACGCGAGAATCGTCCGCTTGAGCTACGTCAGCGGGGATGTACAACTCAACCGTGACGGACGCTCCAATTGGGAACAAGCCGTGGCGAACATGCCGATCGAGCAGGGATTCACGATCGGCACGAACGACGGG
>DASYYI010000117.1:0-1946 GCA_035933995.1 Candidatus Acidiferrales bacterium | reverse complement strand
CGCAGTCGGTTGATATACACTTCCACCAGATTCGTGTCGCTGTCGAAGTGGCTGTCCCACACGTGTTCGATGATTTCGCTGCGCGTCACGGAATCCGGTGAACGCAAAAGCAGCAGTTCGAGCAACGCAAATTCCTTCGACGTCAGGGGCACGCGCGCCGACCCCCGCGTGACGCTTCGTCTGTGGCGATCAAGCTCCAAATCGCCGCACCGCAGTTTCGCTTCTCCCCTCCGGAATCCGCGGCGCACCAGCGCGCGCACGCGCGCCTGCAATTCCGCCAGCGCGAACGGCTTCGTCAAATAATCATCCGCGCCGGCATCGAGGCCTTCCACGCGCTGTTCCACAAGGCTCCGCGCGGTCAGCATCAATATGGGGGATTGAATTTCGGCCTGCCTGAGTTTTCGGCACAGTTCAATGCCGCTCATGCCGGGCAGGCGCACATCCAATAGGATTGCGTCGTAGGGATTTTCAAGCGCCAAGCGAAGCCCGTCTTCGCCAGTTCCCGCGCTATCGACCGCATACGCGTTTTCGCGCAACGCGCGGGCTACGAAGCTCGCCACCTTCCGCTCGTCTTCGACCAGCAGAATTCGCATCGCGATACGCTCCGGATTATACGGCTGGATTGCTCCGTCGAGATGTGTTTTGCCAACCGCGGGCGGCGGAGCTACTTTGCCGCGTACTGACGGTGCGCCTGCAGGCGTGTCTGGATCACGCGTAAAATCGAATCGCGCGCGATCATCCCGATGATATGCCCTTCCTGCAGCACCGGCATTTGATTAACATCTTCGCGCTGCATGCGTTCAAGCACGCTTGTAACGGGATCATTCGGCGTTACCCACTGAATTGCGCCTTGGGGCACCATGGCGGCTTGAATCGAAGTATTCGCCCATTCCTCGCGCGGAAAATGTTGCACCTGATGCAGCGTCACCAGTCCCACGGCCATGCCGTTGCCCGTCACCACGTGGCAGCGCCGCCCAGTCCGCAGCACTTCCTGGACATAATCTTCCAGCGAAATATCCCGCGCCACCGTGGGTACGTCGGGTGACATAATGTCTGCCGCGCTAAGACCCGTCAGCGTATTTCGAATGGCGACCTGTGTATATGTCTCCTGCGCGGCGGAAAGCAGATACCAGCCAATGAACGCCAGCCAGAGCCCGCCACTCCAGCCGCCCAGGAATCTTGATACTCCCGAGTCGCGCTCCATAATCGCCCAAATTCCCAGCATGATCATCATGTAGGCGAAGATCTGTCCGCTGCGCGACGCAATCTGGGTTGCCCGGTCGAAGTTTTTTGTGATGCCCCAGACAATCGCGCGCAGGACTCGCCCGCCATCCATGGGAAACCCGGGCAGCAGGTTGAACGCTCCGAGGATCAGATTGATCACGCTCAAATAAAGCGCCGCGAGTTGCAAGGGCCCACTGGGAGCGACCGCGTAAATCCCTAGGAACACCGCACCCAGGATGAAGCTGACAATCGGCCCGGCAATCGCAATGTTGAATTCCTGCAAAGCCGTTTCCGGGTCGCGTGCGATTCGCGCCAAGCCCCCGAAGAAGAACAATGTGATGGAGACTACCGGAATCTTATACCGCAGTGCGATTACGCTGTGCCCCAGTTCGTGCAGAATGAGGGAGCCAAAAAAAACGATGCTGACCCCAACCGCCAGGATCCAGTATTGCATCGGAGTTGCGCCTGACTGCAGCGGCAGAATTTGCGTCGCAAGGAAAAAAGTCAGCAGCGCAAAGATCAGAAAACTAGTGGCATGCAGATAAAGCGGAATCCCGAGGATTCGCCCTATCCGAAGCCCCGTTGTTGGTTGTGGCATATTTCTGGGATGGCCCCCATCTCCAATTATAGCCAAACGGCGACGCTGCGCGTCCTTCTTTCACGCTGTGTCCCGTCGCCCACGCCAAGAGAGTTGCCGCGATCCCGTATCTTCTTTCATTGCA
>DASYYI010000112.1:0-5638 GCA_035933995.1 Candidatus Acidiferrales bacterium | reverse complement strand
GACTCCTTCCGAGTTGCCGAACAAATTCGCGATGAGCGTGCGCGCGCCGATCGGCGTCTGCGGATTGATTACGCCGTGGAATTTCCCCATCGCGATTCCGTCGTGGAAAATGATGCCCGCGCTCGTTTGCGGAAATACGGTGGTCATCAAACCGGCCGAAGACACGCCGCTGTCGACGTATTACCTCGTTCAGATTCTCGAAGAGGCTGGCTTGCCCGAAGGCGTCGCGAATATCGTGAGCGGCATGGGCCCTGACGCGGGCGCGGCGCTCGTGAATCATCCCGATGTGAAGCTGGTGAGCTTCACAGGCTCGTCGGAAGTGGGACGCATCGTCGCGCAGGCGTGCGCGAGCACGTTCAAGCATTGCCATCTGGAAATGGGCGGCAAAAATATTATTTTGGTGATGGACGACGCGAATATCGACCTCGCTGTCGACGGCGCGATCTGGGGCGGATTCGGCACCACCGGCCAACGTTGCACCGCGGCAAGCCGTGTCGCCGTGCACAAAAAAGTCTACAAGGAGTTTGTCGACAAATTCGTGGCGCGCGCGAAAAGATTGCGCGTTGGCGATGGCTTGCAACCGGATATCGACATGGGCCCGGCGATTAATGAAACGCAATTGCAGACGGTGATGAAGTACGTCGAAATCGGCAAGCAGGAAGGCGCGAAAATCGCCACCGGCGGAAATCGATTGAACAAAGGCGCGCATGCGAAGGGATGGTTCCACGAGCCGACGGTGTTCATCGATTGCGATCCGAAGATGCGAATTTGCCAGGAGGAAATTTTCGGCCCTGTGGTTTCCGTGATGCCGATGAACAGCCTTGACGAAGCGATTGAAATTGCGAATGGCGTAAAATACGGATTGTCATCTTCGATTTACACGCGCAACGTGAACGACGCGTTTCGCGCGCAGCGCGATTTGGATACGGGCATCGTCTACGTGAATGCGCCGACGATTGGCGCGGAGACGCATCTGCCCTTCGGCGGCACCAAGCAAACGGGCAACGGCCATCGCGAATCCGGCGCGCCCGCGCTCGATTTTTATTCCGAGTGGAAGACGATCTACATCGACTACTCGGATCATCTCCAGCGCGCCCAAATCGACAACGCAACCACCTGACGGAGGCCGCGCGGTGATTGATTCCCAATCTCCTTGGAAGATGACACGAAGGAACTTTAAGAGGCCCCCGGGTGGATACAAGATGTCCGCTTCGGAATGGCAAAGCTTGCTTGACCGAGCGAAGCGGGGCGAC
This sequence comes from Candidatus Acidiferrales bacterium, assembly GCA_035933995.1. Classification (GTDB taxonomy): domain Bacteria; phylum Acidobacteriota; class Terriglobia; order Acidiferrales; family UBA7541; genus DAHUXN01. Next base: position 4,385 of record DASYYI010000112.1, on the reverse strand, counting down.
CCGGAGGCGGAATGGGGCGTTGCAGATCGATATGGCGACGGGTGCATGGACAACAAGGGGAAGCTTCTTGTTAGACGCTCCGCTCGAAGGGCCGCTCAATGGCTTCGGAGCGCGGCAGAGCATGGTTGTGCGTCTGCACAAAATAATTTGGGAGTTCAACTCGGGAACGGAGACGGCGTCAGCAAAAATGTACAGGAAGCGCTCTCGTGGTTAAGAAAAGCATTTCACGCCGGACACACCCGCGCTGCGAGCAATATTGCAATAACGTATCGGGAGAATGGGAAATTAAATGCGGCAGTTAGGTGGTTCCGAAAATCGGTCGCGGCCGGCGACGATGAGGATCTGGTTCAACTCGGGATTCACTACTTCTGGGGAAAAGGGGTTAGGAAGGATCCCACAGCAGCAGTTCGATGTTTTCGGAGGGCAACAAAAGGGAAGAACCTATGCGAAGCATCAAGAGAGGACGCATTCTTCTTTCTCGGGATCGCGTATCTCGAAGGCAAGAGTGTGAAAACCTCAATCCCGAACGCCAGAAGATTGTTTCAACGAGCAAATATCGACAACGACCATCCCGCGGCACGAGCTATGCTGCACGAGATCACTGACCGAAAAGACAGAACTCCATAGTCTTCCGAATCACTCGTGGCTGGAAGGTACGACACATCACACCTGATCCGTCGGTAGTGGCGGCGGCAGCGGCGACGGCGGAGTTTGCGGCGCGACGGCGGGATACGTCGCGGGCGTGGACGTCGCGGGCGTGTATGATGCGGGCGGCGCGGCGGCAACGAAGTTGCGCTGGTACCACAGCGTTTCGCTTGCGCGCTGCCACAGGCGCGTCGCGAGCCACCACAGAATCATTGCTTGGCTCAGAAAAAATGCGCCGGTGATGGCCGTCGGCGGCAAGACGTACATCCACAGCCACAGCCCAAATCCAAAACCGATGCACGCCACAATGCTGATGCTGAAATACAGCCAAAACAGCCTGCCGAAATTTCCGAACGCGAGCCGCCACGCGGCAGTCAGCGATCGGCGCATGCGGCGTTCATTCTGCGCGACGGAATGAACTTCCGCCACGTCGAACCACAGCCGCAGCACAATCAGCAGAAATAAAATAACAATGCCGGCGGCGATGCTGAACCAGATGCTGGCCATCGCGGAGACGGCGGTTTCATCAATGTGATCGCCGGCGCTTCGAAGGATGCGGTGAAGAATCGCGATGGGAATCAGGCAGAGCAGCAGAAATATCACCAGGCGAACGAAGCGCCAGAAAAACGCGCCGCTCGACTCAAAAAATTCCGCGGTGCTCACGCGGTCGTCGCGGCGATACGTTTCGAGAATCCCTCCCGTGATGAACAGCATGAACGCAAAAAACACCAGGCTGTAAGCCATCGCCGCCGGAGACACGCTGAGAGGAGAAATCCCCGGCTGCAACATCAACTCGGTGAACGCGCCCAAGTCGAAGCCCTTCACCAGGCGCTGCGCGGCCAGGCTGTGGTCGAGGACGCTTCCAATACGCGGCACGACTCCGTGGATCGAGAAAAACGCGAGGATGAAATTCACCGCGAAAATCCACCACAGAACGCGCTGGCGCCGCCAGACAAGTCCCGCGCCTCCCCAAAATGCGCTTGCGCCGCGTTGCGCCATCGTTTGCTCCTTCACAAAACAAAAAAATAAAAATCGAAAAACGAAACTTGAAATCAAGAGAACACGATGCTGCGCATCGCGCGGGCGGGCTTAAAAACCTGTCCCTACAAAGGCAAAAACGGCCGCGTCACGTCAGGTACGCCAGCAACTGCGAAAACCATTCGCTGACAAAAAGAAAAATATTGCCGATCTTCCGCGCTGCGCGCCCGTCCTCCGCCGCCGTCTGGCTGTCATTGTAGAAATCGCGATCCATCCACATTTTGTGTTGCGGATCGATTTCGGCGGAGACGATTTTCGCGGACTTCGTGTATGAGTAGCGAATCCAGCGGTCCTTGCCGTCCCAATGTTCGTGGGCCACTTCGCCATTGTCGAATTTCACTTCCAGATCCACGGGCGCGATGAAATCGCCTTTGCGCCGCACGACCACCGTATCGCGATACTCCGGCGCGGCTTTTTTCAGCGAATCGTGTTTCGCAGCGGCGGACTCGTTGTACCAATCGGCGCGATCCGAGCGAATGCTGTCCACTTCATAATCGAAAATCTGCGTGCCCTTGAATGCTTGCTCGAAATACCAGCTCAAATCCTGGCCCGCGACTTCCTGAACCGTGTTCATGAAATCCTCGGGCGTGGGATGCTTGAAGCGATAGCGCATGAAATATTCGTGCATCGCTTCCTGCATTTTGGCCGCGCCGATGATTCTTTCGAGCGTCAGCAAAACGGTCGCGGTCTTGCCATAACTGATTGCCCCGTACGCGCCGTCGTTCATGAATTGCCAGCCGAAGCGAGTCAGCGGGTCCGTGTCTGGCTCGGAGAGGTAGCTCAATCGCTGCTGCGCGAAATCGCTCATCTGCGCGAAGGGAAATCGCAGCGCGGAAGTCTTGTCGCCATAGAGCGCGGCCATCACCTTGCATTCTGTGTAACTGTTGATGCCCTCGTCCATCCACGCGTCTTCGAATTCATTCGTGGCCACCATGGCGTACCAATATTGGTGGCCGAATTCGTGTTCCACGACCACTTCGGGCAACAGCACGCCTTTGGGCATCAACAGATCGGGCGCCGTGCCTGCGGTAATCAACGTGGGATACTCCATGCCGCCCGCGTCTTCCGCGCCGTGCGGCGGATCGACGACAGTGAGTCGGTCATAGGGATACGGCCCGTACCATTTATCGAAAAGCGTCATCGCTCCCTTGAGCACGTGAATATATCGCGGCGCGGACGCCATGTGTCCCGGCGACATCAGCACATGCAGCTTCACCGTGCCCGCGCTGCCAGTCCACGAATCTTCGACGTCGATGAAATGCGGGCTGGCTGTCCAGGAAAAGTCGATCACGTCTCCGGAATGAAATGTGAGCGACTTCGTTCCGTCGCCGTTGTTTTCGCTGGCGACCAAATCGCCTCCCGCGCCGACGACTTCATCCATCGGGACAGTGACGCGCACGTCGTAGGTGCCGAAGTCCGAGAAAAATTCCGTGGTGGCGTGGAACTGATGGCAATTCCACGCGTTCTGCCACCACACGCCGACCTTCGGAAACCACTGGCCCACCATGAAGAAATCGCGTTTGTAGCCGGTGCGCTCGACCACTTCGGGAAGCTGGTCGTGAAACGTCATGCGAAATTGCACCGATGCGCCAGGAGCGACGGGTTTTGGCAGCGTCACCTGCATCACGGTGCGATCGTCGGGGTTGTGATCGTCCGGTTGAACGAATTGCATTTTGCTCGTGAGGTCACCCATACCCTCGACTTCGAATTTCGAAATGGTAATCGCGCCGTAGTGTTTTGGATCCCAGCCAGAGCCAGCGCTAGTGCCGCGCGTGCCGGAGAGGCGGACTTCCGTCATGAAAGTCGACTTGGGTTGAAAGGCGTTCAGGTAAAGATGGAACGGAAAAGTTTGCTGCGGCTTGCCGGTGAGATTTTTGTAGGTCAGGTATTCGGTGGCGTCGATGGTCTTCTTGTCGGCGTTCAGATGCGCGTCGATTTGATAGTTCACGACGCGCGTCGAAAGCAGCGCGCCCGCATTGGCCGGAGTGTAAAGCGGCGGAGGCGTGTTCTGCGCCCATCCCTGTCCGGCCGCGCAAAGCGTCAGCAGCACTGCTCCAAAAACATGCGCACCCGCCGAAAGCCTCATCGCGCCCTCCAAAACCCGCATAGTCCCGCAAACGCCGAACAGCATAAGCCACGCCCATGCCGCGAGCAATCATCTTCTAAACTTTGACGGAGAGAGCACTCGCAACGAAGGTCGATTTGGCTTCACACGGGCGAAGTTGAGGTGTATAACGGCTTCACTCAGCAGGTCAAACGGAAATTCCGGCTCAACTTTCTCAATGAGGAGAGAATATGAAAGCAACGAAGGTAGTAGCGACTCTTGCATTCTGTTTACTGGCAGCAGGGGTTTGCTTCGCCCAGAACCCCTTTATAGGCACCTGGAAACTGAACGACGCGAAGTCGAAATTCGGTCCCGGGGCGACGAAGAACACGACAGTCACCTACGAAGTCTCAGGCGAAAACACAACAGTCACCGTCGATGGAATGGACAGCGCGGACAAGCCAGTGCATAACGTTTGGACGGGCAAATTAGACGGCGAGGCTTATCCGGTTACCGGCGGCTCAGCGGACAGCACGCGGTCCTACCGCAAAATCGGCATGCGCACGCTGGCGTTTACTGAAAGGAGCGGCGGGAAGATTACAACTTCGGGGCGCATCGTGGTGTCAGCCGACGGCAAAAGCCGCACGGTGACCTCGAC
>DASYYI010000090.1:0-6572 GCA_035933995.1 Candidatus Acidiferrales bacterium | reverse complement strand
GGTATTCAATGCCGGCTACGTCTCCGATTACAGCCTCGGCGTTGACCAGCGCTTCTTGCAATCGGAGCGCTGCTGGGTGGTGCGCGAGCCGGGACGCCTCTTCGTGATTTTCGCCCAGTGCACTCACCTGGGCTGCACCCCCGACTGGGAACCGTCCCAGAACATCTTTCATTGTCCGTGCCACGGCAGCGAATACGACAGCGAAGGCGTGAACTTCGCCGGTCCCGCGCCGCGTCCCATGGATCGCTGCCACATTATTCTCGATCCATCGAACCAGATTGTTGTCGACACCAGCCAGCGCTACATTCAGGACCCGGCCGCTGGCACGAATCAGTTCAATGATGCGGGCGCGTTCATCAGCGCCTAAATTCGGTACTGGGTCAGTTTGAATTTTCTTGATCGTGACGCAAAGAGTCAAAATTCAAATTTTGAATTTTCTTGATCGTGACACAAAGAGTCGAAATTCAAACTGACGCAATACTCTAAATTCAGTTCAGCAGGGAAGAGGCCTCCGAAATGGCGGATGAAGGCGGAGAGAGCGGCCGCAAGCCGGGCGTTCTCGAAGACATCAAAGAGAAGACGCGCGAGTTGGGCGAAACGCTCAAGGTAAAAGCTCGCGAACAGGCCGAAGAGCTGAAGAAGCCCGAGGAAACTCAGCTCTATCGCGCGATTTTCCGCATCAAGCACGATGAAGAGCCGCGCAACCGCGCCCTCTCCACGCTCAATAATCTTTTCTTCCACATCCATCCGGCCAAGGTCAATCGCGACGCCACTCGTTACGGCTACACATGGGGCATGGGCGGCATCACTTTTTATTTGTTCATCGTCCTCGTCTTCACGGGCGTGTTGCTGATGTTCTATTACCACCCCACAAAAGTTCAGGCCTTTCGCGACATTCTCTATCTCGAAAACGATGTTCCCTTCGGCCAACTCCTCCGCAACATGCACCGCTGGGCCGCCCACTTGATGGTCATGGCCGTCTGGCTGCACATGTTTCGCGTTTTCATGTCCGGCTCGTACAAGCGCCCGCGCGAATTCAACTGGTGCATTGGCGTCCTGCTTATGGTCTTGACGTTGTTGCTTTCCTTCACTGGCTATCTGCTTCCCGACGATCAGTTGGGCTTCTGGGCCGTCACTGTCGGAACCAACATGGCGCGCGCTACTCCTTTGCTTGGCAGCCAGGGACCTTTCGGCCCGCAGTTAGGCATGAACGCCTACAACGACGTGCGCTTCGGCTTGCTGGGCGGTTCCATCGTTGATGCCAACGCGCTTCTTCGCGCTTACATCTGGCATTGCATCGCGATTCCGCTGATCGCCTCCGTTTTCATGGGCGTGCACTTCTGGCGCGTTCGCAAGGACGGCGGAATCTCCGGCCCATCGCCCGTGATGCTCGAATCGGAAACCAAAGTATGAAACGCTCGTTCGTTGTCATTCCGAGGGGCTTGCCTGCCGATTGCCCGCCGTGGCGGGACGGCAGGCCACGCGACGCGCACTCTGCGTCCCGACTGTGCGCTCCGTCAAAATCGTTGTCATCCCGAGGAGCAATGCGACGAGGGATCTGCTTTTTCTTTGGGCGTATAACAAGGACAAACGTGGAAGCCAAAAGCACAGGACCTAACTGACAATGTTCGGTGACTGGCACCAACTCTGGGTCATCATCTCCACCCCCGACAATATTCCTATTGTCGCGATGCTCCTTTTTGTCCCGTTTTTCACTTGGCTTGCCTTTCACAATGCCCTGGCGAACGACCGCCTGATCGCGCAACTCGAAGGCGATCCGCAACTCGCGCGCACGCACCACCGCACAACCTATCCTTACAATTCCCGCTGGGAACGCGAACTGCACACGAATCCGTTCCTCATGCGCAAGGAACTTCTCGCCGCTCTCATCATCACCATCATCTTGATGGTCTGGGCGCTCACGTTGAACGCGCCCCTCGAAGAGCCCGCCAACGCCAGCGTCACCATGAATCCCGCGAAGGCCCCGTGGTACTTCCTCGGCCTTCAGGAAATGCTCGAATATTTCGACCCCTGGATCGCCGGCGTCATCGTTCCCACGCTGATTATTGTCGGCCTCATGGCCGTTCCTTTTATCGACGCGAATCCGCTCGGCAACGGCTATTACACGTACAAGCAGCGCCGCCATGCAATTTGGACATTTCTGATTGGCTTCGAAGCCATCTGGCTCGTGCTGGTTTCCATCGGCACATTCATTCGCGGCCCTGGTTTCATGTGGTATTGGCCCACGCAAACATGGGACCCAGACCGCGTGGAATTCAATGTCAATCGCAACCTCGACCAGATTTTCGGCGTGAACGGGCACTGGCTCGCCCACATTTTGCCCGTCGCCTGGAGACCGGAAGCGGTGATTATCGCGCGCGGCTTGTTCGGAATTATTCCCATGGTGGTCTACGGAATCGTGGCCGCGTTGTTCATCCATTGGATCTGTATGCGCACGGACTACAGCCGGAAAATTTATCGCAAGATGAGCCTGGTTCAGACCGTCACCATGTACATTTTCCTGATCACCATGCTCTTCTTGCCGGTCACAATTTTCCTGCGGCTCGTGTTCCGCATTAAATATGTTTGGGAGACGCCGTGGTTCAGCATCTAGCCTTTAAAGTTTGGCCTTTGCGGGTGCCCCATGCTCGTTTTGTGAGCGTGGGGCTTTTGCCGCTTCGCCTTCGCGTACCTGGCACGAGCCTTGGTCGCAAAAGATTTTCGTTGTCATCCCGAGGAGCCATGCGACGAGGGATCTGCTTTTGTGCGCGTCCCGAAAAACCCGCGCGGACTCCCCGCATTCGCCAGAGCGCCAAAGTTTTGAAGGAGACTCCGTTTGCCTGAACCTCTGGCGGGACGCCCAAATTTTAGAGTTTGGCCTTTGCGGGTGCCCCATGCTCGTCTTGTGAGCGTGGGGCTTTTGCGACTCCGCCTTTGGGTACGTCGCACAGGCTTGCCCGCCCTGGCCGCCTTTAGCCCGTGTGCCTTTGCGTGGCGCAGGTTTGCCCGCCGTGGCGGGCTTCAGCCTGTGCGCTTTGCTTTCGTAGGGGCGGGGTTAATCCCCGCCCGTCGGCGCGAAGCGCCGAGTCTTTCCCTAGAGCTGCCACGCCGCGGTCCTCGCCGGCGCACGTTTTGTCAGGACACGGCCTTAGCCGTGCCGAAAAGCTCGGAAAATTCCGGGGTTTTAACCTCTGAGGTCGGCACGAGGCGCGGTCAATGCATTAAAAAGTATAGTCGCAAGAGTCTTTCGCTGTCATTCCGAGGAGCGGCTGCGACGAGGAATCTGCTTTTTCTTTTGAAGGAGATCGCGTTTGCCTGAACTTTCGCCCGACGATCCGATAAAAAGCCGCTCCTACGCGAACTGGATTTTGATCGCGGTCTTTGTGCTTTTGCTGTGCGTCACCTGGTCCTTCTACGCGGAGTTCATCGGCTTGCGGCCCTGGCGCTCATATGAGCGCCGTTTCGCGTCTTCCTATTCGGTCTACTTGCAAAAGCAGCTTCGCGCTCGTCGAGCCGCGGAAAAAACGGTCTACTCGTCTCCTGATTATCAGAAACTTTCCGCCGCGCTCCAGCAAGCCGAGGCCGTCGCCAAGCCGCAGGACGCCGCCATCCAGCAGCAAATCGCTCTGATCGACCAGCAGCGCGCCGCCGTTTTGCCTGCTTTCCAAGAGGACCGCAGCCTCGTCGGCTCGCTCATTTACGACTACGAAATCGTCCCCAATACCGCTTCTTACCGCGGTGAGAAGCAAAGCAAGCTCAAGGAGATGCAGGAAGCCAAAGCCAAAACGTACACGGTTGATTGGCCAGAAGCCGGCGGTAAGACGGTCGAAAAGAAGCTGAACTATGATCAGCTCAACGATGCGTTCAATCAATTGCTCGACCAGAAAGCACAGCTCACCGCCAAAGAGGGCGACGTTGACAAGCCGGCGAAAGATGCGCAAGACGCCATGGCGAAATATGCCGGCGACAAACTCCCCGGCCTGAATTCCTCGCAGCTTCAGGGCCTGCTCAACACCATACAGGCGATGGACGTTTCGCTGATTCAGATCAACGTCAACCCGCCCGGCCATGAAATCAACGACGTCGGCGGCGTCGGCCTCACGGATCGTTGCCAGTCGTGCCACGTGGGCATGGACCCGAACTACGTTCCCACATCGCTGACGCTCACCAAGGCCGATCTCGGTCTCCAAAAAAGCAAAGACGCGCCATTCACCAGCCATCCCGACACACAACTCTTCCAATGGCATCCGCTCGATAAGTTCGGCTGCTCGCCCTGCCACGGCGGAAACGGCCGCGCGCTCGACAGCGTCGAGACAGCGCACGGGCGTTACGAACACTGGCTCTGGCCGCTCTATTATCCTGAAAATTACGACGCGGGCTGCCAGCAGTGCCATTCGGCTGACGCGTGGACTGAGCACGCCCCCGTGCTGAACGAAGCGAAAATTCTATTTCGCGAAAGGGGCTGCATCGGCTGCCATAATTACGCCGGTTTTGACCCTCAAGGCCAGCAGCTTCAAGACACCGTCCGCGAAATCGCCAGTCTCGAAAAAGAGAAGGCCGACGACAATCAAACCATTCCGCAACTCAACAAAGCGGGCGATCAGGCGCCGGACAACGCCACCGCTCAAAAGCTTTACGCGCAGGCTACCGATCTCACCGTAAATGTCAGCAAGATTGACGCGCGCGTCGAGCAACTCGACGAGCTCAGCCACAGCCTTCAGCAGGAAGTCAAGCGTGTCGCTCCGGATCTGAAAGAAGTTCGCATGAAGTTGAATCCCAATTGGATTCCGTACTGGCTTGGCCACACCTGGCAATTCGATCCCTCCACGAAGATGCCGCAGTTCCGTTTGGAGCCTGACGAAGTCCAAGCCATCTCTGCATTCATCTGGCAGCAGGGCCTAAAAGGTCCCGCGCTCGATAAGCAGCCCGGTGGCGACGCCGCGAACGGCAAAGCCATGTTCGATTCGCTCGGCTGCCTTGCTTGCCACTCCATCGGAGAGGGAACTCAGAAAATCGGCGGCGACATTGCCGCGAATCTCAGCCGCGTCGGCGAGAAAGCAAATTACGATTACATCGTCCGCTGGATTCACAATCCCCGCGTGCGCACGCAGCCTTATTGCCCGTATGAGCACCGCGATTTAGGTCCCGAGGATTACGCCAAGCACAACTTGCCCTACGTGTTTGATGTCGAGCACTCGAAATGTCCGAACGACGGCCATGAACTCGTCGTCGAACAGGCCACCATCATGCCCGATTTTCGTTTGAGCTGGCAGGAAGCGCGCGACATCGCCAGCTATCTGATGACGCAGAAGGATTCGAGCGCCCACTACGATCAGGCCACCTTCATTAACGACACGAATCTTTACGCCAAGGGAAAAACCCTGGTCGAGCACTACGGCTGCGCTGGCTGCCACGAAATTTCCGGCCTCGAAGACGCCGCGCGCATCGGCACCGAACTCACCACCGAGGGCAGCAAGCCAATCGGGCGTTTCGACTACGCGCTTCTTTACACCAAGGCTCAGGAAGGCATTTTGCCCGATGGCAAAAAGGATCCGCGTGGCAGTTGGTACGACCTGAAGGGCTTCTTCGACCAGAAACTCGCGAATCCCGAAGTATTCGACGAAGGCAGGTACAAGCCGAATCCGATGGATCGCCTGCACATGCCCAAGCCGAATATTGACCGTGAGCAGATCAACGCGCTCGCTTCATTCCTGCTCGGCAGCACGGAATCCACCCTCCCGCCGAGTTACCAATACGCACCCACTGACCAGCGCAAATATATTCAGCAGGGTTGGTGGATCGTCACCAAGTACAACTGTATCGGCTGCCATCAGATTGATATCGGCCAGAAAACCGTCCTCATGGGCCTGCCGATGTATCAGGCCGATAATTCCATCAACCTGCCGCCCGTTCTCACCAGCGAAGGCGCGCGCGTGAACCCGGAATGGCTCAAGCGCTTCCTCGCGAACCCTTCGCTCAGCACAACGGACGAAGACCGCAATGGCGTTCGCAATTATCTCAAAGTCCGCATGCCCACCTTCTTTTTATCCGACGACGAAATTCGCAAGCTCGTCCTTTTCTTCGGCGCTTTGTCGTCCCAGCAGGAACCGTTCATTCCCCAGAAGCTTGCGCCTTTGACGGATCAGGAGCGCCTGGTGGCGCGCGCCATCTTCACCAGTCCCGCCGCGCCTTGCTTGAAGTGTCACGCGACGGGCAACGCAGCGCACGACAAGAATGCAACCGCCCCGAATTTCCTGTTGGCCGGTGAGCGCCTCCGTTCTCCGTGGACCGTCCGCTGGATCACTGAGCCCGCCACCATCATCCCCGGCACCGCCATGCCTTCGGGTTTGTTCGTGCGGCGGGACGCCCGCTGGGTCTTCAACGGGCCTCTACCCGCGGCGGCTCAACAATACAAGGGCGACGAAGCGGAGTTGCTCGTCCGCTATCTTCTCCAACTGACGCCGCAGGAGCAGGCCATGCTTTCCGGCCGCACCCCGTCCGCGCCGAAATCAGGTTCTTCCCGTGCCAAAAAGTAATATCCTAGAGGGGTGAGATCCGGAGTCTAACCGGAG
>DASYYI010000076.1:0-8917 GCA_035933995.1 Candidatus Acidiferrales bacterium | reverse complement strand
AGAATGGCGGAGAGGGTGGGATTTGAACCCACGAGCCCGGTTTTGCCAGGCTACCCGCTTTCGAGGCGGGCTCTTTCAACCGCTCAGACACCTCTCCGCGTGAACAGCGTGTAGAAAGATTACCAGAGCGACGCAGAAGGGACAACGATTGGCTGACGGGATGAGGAGAACGCAAAGTTGCATACAACCGAAGGAAACAGCAGATTCCTCGTCGCAGTTGCTCCTCGGAATGACAACGGGTAGGTTTTTCGGCGAGCGGCTAAAGCGGCGTGTGAGGGTGCGGCAGGCTGCAAGAACCGAAGGAAACAGCAGATTCCTCGGCGCAGTTGCTCCTCCCTTCGCCAAGGCTCAGGGCGAGCGGAATGACAACGGGTAGGTTTTTCGGCGAGCGGCTAAAGCGGCGTGCGAGAGTGCAGCGGGCTGCAAGAACCGAAAGAAAAAGCAGATTCCCTGCCTGCCCGCCGCGGCGGGCAAGCGTCAGGCAAGCTCGGAGGTTGGCTCCTCCCTTCGCCAAGGCTCCCTTCGCAAAACACACTCCCTTTCTGCGTCAGGGCAGGCAGGGCAAGCAGGGCGAGCGGAGTGACAACTACCAGAGTTTTCGACACGTTGTGAGATGCGCGGGTAACTAGGATTTGAAATACCAGGGGACATTCACGACGATGATGCGGTCGTCGCCTTTCAGCAGCAGCGCCGCTTTCAACCAGGTGGCGCGCTGGTTGTGAAGGAAATATTGATACCAATGTTTTTGAACCAGCTCGGGAATGAGCACGGCGATTTGCCGGCTCGGGAATTTCTTCTCGAGTTCGTGAACGTAGTCGACGATCGGGTTGATGACGAAACGGTAGGGCGATTTCAGCACGGTCAGCCTCGGAACCTCCAGACCGGCTTTTTTCATCGGCTTTTCGACCATCTCGCTCCATTGTTTGCGAACGTTTTCTTCGAGCTCGCCGCAGTCCACATGCAACACGTGCACGTCAGAGGATAAATTCAGCGCGACCTCCAGACCTTCGCGGCTGATTTTGTTCCAGCTCGTCATGGGCATCACAACGATGGGCGCGGCGCGATCCGCAAGATCGAGCGGAGGCGGATCCGCGATTTCTTTTGTGACGGCGGCGTAATGCCGGTGGATCGAGTACATCAGGACAATGATGGCGGGGATCAGGAGCGTAGTGATCCAAGCGCCTTCCTTGAACTTCGTAATCGTGACGACGACCACCGTGCCGGCCGTGGCGATGGCACCAATGGCGTTGAGAACCATCGCCGGGCGCAGCTTCCCTTTTCCAGCGCGGCGCCAATGCATCACCATGCCCGCTTGGGAAAGCGTGAAAGCGAGGAAAGCCCCAATGGCGTAAAGAGGAATCAAGCGATCCGTAACGCCGCGAAAAATAATCAGCAGCGCGGCGCAGAGAATCGCAAGCACCGTGATTCCCAGCGTATATACAAGGCGCCGCCCACGCACGGCCATGGGATTTGGCAGATAGCCGTCTTGCGCGAGCAGGCGGCAGAGACGCGGAAAATCCGCGAACGCGGTGTTCGCGGAAAGAGAAAGCACCAGCAAGATGGAAGCGATAGTGATGAAGTAAAATGCGTTTCTTCCCACGACCGCGGCCGTGAGTTGGGAGAGCACGCTCTGATATCCGGGGCCGGGGTCCGTCGCGCCAATGTGATACGCGCGAGAGAGAAACGCGATTCCCGCAAGCAATATAACGAGCAGTCCAATAATGATCGTGAGTGTGAGTTGCGCCGTCTTCGCCACCGGCTCGCGAAACGCTTGCACGCCGTTGCTTACCGCTTCCACTCCCGTCATCGCCGTACAACCGCTCGAAAACGCCTTCAAAAGCAGCCACGCACTTACCGCGGCAGTCGCGGCGTGCAACGGCGACGGAGCAGCTACCGGAACCGGGTGGCCTCCCGAAGCAATCGCTTTGAAAATCCCGATGGCCAGCGTGATCAAGAGGGTCGCGATGAAAAGATACGTGGGCGCCATGAAAACTACACCAGCTTCGCGGACGCCGCGCAGATTCACTAAAGTAATGACGGCGAGAATTGCCAGACAAATGATCAACGTGTGCGGCTCGAGCGGCGGAAACGCGGAAACGAGCGCGCCTACTCCCGCCGAGATCCCCACGGCCGCGGTGAGGACGTAGTCGATCATCAGCGCAGCAGCCGCCAGCAGGCCGGCAAATGCGCCGAGATTTTGTCCTGCCACTGTGTAAGAGCCACCGCCGTTGGGATACGCCTCGATGGTCTGGCGATAGGAGAAGTAAACGATCAACAGAAGGATGATGATGCTGATGGTGATAGGTACGATGTAGATTACGCCGGCGACTCCGAGAGGAATCAGCAGCGCCAGCGCCGCCTCGGGCCCGTATGCAGCAGAGCTGAGCGCGTCGAGACCAAAGATAGGAATTCCCGCGCGTGCTCCGAGCTTTTCACCTCGTTCTTCCGAAGAGCGCAGCGGCCGTCCAAACAAAAAATCGATGATTGGTGTTTTCGATGCTCCATTCGGAGCAGAGTCGCTTTGCTGTGAGGCCATATTGAGGGTGCCATCCTATCAAATCGCAGTCCTTTCGGGATTCACGCAATCAGCGGGGCTCTACATTTCCCTAACCACTGGGCGACACAATTGCGTCGGAACGCTTAAAGCCCAATTCGGAAGTGCCCGCCGCAGTGGGGCACCTCGGAGCCATTTGGTAACGAATTGACCCCGCCGAGCCCGGCCCGCCTAGTCCAAACCTTGAGTCCGATTCCCGCATATTACTGATTATGAGTAGGTTAGATGAAAGTGGCGAATGGCCGCCCTGATGCTCTTATACCTGTGGCTAAACGAACCGAGGAGCGAGATTGCAAATGAGGAAGCGGACAAATCCGGAGTGCGGCTTCAGCTTGATCGAAGCACTGGTAGTTGTATCTATAGCCTTTGCGATGTTGGCGATAGCCGTGCCTTCGTTCCTTCAAGCCTATCGATCCTACCAATTGGATAATACGGCCGGGCAGGTTGCAGGGGTTCTGAAATCGACACGGGCTGACGCTATACGGCTCAACACGCAGGTCAATTGCATTATTCAAGTGGCTGGCGGACAGACCAATATGTGGTCGGCCTCGGATGGAACGCTAATAGAGAAAAGTACGGAAAAGCAGATTCTCCTGAGCGGCAACGTAAACCTGGTGGCGGCTGGAGTTGTTCCCAATACCGGAGGGCTGACCGGGGCAATCGGAGTTCCGGTTCTTACGGCTACTCCGTTAAATGGTGTTGCGGACACGTTCGACGGCCGCGGCGCCGCGAACCCGGCGGCACCGCCAGGCGTGTTTGTACTGTATGTCGGGAACACTGCCATTCCTGCCGTGGGTTACCGAGCCGTGATCTTGATGCCGTCCGGTTCCATTCAGGTGTGGTCCGCCGACTCAGCAGGAAGCTGGCATCAGACGAGCTAGCCAAGGATAAGAGAGCCAAAACATGCGAAGACCATCGAAAACGCAATCGCACAGCCAACGCGGGTTCACGCTGATCGAGATGGCCGTTGCCACGGCGGTCTTGCTGATCGGCATTGTGGGTGTGGCGAAACTGGTACCCGTCGCGGTCGGTATGAATTCAGGCAATCGAAACGATTCCACGGCCCTGGTGATCGCGCAACGTGAAATGGAAGCGCTGATCGACCAGCCCATTGCGAACACGACCTTTTCGGACCCTCAAGGCATCGTCTGCCCGGCGGCAGGTCTCTGCAACCTGGGCAATCCAGCGGCACCGGGAGTGATCGTGGGCAGCCCACTGCTAAATCTTGGCAACCGTCCTTTGATTAACTACGGCGTCGCGCAAGTAGGCGGCTACAGCTTCTATTATTCGGATCCCAATGATCCTTCGGACACGCAGTACGACATCCGCTGGGCGGTAATCACGCTGGGCAACGGAACGACTGCCAGCGCCAAACGCTTCATCGTTGGCGTGCGTCATCGGGGCGGTAACGGAGCGTTCTTGCCAATCACACTAGATGCGGCGGTGGACAAATGACAATCGTGCAAAAGTTTGAACGCCAAAAAGGCTTCACCCTGATTGAGATCATGGTTGCGATGGCCGTTTTCCTGGTGATTTGCGGAGCAATGTTCGGCCTTATGAACATGTCGCAGAAGCGCTACCAGACGGAATCGCAGGTGCTTGATTCGTTCCAGCAAGCACGCCTGGGACTGGACGAGGTCGTGCGAGACGCCAGTGATGCGGGTTACCCGCCTCCCAACAATTTTTCGGCGAACACCTGCGGTGCAGTAGCTACGTGCTTCAGCGTCGTGAATTCGCCCATTGCATGGAGACCCGGGTACGTCGCCCAGAATCCGTGCCAGATAGGCACCGCCGGCGGCGGCACATGCGTTACCCCGGGCGACTTTGATGTGATCTTCGAAGAAAATCCCGACAACACGACCGTGAAGTGGATTCGTTATCAGTTGGTCGGAACCACCCTTTTTCGCGGCTGGGTTAAAAAATCAAGTGGCGCCAGCGCCCTGAACCAAACCAACCAGCCAGGCGTGATGTTCCCCTACATCACCAACGTGATGAACAATGCTTCCGCTGCCCAGATCGCTCAGTACCGGGCGAGTTATCCGGCCATGTTTCCCGGGGGCAATCCACAGCCGATTTTCCAGTACTATTGTCCCAATCCGGCTGCACCTCCGGCTCTGATACTTTGCCAGAACGCCTTTGGAAATATTACTGTCAATGGAATATCGTTACCCGCTAACTCGCCTTCCAACGTTGTCGATGTCGAGGTCACTCTGATCGTGCGGGCAACACGGAGAGACGCGCAGACCGGCGCGCCGCGCCTGGTCGAGCTGAATGGCCGGGGCCATCTCATAAATCCGAATCACTAGCACTAGAAATGATTAACAGTTAAGGATAAAACCATGAAACCCCAAAGCATCTTTCCACGGAAACGCCAGGAAGCGGGAGTAGCGCTGTTGATTGCCATTTTCATTCTGCTTCTGGTCAGCGGCATTGCCCTCGCTCTGGTTGCAAACTCCGGCTCGGAAAGCTCGCTCGCCGGAAACTACCGTTCCTCGACGAGTGTCAATGACGCGGGCTTTGCGGGGCTCGAAGAAGCACGCGGGCGCTTGCTGTCCGGAAGCCCGAACGATTTCAACCTCACCGTTCCCGGATTCATCCCCGTGGGAGCGCCTCTGGCCGTGGGTCAGGTGCGGTACATCTTGAATCCCGTGAACCCGGCCGACGTTGTGGCGCCGACAACTCCCGGTTCGGCTTATTTTGACAACGAATACCAGCAAGAATTTGGTGTTGCGGTGACAGCAGCGGTGACGCAGACGATCCCTTCCGTGTGGGCAAATTCAGCTGTGGCAGGCATGCCGAGCCCTATGTACAAATGGGTTCGCATCACGCCAGCCACGGAACAATCACTCAACATCGACGTGGACGGCGACGGGCTGCCGCCTGATCCAGTGACGCCGTTGTATTACGACTCAGCGCCCGCCAGCGGCGCCAAGCCGAGCCTGATCGTGGTCCCGACCGCCCCTGTGGGCGTGCCTTCGACGGCAAGCCAAGCGTTCGAAGTTACCGCGTTAGCCGTGCTACCGAACGGCAGCCGGAAGATTGAGCAGTACGTGGTGACTCAGGTCTCCCTCAATCTGAATCTCCCATCCGCGTTGACTTTGCCGGGACCGCTTGGCAGCTTCAATCCACCAAATTCGAAGGGCTACTGCATGGACGGAAATGACACCTCTCAGACCACGACCGTCGCAGGCTGTTCTTTTACGCCCGCGCCAGCAGTACCCGGGTGCAGTACGACCACGCCCGCGGTGCCCGCTATCGGCGTCTCGCCGGGCAATGACAATGCCGGGAGCCAAACCAATCTTAACTACGTCGACACCCAGATTCCGCGTCCCACCAATTACGTCGGATCAACCGGCACCACGCCGAGCGTCAGCACTCCGCCGCTTCCACCAAACATGAGCTCGCCGGCAGCGTTGCAGCAAGAACTGGCGACCATCCAGCAGAATGCAAACGTGTGCCTAGGATGCTCAGGAGGCGGAGGCAGTACGTACACCTTCTCCAACCTCGATACCGCGTCCGGTTCGTTATGGTCGAGCTGCGGCACTAGTTGCGGGACCACGCCACAAATCACTTACGTCAATGGCAATCTGGACATCAGCGGCAGCACGGCCGGTTCCGGCATTTTGGTGGTCACTGGAAACTTGACTTACGACGGTAACTCGAGCTGGAACGGAATCATTCTCGTCGTTGGCAACGGACTCACCACATACGTTCAGAACGGCGGCGGGAATGGCCAGTTCAACGGCGCAATCTTCGTCGCCAATACCGCGGGCAACCCTCCGGGGACGTACGGGCCTGCGGATTTCACTATCAACGGCGGCGGCGGAAACGGAGTTTATTACAACAGTTGCTGGATCAAGAATTCGCAAAAACCGATCACATACCAGGTGCTGTCGTACCGTGAAATTGCACAATAAAAACTGAGCGAGAGAGAACATGAAAACAAGGCGCTTTTTCCAAGTCATCATCGCCGCAGCGGTCGTCTCAGGCGCTACGCTGACGGCGACGGCGCAACAACAAACATCGCAGACGGCTGCACCGCAAAAGCAGGAGGCGAAGCCCGCTCCGGCGAAGACCGCCAAGGTGTGGAGCGACGACGATCTGAGTTCGCTCCGCTCGCCTTCCGACAACTACCAGATAGAGCAGGCCAAGGAAAAAGAGGCGCAAAAAGCAGCCGCCCAGCAGGCCCCGACGCAGGCCGCCGTCGTTGACGGATCAAAGCCAAAAACCCTTCAGCAGGCCGACGGTATGATTGCGGACAAGCAGCGCACCTTCGCGTCGGAACAAGAATATTTGCAGCAGGTCAAAAAACAGGCGAATGATCCTTCGGTATCTGGACTCGAAAAGAAAAGGCTCGAATGGCGCCTCGAATCCCACTCCGCCACCGCGCAACATCTCGCATCTGAGATAAAGCAACTGCAGGCGGATAGAGACGCGCTTGCCAAAAAACCATCTGCGGGCAGCGACGCGCCAGCTGCTCCGCCGCAGTCGCAGTAATCGACGCTCATACAGTTTTTTACCCGTGCCTTAGCCCTCAACGCAGACGCGTGATGCAAAAAAAGGCGCTCCGATTTATCGGGGCGCCTTTGTTTTTTGTGAATCTCGCACAATCAGAGGAATGGTTTTACAAATGCGCGGATCGCGTCACTGTCCGCCGATTTTTTCCAGCGTTTGCCGCGCAAGGCTGCGATACGGGCTGTCGACGTTGACGGCTTGAGTGAGAATTCGGCGCGCCTCAGCGATCCGCTTCATTTTCGCCAACGTGAAACCCCAGCGATACAGATTTCGTCCGTAGCTGAAATTATCCGCCTTCAGAAGCGGGGCAGCCTGCTGAAATGACTGGATCGCCGCCGCGTTCTTGCCCTGATTCACGTAGACTTCGCCGAGCGCCGAGAGCGCCAGTCCCTTTTGCATCGATGCCTGCTGCTGCCATTGCGCGTCAGTCAGTCCTTCTGGTTTCGTCGCCGACGGGAGCGCCGCCAGAGCTTTCTTCGCATCCGCTTCGGCTATCGTGAGCTGCTGATTGCGATCGCTCCAGTAGTCTGCAACCAGCACCAGAACTGTCGTGTTGTTTGGATCATCCTTCAAGGCTTTCTGCGCGGCGTCGAGCATTTTCGCGTTTTCTTTCGCCGCCTGGTAAGCCAGCACGGTCCCTATCTCCGCATTTTTTGTGTAAGGCGAATCGGGGAATGCGGTCACGAAATGGTCGAGCATCTGCGCCCGAGTCGCGGGATCGGGCGCTTTCACGGCGCCGCCATAGAATGCGTATTCGACATATTGCACATCGGGATCGGCCGCCTTCAGCTTCTCCGCTTTTGCCTGTTCCCAATCCGCCGCGCTGGTTCCTGCGAGCGCGGACGAAGCTTTGAAACGCGCGAGAATCCCGCCCGTGATGTCTCCGTAATGCAGCATCTTTGCCGCATCGCCGGATTGCTCCGCGGCGCGAACCAGATTTACGGCTGTCTCGAAATTGTCCGGGTCAATGGCGAGTGCTTTGTCGCCGTACTCGAATGCCTTGTCGTAATTTTTTTCCGCGATATAAGCGCTGACGTAAAGCTGGTCAGCCAGCAGCGCGAGATCGCCCGTCGCGTGCTCCGCCGAAAATTTGTCGAGCAAAGCAATCTTCTGCGCCGGGTCTTGCGCGGCGTAAATTGCGGAGACCTCCGCGTCTTCCGGCGTGCCCGCTGCTACCCCTACGCTTTTCCCAATTTGCGCCGATGCAATTCCCGCCGTCGCTGGAATTATCAGGATGATCAGGCTCACGATCAGACTCGCGCGCCGCATACGCACCTCCGCTTCTTTGATTCGTTGTTCTCAGCGAAGCGTCCCGGACAAGCGTCATGGCGACGCCTGCCGGGCGTCGATTTTGGCGCGAGCATAACAGAATCGGCCGCGCAGGGCAGAAGAAAAATAGCCAATCAGCTATTGCGAGGAGGCTCGGCGGGTGACACGCGTTAGCGTTGGAGAGTTGAGAGCGCCTGTCAATGTAAAGACGCCGAAGGGATTTTTGTTCGGCGCATCGCTTACGGGCACGGGCGCCGGGCTCGCGACTTTGTCAATCGCGAGCGGACTAAATTCTAAATTCAGCTGGCGCTTGAAATCGACGTAGCCCGTGGCGTTGTAGGCCGCGGCCCGAGTTTCGAGATGAAGTCTGGAGAAGCGCACTTGCCCGTCGGCGCACGAGAAGTCGGTGGACGCCGCAGGAAAGTTCGTGACACCGGGCCTGCGCGCGCCCGCGCTACGCGATTCGTCGAGATCCATACCGTTGTAGACTGCACCGCGAATGCGCGCGTCGCCACGGCAGGCGAGCGAACCGAGCAACGCGACGCGGCCGATTCCCTTCGCCGAAATCTGGATGTCGCC
>DASYYI010000066.1:0-3342 GCA_035933995.1 Candidatus Acidiferrales bacterium | reverse complement strand
CGGCGTATGCCGCCATTTGCAAAACCAGACACACGAGGAAAAACGTGTTATGCGCCAGCAATGTGCTCGCCAGCAATAGTACTGTCAGCGGCACGGGAACCAGCCATCGCAGCAGCTTCCGCGAAAAAAATTGCCAGGCCCGGATTCCTCTGACCTCTCTCCGCAAACGCCAAAATCCTAAAATGCCTTGTCCTGCAATGCGTTGCTTTCGCGAGAATTCTTCTCGCGGCGAGGCGGTCGATTTCTCGTAAGCTCGGACGCTGGGCTCAAAGAGAAGCGCGTAGCCCGCTCCGCCGATGCGAAGCGGCAACTCCATGTCATTTGCAAGGTCGGGTTGCAATGTGCCAAACAGACTGCGTCGGACACAGAAAATGGCTCCATCGCACACTAGAACAGAACCGATGCGGCTCTCCAGTTCTGCCACGGAAGATTCATATCCAAGGTAGGCGTGTGTTCCAGAGACGACGGCTTGACCTTCGTCGTGAATCGTTTGTTCCACACCGGTGACGCACCCGACCCGCGGATCCGCAAAGTGGCGCACCATTTTCCGCAGGCAATCTGCGGCGATCTGCGAGTTGGCGTCCGTAAAGAACAGCACTTCCCCAAAGGCCTGCTGCGCCAATCGATTGAGCGCTTCATTCTTCCCGACACGCCGCTCCATGCGCAGCACGGTCAACCGCGAATCGACGATTTTTCGCAGAATTTCATCGGTCCGATCTTCGGACGCATCGGAAGCAATCAGCAGTTGCAGAGAATTGGCCGGATAATCCCAAGCCAGCGTTTCTCGCACCTTCCGTTCGATATCTTTCTCTTCGTTTCGCGCAGAAATCAGAACCGAGACCCGCGGGAGAACCCGCTCGCTTTCGCTGGCGCAGAATGGGCGCACCATCCCAAGCATCCAGAGCAACAGGGGATAACCCGCATAAACGTAGACTAGCCAGGCAACGCTCGACCAGAACAAGAACTCCCAAAAATGGCTCATCGCGAGCCCCTGCTCAGGAGCAGGATCTTAATGGTCTGAAACATAATCAACAGATCGAGCCCCACGGAAATATTCTTGATGTAAAACAAGTCGTATGCGAGCTTCTCTTTATTGTCCTCGATCGTAGCGCAGTAACCTCGATTGATTTGCGCCCAGCCTGTGGCGCCCGGCTTCACCGCCCAACGTTGCCGGTAATACGGAATCTTCTCCAGGCACTCCTGCTCTTGATTGGGAACGAACGGCCGCGGCCCCACGAAGTACATGTCGCCGCGCAGGATATTGATCAGTTGCGGCAGCTCGTCCAAGCGCGTCCGCCGCAGCACTTTCCCTACGCGAGTGAAGCGCTCATCCGTCCTTTCCGCCGGCCTATGATTCTCGTCGCGATCTGCTCCATCCACCATCGTGCGAAACTTGAACAGTGTGAACGGCTTTCCGCCCTCTCCTATGCGCTCTTGCTCGAAGATCGCCGGTCCGGGCGAATCCAGGCGAATGGCAATCGTCACCAGAGCCATAATCGGCGCGGTTATCACAAAGCAAATCAACGAAATCAGAAACGAAAAGACCCGTTTATAAATCAGCAACGGCTTCGAAACGTGGAATCCACTCGAAAAAAGCAGCCAGCTCAAATGCAGCGATTCAATGGGCACTTTCCCCGTGATCGCCTCGAAAACTTCAGCCCCGTCCTGGATCCTCACTCCCCGGCTCTTTAAGCGCAGAAGCGCTTCCACCGGCAATCGGCCCCGCCGCTCGCCCATGGCGACAATCACCCGGCTCGCGCGATACGTTTGGACTTGGCGGGATAGTTGTTCGAACTGTTCCGTTTCCGACAGCGGCGATTCGCTGCCACTTTCCAGGCCACGAAGTTGGCCCACGATCCGTACTCCCAGTTCTGATCGCGATTCGATCTCTTCAGTCAGCGGCTTCGCGAGCGGGCCATCCCCCAGGATTAGCGCCCTTTCGGCAAAGCGAGGCATGGTATTGACCAGCAGAAAAAGACGCCGCCACAGAAATACAAACAGCGCAACCAGCACGAATCCAATCAGGAAAATCCCCCGGCCCAGTTGCAGCTTCGGAAAAGCATAGTAGAGCAGCGCCAGCAAGATACACACGGTTCCCAGCACCTGCACCAGGCGCGTCAACACTTCCCGGCGATTGCCCAGAATAAAGGAGTCGTACAGATCGAAGTAATACATGCATATGATGAACACGCTGGCCACGACCAGGATCTTCAGAAACCCCTGCTCGTAGTTCAACATCAACGTGGC
The DNA here is from genome assembly GCA_035933995.1 of Candidatus Acidiferrales bacterium. GTDB lineage: Bacteria > Acidobacteriota > Terriglobia > Acidiferrales > UBA7541 > DAHUXN01. The sequence goes on along the minus strand of DASYYI010000066.1, from coordinate 1,095 downwards.
GTCGCTCGTCCCCAGTCGCACGACCGTCGCCGCCACGAACGCAAAGGCCACCAGAAGCGCCTCGGAAATACCCAGGAACAGCGTTCGTGTTGGAAAATAGGCGTTGAGAAAGCGGATCACTCACTGCCCTCCGAATCCTTCCCCTTTGCTGAATTACTGCCGTTCGACCGGCGCGGTGTCGCCGCATAATACTGATCGTAATAGTTGACGCGATCGAATTCAGTGGCGCCGTTCAGGACCACTCCGATCAATTTCGGATTGTCCAAACTCTCCAGCCCTTTTTTGAGCGCCTTGATCGGCGCCACGCCTTCACGAACCACCAGCAAAGTTCCATCGACCAGCCGGTTCCAGATGTTCGGATCCGCCATGGGTAGAAGCGGCGTTGAATCCACTACTACCCAGTCAAACGACCCCCCAAGCTGCGCAAACGCTTCGCTGAACCGCGCGGACTGCAGAACGTCGCCGGGTTGGTCGAAGCGGCCACCCGCCGGCAGAAACCATAGCGGCAGATCATTGATGCGATAAACATAATTGCTGACCAATGCATTCGATTCTTTCCACCAGTGATTGAGGCCTTTCAAGTGGCTGACCCCAAGAAGCGAAGCCAAGGCTGGATTGTGAAGATCGCCCTCCACCAGCAATACCCGGCTCTGCGAGTGCCGCGCCAGCGTCACGGCCAGATTGGCAGCAACCAGTGTCTTGCCCTCGTCCACCACGCCGCTTGTGATTTGCATCGATTTTAGTTCTCGCTTCGCCCGAATATTATTCAGGCGCGTCACCAGCACGCGGAACTTTTCAGCAGCCAGGCTCTGAGGCTCGGTCAGCGCCACCAGATGGCTGATCGGCGCCACTTGAGCTTGCACCGCAACCGCACTGTCCATCTCGCTCGAACCAACCGCAACATTGCCAAACGGCTCGGCGACCGGCTGCGACGCTTCTGTTACCACGATGCCTTTCTGCTGGTTTTCTATTTCTGATTTACGCAAGGCTTCATATAGGCGGCTCATTCTGTTTTCACTCCTGACTCGAGTTTCGCTTCGTCGAGCTGTTTTTCGGAAGCGCCATCCAGCTCTTCGATCATTCGGAACAATGCTT
>DASYYI010000063.1:0-3811 GCA_035933995.1 Candidatus Acidiferrales bacterium | reverse complement strand
ATACGCCCCTCCTGCCTCTAGGCGATGCGTCGGGCTATGCGCCCACTCCGTCATGGCCGCGAGTTTACGTTTGCGCCCCTGCAAAAGCAAAGCGGCGTCGAGCCGCCGCACTCCACAAAAAACTCGCACGAGCCGCTCGCTTGCCCTGCCGTCGCGACTCCCCGAGTCGCGTTTTCGTACATGTTAACCACTGTCTGTAGTCAATCGATAGATATACAATCGCGGTCATGACGGAACACGCGCACTCTTCCCGACGCTCGATCCGTCTTCGCCGATACGATTATTCCCGCTCAGGAAGCTACTTCTTCACGATTTGCGTCGCGGGCCACAAATCCATTCTTGGACGGGTTGTCGATTTCAAAATGCAATGTAATCGCGCTGGCGATGCTGCGTGGTCTGTGTGGCGTGAGCTACCTCTGCGGTTCCCCGCCGTCCAACTCGACGCCTTCGTCGTCATGCCAAATCACATCCACGGAATTTTGTTTTTATGCTCGCTCGATCCGCCATCGGGCAGGGCAAGCCCTGCCCCTACGAAAACCACCGCCAGCGCCGTTCGTAGGGGCGACCCTTGGGTCGCCCGTCGCGACTCCCCGAGTCGCGCTCTTCATTATTGTGACGCAAACGCCGCCTCCAACGCGGTTGCCTTTCGCGCCCCATCGCTCGGAGAGATTATCGGCGCATTCAAGTCGCTCACAGCTGCGGCCGTCAATCGCATACTTCGCCGCACCGCCCCCGTCTGGCAACGAAACTATTACGAACATATCGTGCGTAGCGCCAAGGACCTCGACGCCGTCCGCCTCTACATCGCCCAAAATCCCATGCAATGGCTAAACGACCGAGAAAATCCTGAAGCCCGTCCACGCCGTTCGTAGGGACGCTGCCTGCCGGCCTTCTTTATTCTTCATTTCTTGCCCCCGCGGAAATTACGGCCTGCCATGACGCTCGCGGGCAGGGCAAGCCCTGCCCCTACGAACCAACACCACACCACTGCCGTTCGTAGGGGCGACCCTTGGGTCGCCCGCGACTCCCCGAGTCGCGCTGTCATGTCTCCACGCCCTCGTCGCTCCGATTTTCCACAGCCGCCACCTCTTGCCTTTTCTCCAACAGCGGTTCATCATTTTTCCATCGGGTAGCCAGGTCCAGATGCCCTGGTCGCAGGCCTCGCGCTCCAAGCTCCCTGAAAAACTGAATCTCCAAGGAGAATTACGATGGCCAACAAAGCTGTCGAGCTCGGGCCTCGCCCAGGCTCCGAACCATCCCGCACTTCATCCGTAAATTCCGCCACTCTCTCGCCCTCCGAACGTCACCGCCGCAAATGCACCGTCTGCAAACACGCCGAGCGTGACGCCATCGAGGAAGCATTCCTCCATTGGATCAGTCCTGAATTTATAACCGAGGAATTTGAGCTCCCGGATTGGAGCACGCTCTACCGCCATGCCCATGCCACCGGCCTCTTCGCTCAGCGACGCCGGAATGTGCGCTTCGCCCTCGAAGACGTTATCGAACGCTCCGTTGAAGTTGAAATCACCGCCGCCGGCCTGGTCCGCGCCGTCCGCGCTTACGCCAGCCTAACCGATTCGGGCGAATGGGTCGAACCTGCATCCCGCATCATCGTCTCTAGCGGCGCCGCCACTCCCGGCGGCGTCTCGCTCACGTCGCCCGTCGCCTCATCCATGCCAGAGGCGGCGCCAATCGCCATGCTGATGCCCGAAAGCTCTGTCATTTCGGAGCCTTCGACCACCGCCCAAAACCACCAAGTTCTAATCCACAATCCGGAATTAGACACCGACGTAACTCACACGAAACAAACAGAGGAGGTCGATCCTAATCGCCAATAAATCGCGAAATTAAAATTGCCGCGCACTGGGCAATCCGTCCGCTTCCCTGGGGGCGCGCGCTGCTTGACCCTGACGGAGGTGCTACGCTCGTCGGCCCGGCGTCCCTCGTCATTTTTCGTAGGGGCAGGGCTTGTTTATCCTGACGAAGGAAGGGCCCTGCCCGTCGCGACTCCCCGAGTCGCGTTCAGAGCGAAATTTCGACCGATGCGCTCGGCTTCTCGCAGCATGAGTTAGTGTCGCCCAAGCGGCATTGGCGAAAACTTTTCGTTAAGGTATCCTCTTGGCCCATGATTGTTTGCCCATGCTTGATGTGCCCCATGCCTGTTTGCAGATGCCCGTTTGCCGATGCCCGTTTGCAGATGCCTGTTTGCAGATGATTGACTTGAATTATTTTCGCGAGCATCTCGACGACGTCGAGCGCATGTTGCGCAACCGCAATGCGCGCCTCGACCTCGACGCCTTCCGCAAACTCGACGCCGAACGCCGCCAGCGCATCACCTCCGTCGAGCGCCTGAAGGCCGAACGCAACAAGGGCAGCGAGGAAGTCGGGCGGCTGAAAAAATCCGGCCAGGACGCGGCCGCGCTCATGTCCCGCATGAAGCAAATCGCCGACGAAATCAAACAGGAAGACGAAAAAATCGCCGCGCTCGATGAAAAGCTGCGCGACTTCATGCTCTCCGTCCCGAATATTCCGCACAGCTCTGTTCCCGTCGGCACGGGCGCGGAAGGCAACGTGGAAGTCCGCCGCTGGGGAGCGCCGCCGAAATTCGATTTCGCGCCCAAGCCGCACTGGGAATTGGGCGAGGCGCTGGGAATTTTGGACCTCGAACGCGCGGTGAAAATCGCCGGCACGCGTTTCGCTCTTTATCGCGGAGCGGGCGCGCGCCTCGAACGCGCCCTCGCGAATTTTTTTCTCGACGTGCACACGCGCGAACAGGGCTACACCGAAGTGCTGCCGCCCTTCATCGTCAACACCGCCTCGCTGATTGCCGATGGCAAGCTCCCGAAATTCGCGGGCGACATGTTTCACCTCGAAAACACCGATCTGTGGCTCACCACCACCGCGGAAACGGAATTGACGAATCTTTATCGCGATGAAACGCTCGACGACGCGTTGCTCCCCATCAAAGTCTGCGCCTGGACCGCATGCTTTCGCTCCGAGGCGGGCGCGGCGGGAAAAGATACGCGCGGCATCAAGCGCCAGCATCAATTTCAAAAAGTCGAGATGTTCAAATTCACGCGGCCCGAGGAAAGCTACGACGAACTGGAAAAGATGGTGCGCGACGCGGAAGAATTATTGCAGCAGCTTGGCTTGCACTATCGCGTGATGCAACTTTGCACCGGCGACATGGGATTCGCGTCCTCCAAAACATACGACATCGAAGTCTGGGTGCCGTCATCAAAAGAATTCATGGAAATTTCCAGCTGCTCGAATTGCGAAGCCTTTCAAGCGCGCCGCGCCGGCATTCGCTATAAGCCGAAAGGTGGCGCCAAAAATCAAAAGTCTGAATTCGTGCACACGCTTAACGGCTCAGGCCTGCCCACGGGACGCACTTGGATCGCCATCATTGAAAATTTTCAGCAAGCCGACGGCTCCATCGTGCTTCCCGAAGTTTTGCGCCGCTACATGGGAGAAGACCGAATTTCGTCGCGTGGGTGAATTACAAAACGGGAGAAATAGAAGCGGCAAAATAAAATGAGGCGGAAATGAAAAAGGCGCGGCGTCTCTCGAATTGAAAAATAAAAATCAATTCAATGCGCGCCGCGCCTTGAAAAAAAACAGCCGCGAAATTTACATGCCCGCGGTTTTGATGCTGTCCACCTTGATCGAGCCGTCCTTGCCCACTTCGCCCGTCAGCGTTACTTCGCTGCCGATCGCCGCGTCCGTAACGGCGTCCTGGTTCGAAATCGCATAGACTTTCTTTGTCTTGGTGTTCACGAACACATACTTGTCGCCCTTTTTAATGCATGTT
>DASYYI010000044.1:0-7793 GCA_035933995.1 Candidatus Acidiferrales bacterium | reverse complement strand
TGCAATTTATTTACGGTGGGGTCCTCGCCGTAGACGTCATCGCCGACTTCCGCTTCGGCCATGGCGCGGCGCATCGCCGGAGTCGGACGCGTTACAGTATCGCTGCGCAGATCGACCGCAGCGCTATTCGCATCGTTTGTGGATTCGTACATTTCTCTCCTTCGCGGTGCATCGCGAATCTCGCTTTCGCGCTCCCGCTATTCTTTGTTGCGGCACACCCCTTCCATGCAGGCTGAGCGATATGATTGATCGCCTCAGGGGCTAAAGCCCCTTTTTGCGGTTGCGTTTCACGGCACGGCCCTTCGTCCATCAGAGTGACCTAAAACCTTGCCCTGACACACATTATGAACGATCACGCGCTCAGCGAACCCCGTGCACAAGCAAAGGAACGCAAACGGAAGCCTGAGCTACACAAAATGCAGATTCCTCCTCGCGGTTGCTCGTCGGAATGACAACGATCAGAGGTTTTCAGCAAACCTCTGCAGCATCGACGTGGCAGACCTGCAAAACGAAAAGGCGGCGCTTCGCGCCGACGGGCGGGGTAAACGCCGCCCCTACGAAAGCAAAGGCACACAGGCTGAAGTCTGTGTCACGCAAAATGCAGATTCCTCCTCGCACTTGCTCGTCGGAATCACAACAAGTAGAGCCTGGCCATAGAGAAATGGCCGAGCCGCTAACCCAGCAATTCCACGAAGGCTTCATTCGAGATGGTGAGCTTTGCCGGATTCAGGCGAATCGTATCGCCGTTGCGTTCGATCAAGCCGTCGTCGAGCAATTTTCTCACACGCGGCGCGAAATCCGCGCCATACTTTCGTTCGATTCGCGCCAAGTCAATACCCGCAAGCTGGCGCAAGCCCAAAAACAATTCCTCTTCGAGCGCTTGCGCCGCGGTGACTGCTTCTTCATTTTCGATTGCCGCGCGCCCTTGCGCGATTGCGGCGGCATAAGCGGACGCATCGTGAACATTCGACCAGCGCCGTTGCCCATCAAATGAATGAGCGCCTGCGCCGAAACCGAGATACGGCTGGCGGCGCCAATATTTCAGGTTGTGCTGGGAAGCGAGCCCGGGGAGCGCCCAATTGGAGATTTCGTAATGCTCGAATCCGGCGGTCGCCAATGTGGCGCATGCCGACTCGTAAAAATCCGCCATGGCGTCGTCAGATGGCACCGCGCCCGCGCCATATTTTGCGCCGCCGGCGATGATTTCCCTGCCGAGGCGGCTGCCGTCGTCGACTTCAAGCAAGTAAATCGAAATGTGCTGAGGCTGGAGCGCAATCAATTCCGCGAGCGAAGATTCCCACGTTGCGCGCGTCTGATGAGGGAGGCCCGCGATTAAATCCATGCTGATGTTGCGAAATCCGGTGACCCGCAAAAATTCCACAGCGCGATACACATCGTCGCGGCGGTGCATGCGTCCGGCCGCTCGCAGTTCGACGTCATTCAAGGATTGCACGCCCATGCTGACGCGATTGATTCCTGCATCAAGCCACGCCGCAGCTTTCTCCGCGGTGATTGTTTCGGGGTCAGCTTCGAGCGTCACTTCTTCGAGCGCGCAGGCATGATTTTGGCGTATCGCGTCCATGATACGTCGAAGATCGGCGGGATCGAGCAGGCTCGGCGTCCCACCACCGAGATAAAGCGTGTCGACGGTGGCGTCGCGCAACGCGCGCGATTCCGAGATTTCGCGGCACACGGCGTCCACATACGGCCTGTACAAACTGCGCGCGACGACACCTGTATGAAAATTGCAGTAGGTACATTTCGTCTGGCAAAACGGAACCTGCACGTAAACTCCGAGCGTCGCCGCTGAGACTCTGCTGTTCGTTTCGAGAGCGAGGTTGCGAGGATTCTGCATTTTGTTTGTGCCGCGCTACTCGGAAACGTCCGGGACAATTTTGACGCGCACTTCGCGGCGGCGCGGACCGTCGAATTCGCAGAGGAAAATTCCCTGCCAGCGGCCGAGGGCGAGTTCGCCGTCTTCGATGAAAATGGTTGCGGTGGTCGCGGTCAGCGCGGTTTTGATGTGCGAATCGGCGTTGCCTTCGGCGTGGCGATAATTCGCCGTGTGCGGGACGATGCGGTCGAGCGTCGCTTCGATGTCTCGCGCAACGTCCGGGTCGTCGCCCTCGTTGATAATCACGCTGGCCGTGGTGTGCGGAACGTATACGTAGCAGACGCCGCTTTTGCAGCCTGACTCGGCGACGGCCTGTTCGATTTCGGCGGTAATTTTCTTGAGCTGCGTGTGACGCTCGGTCTTGACTTCAATCGTCCGCGACATGGTGCGGGACATCGTGCGCGAGGTTGTGCTCGATAGCGCTTGCGATTTCACTTCGGATTTAGCTGCTTGCTTCATGCGTTCCAGGCTCACGCGAGCGCCGCAGCGGAATCGGCGCCGTAGAATCCGTACCACGGTTTTGCGGCGCGCAGTGCGCGGTTCACATTTTGAATATTTTTCACACCTTGATCGGCGAGCCAGTCCTGAAACGCGTTGAGCCCCTGCTTGGCGTAAACCGGCACGCCGTCTTTCCACGTGGCGCGTCCGCAGAGCACGCCCGAAAAATTCACGCCTGCATCGGCGGCCAGTTGCAGCGTCTCGATGAAAGTGTCGTTGCTGACGCCGGCGGAAAGATAAATGAAAGGCTTCTTCGCGGCGGCTGCGGCGCGCTGAAAGTGCTGTTTTGCCTGGTCCATGGTGTACGCAGATTCACCCTTGCAAGAACGCGTGCCCGCCACGTAGGCCATATTCACGGGAACTTCGACCTTGAGCACGTCGATGCGATATTGCGGCTTCGAAAACTCGCCCATGGTCTGCATGACAACGTCCGGTTTTTTCCTCGCGAACTCGATTCCCTTTTCGTCCATGCCCTCCTGATAGCCGACAAATTCCGCGAAGAGCGGAATATCCTCGGCGGCGCATTCGGCTCCGAGGCGCTCAATCCACGCATGCTTAATTTCCTTGATTGGTTGCGGATCAAACGGCGTGTAATACATCAGAATCTTGATGCAATCGGCGCCAGCTTCTTTCAGGCGGCGCGCGGACCAATCATCGAGCAAATCGGGCAAGCGTCCCGGGCGCGTGTTGTCGTAACCGCTGTTTTCGTACGCGAGCAGCAAGCCTGCATTTGATGAGCGCCATCGCGCGGGCTGCAATCCGTATTCGGGATCGAGCAGAATCGCGCTGGCATGCGGCGTCAGAACGCGCACGACGGCCTGCTTGAATTCCGCCATCATCTCCGGCGTTACGGCGTGCGGGTCGATTCCTTTGCCCGCCGCGATCGCTTTCTTCAACGAGCCGCGCTGATCCATGGCCGCAGCGGCGATCACTCCCGCGGACGTGGACACTTTCGTGAGCCCCTGTAATTTCCCCGGTGTGATTTTCATTGACGTTCTCCTTCGAGGCTCGTTCGATGCTGACGACGCAAGGCTGGCAGCGCCTCGACTGTGGATTTTAACACGCCGTTGGCACGCGAAACGCGGGATTGCATTTGCGGCCTATCTTCAGACAGCCGACCTTAGCGGCTGAAGCCGCGTTGATGCTGCGCTGTTACGGCACGGTTGCACTTCCTGCGTCAGTGTAAAAAACCGTGCCCTGACGCAGAAACTAAGTTTGACGCACTGACTCTATAACATGACGACACGATGGCCGGTGCAGGGCTCATTCATGCCGGCGAGCAGCAGGTCGAGCAATTCGGTTCCGTGGCGGGCGAGGAACGGGAGCAGGCACAGCGTGCGCTCCTGCAATCCGTGATGCGGGAAGAGCGCACCGAGAATTTCCCTTTCATGGCGATCCAAGACGCCGGTGCGGAAATTTTCGGCGCGGCCGGCCTTGCCGCGCAGCTTTTCAAATTGGTACAGCATTTTTCGTTCAACGGTATCGAGCGCGGCGGGCAGGGATTTGTCCATCCGGCCAAGCGGAGCGCGATAACTTCCGAGGATTCGCTGCAGGCCCTTCTCGTCACGCGAGAATTTCGCCGCGAGGCCGCGCGGCAAGGAATTCAACTCCATCTTGCGCCGGACTGTTTGACGCCCATGCAGCGCGTCGCGGAAATCGAGCGCGTATTTCGTCATCGCGCGGGCAACTGTGGGTTCAATCAGCGTGAAACTGGCGCGCGGTAAAATCGCGGGCATCCGCTCAAGCACGCGCCGATAGACGACCTGCGCTTGCGCCATGTAGGCGACTTCCGCGGGTCCGCCGATGTAAGCAGCCGTGGGCAAAAGCGAATCCTGCAAAACGGGCCGAAGCAAGACGCTGGGCGTCAATTCGTGCGGGGCGGTGTCAATTTTTTGCAGCAATTCGCGAAGGCTCAGCTTGATATCACCGGCCACAAAGCCGCCGTTTCGCCGGCGCAGAGGCTGCCGCTTGCCGTTCACGTCGAGGAAAAGGAGCGTTGATTGCTGCGTCACTTTCACTTGCGCATGGAAGCCGAGCTTGTCGAGAAGCTTATCGCGCGCCGTCAAATCGTTGACCAGCGACTGCGAATCTTCCACTGCTTTACGGAAAATGGGCCGCGCCAATTCGTGCAGGCGAAAGTCGAGCGGATCGAGAAGAATTATTCCCCGGCCCTTCATGAGCCGGGCGATCAGTTTGCCGAACGCCGAGCCGAAGGTTTCGCTGTCGCGATAAGACGAGTGCAAAGCGTTGGCGATGACGGGAAGGCCTGGGCCTTGCAATAATTCGAGGGCGTGTTCGACGACAGCGCCAGCCATGTTTCCGAGAGAAATTCGTCCGACGCTCGGACCCGCGACATCGTCACCGAGAGGCAATTCGATCCGGGCAATTTCTTCGCGGGCGCCGAAAAACACTTGATTCACTTCGTCGAGATCGTGATCTTCCGTCGCCATCCAGAAAATCGGCACCGCGTCGATGCCGGACTTCGTCAATTTTTCGGCCCAGTGAATTGCGTCCAGCGCTTTGTAAATGCTGTACGCGGGACCGGTGAAGAGTGCCACCTGCTGGCCGGTGACGACGGCGGCCGCGCCATTTGCCAGCCTGTCGATGTTCTTCTCAGTCGCGCCGTCGGAGCCCAATGCGCGGTTCTGCTCGCGCAAAATCTCGACGATGGATTTTCGTACTGCGGCATCAAGGCGAATTTTCTGCGCCGCGGCGCGTACTCCCGCTTCATCCGGAGTGTGCGCGTAGAACTCTTTTACGCCGGGGAAATCGTCAATAAAAGAAGAGAAGAGTTTGGTCGTTTGTGGAATTTCGTGGAAGCGAAGACAGTGGCACTCCATGGGAGATGTGATGATACACGGCACGTTAGGTCGCAGCAACCATGGAGCGCTTGAGACACGAAGAACCAATTAATTCGCGGCGACAGTTGCGGGCCTGACGGAGGCGAGGATGGTGTCGATTTCCTGTTTCGCGAATTCGCCAATGGGCAGAAGCGGGGCGCGCGGGGGTCCGCCGTAATAACCGAGGCGGTCCATCGCATATTTGACTCCTGCGATTCCGAACTTCGTGGCCAAATTCGCGGCCGGAAGAATCGCGTGTTTTCTCAACTGCTCGACACGCTGCGAATCGCCGCGCGACGCCGCCTCAAACAAATCGACGCAGGCGTCCGGAAAGGCGCAGGAAATAGCGAGAATTGCGCCGCAGGCACCCACCGCGAGCGCGTCGGGAAGCGTCAGCGCCGAGCCGGTCAGTGTTCGAAAAGATTTCGGCGTCGAGGAGACCATATCCTTCACGCGCTGCACGTTCCCGGAGCTGTCCTTAATACCGATAATATTTTTGTGCGACGACAGATGAGCCACGAGAGGGGCTTCGACCGTATAGCCAGTGAATACAGGCACTGAGTAAATAAGGATGGGAACGGGAGAAGCCTCCGCCACGCGCAAAAAGTGCGCGGCTTCCGCTTCGAAGGTCATGAATGGCTTGTAGTAGCTTGGCGTGCGCACCAGCGCGGCGTCGTACCCCAATTTTGCGGCGCGCTTGGTGTGCTGGATCGTTTCGGCGGTGGATTCCGCGCCCGTGCCCGCGATCATGGTCTTGTCTGGCGCGGCGAATTCCCTGGCCGTGGCCCACAGGCGCTCGATTTCATCCCAGCTCAGCAGAACGGATTCGCTGGTTGAGCCATTCATCACGTAACCCGAGAGGCGCGTCTGGTTGTAAAGCTTGATATTCGACTTCAAGCGCGGCAAGGCGATTTCGCCATCCTTCGAAAACGGCGTGGTGACAGGCGGGAAAATTCCCTGCAGTTTCATGGAAGCCAATTCTACCAGAATCTCAAGCTACTATCCGTGATACTACGAAAAAAAAATCGGCAGTGTCCGGCAAGGGAAATTATTTCCCCGAGGATACGCGCTGGGCCGACGGAGTCTCTTTGAATGCTTCGCTATGCAGGTCCTGCAAAGCGGCAACGGTGCCTGCGCCCTCGGACATGGCGCGAATTCCGCGCGCGGCTGCAATCGCCGCGGAAAGCGTGGTGATGCACGGCATCATGTACCGCACGGCGGCGCGGCGAATCGATTTTTCATCGTAAAAAGATTCGCGGCCAAGCGGCGTGTTGATGATCAGATCCACTTTGTTGGTCTTGACCAAATCGACGATGTTTGGGCGGCCCTCATTCACTTTATAAACAGGCTCGACTTCGAATCCCGCCGCCGCGATCGCCGCAGCCGTGCCGCGCGTCGCAATCAGCTTCAGTCCCGCCGCCGCCAGATCGCGCGCGAGCGAAGCAACGTGGCGCTTGTCGTGGTCGTTCACGCTGATGAACACGGTTCCTTTGCGCGGCAATTTTTGCCCGGCGGCAATTTGGGCTTTCGCGAAGGCGAGACCAAAATTCGGCGAGATGCCCATCACTTCGCCCGTCGAGCGCATTTCCGGGCCGAGAATCGTGTCGACTCCACGGAATTTGCTGAATGGAAACACGGGCGATTTGACCGAATAATAATCGCGATTGCGAATTTCGGAAATGCCATTGAAATCAGCGAGCGGCAAATTCATTTCGCGCAGCTTGCGTCCGGTCATCAGGCGCGCCGCCACTTTCGCCAGCGGCACTCCAGTGGCCTTCGAAACGTAGGGCACGGTGCGCGAGGCGCGCGGATTGACTTCGAGAACGTAGACCTTGTCGCGCTGGATGGCGTATTGCACGTTCATCAGGCCTACGACGCGCAACGCTTTCGCCAGGGCAGTGGTGTATTCGCGAATGCGCGCGAGAACTTCCGGCTTGAGGGTCACGGACGGCAGGACGCACGAAGAATCTCCGGAGTGAATTCCGGCTTCCTCGATGTGCTCCATGATGCCGCCGATAACGACATCGGCGCCATCCGCGAGGGCGTCGACATCGACTTCGATCGCGTCCTCGAGAAATTGATCGACCAGAATGGGGCGTTCCGCGATTGAGCCGCTGCCCATGCGCACGGCTTGTGCGGCGCAATCCTCGACGGTTTTCAAATCGTAGGCGATGACCATGGCGCGGCCGCCGAGAACGTAACTGGGGCGCACTAGCACGGGCAAACCGATTTCTTGCGCGACGCTCACCGCTTCGTTCGGCGTGAGCGCTGTGCCGTTGCGCGGCTGAGGAATTTTCATTTCGTCCAGCAATTTGCCGAACCGGCGGCGATCTTCGGCGAGGTCGATGGATTCGGGAGCGGTGCCGATAATCGGCACGCCGTTGCGTTTCAGCTCCAGCGCCAGATTCAGCGGCGTCTGCCCGCCGAATTGCACGATTACGCCCTCGGGCTTTTCGCGCTCGATCACGGAGAGTACGTCTTCGAGCGTCAGCGGTTCGAAATATAGGCGATCCGAGGTGTCGTAATCCGTCGAAACCGTTTCCGGATTACAATTCACCATC
>DASYYI010000038.1:0-4922 GCA_035933995.1 Candidatus Acidiferrales bacterium | reverse complement strand
CGCGTTCGCGCCGGACATTTCCTCGAAACGCTGTGGCAGGACATCCGTTTCGGCGCGCGCATGTTGCGCACATCCCCCGGCTTCACAATCGTCGCCGTGCTCACCCTCGCCCTCGGCATCGGCGCCAACACCGCCATTTTCAGCGCAACGTACTCGATCCTCCTCAAACCGCTCCCATACAAAGACTCGGAGCGCCTTGTCAACATAGGAGCTGTGCCCCCTGGCGAGGTCGTCGAAGCCGGCTCTGGGGATAGTCTCTATTCATTCGCTATTGAGGAAATCAAGTCGCAGACAAAGGTTTTTGAGCAAGTTATTGCACTCGAATTGGGAATCTACCGCTTCAAAGCCCGCAGCGGGCCCACGCTTCTGCTGACCGGATTGGTCTCCGGAAACTATTTCACGACTCTCGGCGTGAAACCCGCGCTGGGGAGAATGATCTCGCCTTCCGATGCTCCTAGTGGCTCGGGTCGCGTCGTCGTTTTGAGTTATATGTTTTGGCAGAAGCAATTTGCCGGCGACAGCAAAATTGTCGGAAGACAACTGGAGCTTGCCGACGTCCTCAATCGCTCCCACGCTCCCGCGCCGTACACGGTAATCGGAGTTGCGCCGGCTTCCTTCGCGTCTCCGATCTTTTCCTCGTATGGTCGGGACTGCGATGCTTGGATCCCTCAATCGCCCCGCGGGATCAACGCGCCTGGAAATTTAGGCGGAGACATTGTCGCGATTGCCCGATTGAAACGCGGGGTCACGTTGGAAAAAGCCAATGCTGCACTCCAGTCGCTCAGCGAAGTGCTGGGCGAAGAGTATCCGCAAACGGCCAGGGGCTGGAACCTCCACGCAGAGGGACTCAAAGACGTGATCGTCGGAATAGGTAAACCTCGACTGGCGCTAATGGTTTTGCTGGGAGCCGTAGGGCTTCTGCTCCTGATCGCCTGCGTCAACGTCAGCAGTCTGATGCTGGCGCGTGCGTGGGGGCGCTCGCGCGAGATCGCCATTCGCGAGGCGCTTGGCGCGACGCGGCTTCGCGTGGTCAGGCAATCGCTCACGGAGACCCTGCTCCTTTTCCTTCTCGGCTGCGGTTTGGGACTTTTGCTAGCTCACTGGGGTATCAGTGCGCTGCGCGCAAACGCACCCCAAGACACTCCTCGGCTTGGAGAGATCGGGCTATACGGTGCAGTTCTTTGGTATGCGCTGGGAATCTCCATTGTGACTGCCATTGTTTTTGGACTTGCGCCCGCGCTACAGGTCTCCGGCCGAAAACTCTACACCAGGCTGAACGCGACAGGGATGAGTTCCGTTTATGCAGGAGGAGAGCGTCGCCACGTTTATCGTCACGGTCCCGTCATCCTGGAGGTCTCTCTGGCAGTCGTCCTTCTGGTTGGGTCTGGTTTGCTGCTGCGGAGCTTCGCCAAACTCTTGTCGGTTCCCCTGGGCCTGCGAACTGACCACATCCTCACGACGGACGTTCAACTTGACCAAGGCACCTGCAACGGAGGCGCATTGTGCAACGCTGCGTTTGATCAAATCGTGGAACGCATTCAGGCGCTTCCGGGAGTGGAGGAGGTGGCGATTACGAATTATCCTCCTCTCGAAGGCGGAGGGATTTTCACCGGTGTTTCTCTCGAGCCGCCGTCGGCCGCGACAGCAAGTCAGCCAGGACCGACAGCGAAGAGTATGCAAGTCGGTCCAGCGTATTTCCGGCTCATGGGCATCCCGCTTTTGCGCGGGCGCGAATTCACGGCTGCCGATTCGCAGCACGGGTCGCCACCGGTAGTTATCGTGAACCAGGCTTTCGCGAAAAAGTTTTTTGGCGGGCATGTTGTCGGAAGACGGCTCTGGCTCGGCTTGGACAAAAAGAAGAAAAACCGCTGGATGTATATTGTCGGCGAAGTCAGAGACGCGCGCGATTCTTCTCCATCACAGGCCCCTCAGCCGGAGGAATACACACCCTTTGACGCAGCCTTCCCTTCTGGGGAACTGCTCGTTCGCACCCAAGTCAGCCCCGAAAGCTTGGTTCCGGCAATTCGCGAGCAAATAGAGAAGGTCAGTACGGCGCCATTCTCGACGAGCTGATAACGATGAATAAGATTGCCTCGAAGGCAGTTGCGCAGCCTAGATTTCGGACCGCTTTACTCGGTGCTTTTGCCGTCATAGGTTTGATTCTTACGATGATCGGCATTTACGGCGTGATTTCCTACTCCGTGACGCAACGGACACATGAGATTGGCTTGCGGGTCGCGCTGGGGGCGCAGCGTGAGGACATTCTGCGGATAGTTCTCAGCCAAGGAATGGCTCTCGCCGGCGTTGGCTTGGCCATTGGTATCGGCGGAGCCTTGGCGCTGGCGCGATTCCTGCGCAGTATGTTGTTTGAGGTTAAGCCGACGGACCCAGCGACGTTTGCTGGCGTGACAGTCTTGCTTGTGACGGTCGCGCTGTTCGCGTGTTACATCCCCGCGCGGCGGGCGATGCGCGTCGATCCCATGACGGCCCTGCGTCATGAGTGAGAGAAGCAGCGGCGAGGGCCTAGCGGTTTAGCCTCCAGCAGTTTGCTGAAAAATAAAGAGATGCCGCTTCAGGGGCTGCTAGCACTCACAATGAAGAGTTCCAGATTCCCTTACTGGCCGCCAGATTTGCTCGCGAAACCTCCGTTTTTTAATCATCTCATCGGCCAGACCGCGCCTCTCGCATGTCAATAAGGGATGACTGTAGAGAGTAGTAACTTTTACGACAATTGGACTGACAGGTCAGTCTAGTATAAGGCCTTTTAAAAGACCCCCCTTTTAACCCCTTTTTTACCCCTTTGCGGCAGGTTGGTTCGAACTTATTCTTCGCCGATGTCTTCTTGCCAGACAGCGTGATTTCTTCGAATGTAATCCGCCAGTATGTCGATGCATTCCTGATTTGCCAAGTCGATGACCTCGACGCCATTTTCGCGCAGCCAATCCAATCCTCCGCTGAAGTTCACCGATTCGCCCACCACGACCGCGCCTATGCGAAATTGGCGAACGAGGCCGCTGCAATACCAGCAGGGCGCAAGCGTGGTGACCATAATCTTGTCGCGATAGCTGCGCTGCCTGCCCGCCTTGCGAAACGCATCCGTTTCCGCGTGCATGGAAGGATCGTTTTCCTGAACGCGCCGGTTGTGGCCGCGTCCCAGAAGTTTTCCTTCGCCATCGAAAAGCGCCGCGCCAATAGGAATGCCTCCTTCGGCAAGGCCGGCGCGCGCCTCGGCAATCGCGATTTCGAGAAGTGCGAGATAATTTTGAGGCTTCATTTTGCGTCGTGCGAGATTGTATCTGAAGAATGCCGCACGGCGGCAAGCATTCAAGATGCCGCCAGAAGAAATCGTCGCGACAGGATTTAGCATCTGTGATGTTCGCGGAATTCTCGCGGCGGCTGCAAGCATTCTAGGTTAGAATGCGACTCGATGAGCGTGGGAGCCACACCCATACTGGCGATTTATCCTGGGTCGTTCGACCCGGTCACCAATGGGCATCTCGATCTGATTGGCCGCGGCGCGAAGATTTTTGATCGCCTGATCGTTGCGGTCTTGCACAATTTGGAAAAAGATCCGCTGTTCGCCGTGAGCGAACGCCTCGAGATGCTTCGGGAAGTGACGCGCCCGTGGCCCAACGTGGAAGTGGACGTCTTCGAAGGATTGCTGATGGCCTATGCGCGGCAGAAAAACGCGCAAGTGGTGTTGCGGGGCATCCGCGCGATTTCCGATTATGAGTACGAACTGCAAATGGCGCTCATGAACCGCAAGCTCGAACCGAAAATCGAAACGGTGTTCATGATGCCGGCTGAAACGTATAGCTACCTGAGCTCGCGGCTGGTGCGGGAAATTGCGAGGTTGGGCGGTTCGGTAAAAGATCTGGTCCCGGCAGTAGTGGAAGAGCGCTTGAAAGCAAAAGTAGGCTGAATTTCAACCCATGGGGTGGATGAAAATGGAACTTTCAGAGCGGGTAAAACGCATTGAACCGTCGGCCACGCTGGCGGTGCTGATGGAAAAAGAAAAACTGGTGGCGCGCGGAATCGACGTGGTGGATTTCGGTCCTGGCGAGCCGGATTTTCCGACGCCCGATTACATTAAGCGCGCGGCCGTGAAGGCGCTGGACGAAAACAAAACGAAGTACACGGCGTCGGGCGGGATCATGCCGCTACGGCAGGCCGCCGTGGACTGGCACGCGAAATATCTGGGGACGCATTACGAAGCGAAAGAATGCATCATCAATGCCGGCGGGAAACATTCTCTCTACAATGTGACGCAGGCGTTGATTAATTCCGGCGACGAAGTGTTGATCGTCGCGCCGTACTGGGTGAGCTATCCGGACATCGTGAAATGCGCGGATGGCACGCCGGTGATCGTGGAGACCGATGCGCGGAACGGTTTCATACCGCGCGCAGCGGACATCGAAAAGGCAATCACTCCCCGCACGAAAATTCTGATCATCAATTCGCCGTCGAATCCGACCGGCGCCGTGATTCCAGAGGACGAATTCGCCAGGATTCTCGACGTCGCAAAGAAACACAACATCTGGCTGCTTTCGGACGAATGTTATTCGCATTTCGTTTACGGAAAGGCGAAACCATTTTCAATTGCCAGTCTGCCGGGCGCAAAAGAGCACGTGATTATTTCCGGCTCGCTCTCAAAGACTTTCGCGATGACCGGCTGGCGGATGGGCTACACACTCGCTCCGCAGCAACTTGCGGACGCAGTGCTTAAACTGCAGAGCCAGTCCACGTCGAACCCGACTTCGATCGCGCAATACGCGGCACTCGAAGCGCTTCGCGGCGGGTTGGAGTCAGTGAACACGATGATTGCGGAATTTGCGAAGCGGCGCGCAAGAATCATCGCAGGCCTGCGCGAAATTCCCGGCGTGAGCTGCCACGAGCCTGAGGGAAGTTTTTATGTTTTTCCC
>DASYYI010000025.1:0-2064 GCA_035933995.1 Candidatus Acidiferrales bacterium | reverse complement strand
GAACGTTTATATCAATGCTGTCGGCCATTCCATCCACGGGCTCGCGAAATTCTGGTTTGTGCCGTCAGTATTCTGGCTGAGTTCGACAGACCGCGCGCTCGTCACCGTCTGCTGGATCGGCATGATCGCTGCGATTCTGCTCTTCCTGAATTTCTGGCCGCGCGCCATGATTGCGATATGTTTCGTCTGCTTTCTGTCCTTCATCGCCACGCTGCAGGATTTCGCGAGCTACCAATCCGATGGGATGCTTTTGGCCGCGGGCTTTCTCTGCCTCTTTTTCGCGCCGCGCGGTTTGCGTCCTGGCTGGGGCCAACTCTCGCCACCTTCGCGCGCGTGTTTGTGGCTGCTTTTGTGGGAGTGGTTCCGCATTTACTTCGAATCGGGCCTGGCAAAAATTCTGGGCGGCGATCCGGAATGGCGCCATCTGACTGCAATGTACGAGTATTACCAAAATGGTCCGCTGCCGACGTGGGTCGGCTGGTACGTGCAGCAGGCCCCGCACTGGTTTCACTGGCTAACGGCGCTCGCGACGCTCATCATGGAGCTCGGCATCGTGCTGATGCTTTTTCTGCCGCGCCGTTTCCGCCTCATTTGTTTTTTTATCGTGACGCCGTGGGAGATCGGCGTGATCCTTACGGCCAATTACGCGTTCTTGAATTACCTCGTGCTCGCACTCGGTTTTTTGCTGCTCGACGATCAATTCCTCGCGCGCGTCGCGCCACGAAGCTGGTTCCCGAAATATCACGTGATGGTTGCAATGCGCGAGGAAGACAGTGCGGAGGAATTCGCGGCGGAACCTGCAGCTCCAATTTCTCTTTTTGTCGCGCCGGAATCAAGGCCGGAAGAAACTGCACCGCCTGCGCGAAATGACTCTGGGTCTTCCGCTGGTGCTGTGCAACAAACAAACGACCCGGTCAGCGCGATTCGGCGCATTTGGGCTCCGGTCGGCATGACCATTGCGGGGATTTGCTTCGCCTGGATTTTCTATGCCACCACGGCGTTACTTGTCTGGATGTTGATTCCCAGCTCGCCGCTTCCGCAATGGCCGGTGCGAGCGATTGAGCCTTTCCGCGTCGCCAACCAATACGGCCTGTTCGGCGTAATGACGCGCGGCCGTTATGAAATCGAGTTTCAAGGTTCAAATGACGCCGGACAAACGTGGACCGTTTACCCGTTTCGCTACAAGCCGCAAGCACTAAACGAAGCTCCGCGCATTTACGCTCCGTATCAGCCGCGCTTCGATTGGAATCTGTGGTTCGCTTCGCTCGGAAGCTGGCGCCAATATCAATTCGTCGTCGGCACGGAAGAAGCGCTGCTCGACAATAGCCCAGAAAGTCTTTCGCTCTTCGCGCGCGATCCGTTTCCGAACGGCCCGCCGCAGGAAATCCGCGTGGTCATTTGGCAATACTGGTTCACCGATCTGGCCACGAAGCGGCAGACAGGGGACTGGTGGACGCGCAAATTGTTGGGCTTGTACGCGCCAACATTGGTTCGGGAGCCCGATGGCCGATTTGGCGTGGTTCAGTTTCCGGACATTTTGCCGCCTCACGATTGATTTGAACGGCTCGTCGTCCGGCGCGTTCACGCGATTTACTTGTTTATGCCGATCGCGCTATACTCTCCGGCACTTCCCTCGGAGGATCTCCATGCGCCTTAACAAGCCTCTCCCACGTTGGTTGTCGTTTGAACGGATGTCGCCGGCCCTGCTCTCAGGACTGATCCTTTTCGCAGCGAGCTTTCTCACAGACATTATTCTGAGTTGGATTGGAACGCCCGGACAGGCAAGGATCTTCAATCATCTGGCGATCGGGATCATCGGGGCGCTGCTGATCCTGTTCTTTCTGTCGGCGAGTTACGAAAATCAGGTCTACGCCAGGGCGAAGGAAAGAATGCAGCTCATCGCCGAGATGAACTATCGCATTCGCGGCGCGCTGAACTTGATCGAGCAATCGGCGACTTTGGACAACCGGGACGAACGGCTACGCGGCGTGGATGAAGCCGTGCGGCGTATTGACGTCGTGCTCACCGATTTTCTGCCGTCGGTTGGCACTGCCACCGAGCAGC
>DASYYI010000394.1:0-4444 GCA_035933995.1 Candidatus Acidiferrales bacterium | reverse complement strand
GAAAATGGCGGTGTTGGCGCCGATGCCGAGGGCGAGGGTGAGCACGGCGACGATTGTGAAGCCGGGGGATGTGCGCAACATGCGCGCGCCGAAACGGATGTCCTGCCACAGCGTTTCGAGGAAATGTCCGGCGCGAACGCGGCGCACTTGCTCCTTCACTTGCTCGACGCCGCCTAGTTCCATTTTCGCCTCCCGGCGCGCTTGCGCTTCGTCCATGCCGTTGCGAATCTTTTCTTGTGCGAGCAAGTCGGCGTAGCCGCGGACTTCTTCGTCAAGCTCCGCATCCGCTCGCCGCTTGCGCCGCCAATTCCGAATTGCGTTTTTCAGCCACATGCTCGTTCGCTTTCAAGGTTTCCGCGACTGAATTGTTGTCTCACTGGCCGCTCATCACTCGAACTATTTTAAGAATCCCTTGACCGAGCACCGTAAGAGCCGTGCCCTGACAAAGGTTTGCGGCCGGCCCTTCGAAAGCCGTGCGCCGACTATGGCCATTTCATTTATGAGATGGCTGGGCTGTGTTGACATCCTGGACCTGCCAAAACGAAAAGCAGATCCCTCGCCGCATGGCGGCTCGGGATGACAACAATGAGTTGACTGTTACTGTCCAAGGCTTCATGCGTTTGAATTTACTCGCCGCTCATCACTGTTAACGGGCCACTATCTCCACTCACGCTTCGAGTGCGCGCTCGATCGCCAGGGAAATACGTCCCCAGCGCCGGGTCTCGGTTTCGAGCTGACGCCGGCCCTTTTTCGTGAGCTGATAATATTTCGCGCGACGATTGTTTTCCGATTCTCCCCAGGAGGCGCTCAACCAGCCTTCCTCTTCCATGCGGTGCAGGGCGGGGAAAAGCGAGCCCGGCTTCACCTGAAATGTTCCTTTCGTGATTTGTTCGATGCGCCGCGAAATGCCGAGGCCGTGCATCTCGCCCAGAGCGAGCGCCTTCATGATCAGCATGTCGAGCGTTCCTTGCAGCAATTCGGTTTGCACCGGCGTCATTCGCTCCTCCTATAGACGTTCTGTAGCGCGCAAGGTTAGCTTCGCTCCTATCGAATGTCAATATGTAGATGCACGCGGAAGCAGTTTCGCGACGGAGGG
This sequence comes from Candidatus Acidiferrales bacterium, assembly GCA_035933995.1. GTDB lineage: Bacteria > Acidobacteriota > Terriglobia > Acidiferrales > UBA7541 > DAHUXN01. The sequence continues at coordinate 3,348 of DASYYI010000394.1, read as the reverse complement.
GGGAAATCAGACCAATTCTTAATATGGAGGTCTAGCAGCCTGTTGAGAAAGTGCTCCTCATCGCCATTTCCGCCGCTGCGAGGGAAGCGGAATTTGCACAAATCCAAGGAAACAGCAGATTCCTCCTCGCGGTTGCTCGTCGGAATGACAACGAGGAGAGTTTTTCAACAAACTGCTAGCGTCTTGTCATCAAGCGGTTGGCTTCGGCGAAAGGCATAGCTTCGCCGAATATCGACGAGAAATCGCCGCCGTCGCGAAGCTGTTTGGCGATGTGCGAAACAATCGTCATGGTGACACGCATGGGCCCGCCGCCCACGCTGACGCGCGCGACGCCGAGCTTTTCGAGTTCGCGCGCGGGAGGCGTTCCCGCCCGTCCCAAAATATTCAACGGTCCGCGCACGCCGCGCACGAGCCGTTCAATCGTCGCCACGTCCTGCACGCCGGGAGCAAATAAGCACGGAGCGCCAGCGTCACGATAGGTGTTCAAGCGCTCGATCGTGCGTTCGGCGCGCGTCGATGGCTCGCCGACTTCTTCCAGATAAATATCGGTGCGCGCATTCAGCACCAGATCGATGCCCATTTTCTTTGCGGCGTCCATCATGGCGCGGATTTTTTCTTTCTGGAGCGATATTTCAAACAGCTTGCCCGATCCTTCGCCAATCGCATCTTCGAGATTCAATCCCACGGCGCCCGCCTCGATTGCGGCGCGAGCAGTCGCAGCCATGTCGTCGGGCGTTTCGCCATAGCCAGCTTCCATGTCCGCCGTCACCGGCACGGAAACGGCGCCAACGATTCGCGCCACGACTTCGAGCATTTTGTCGCGGCGAATTATTTGGCCGTCGGGATAACCAAGTGAATTTGCGATTCCGGAACTAGTTGTGGCAAGGGCAGGAAAGCCTGCATCCTCGAAAATGCGCGCGCTGGCCACGTCCCATGCGTTGGGAAGCACCAGAATGTGCGGACCGTGATGCAACGAGAGGAAACGTTTCGCTTTTTCGGCTTGTGTGGGGGAAGGCATCTCAATTGACGTGCGCGCGGTCGCGAGTGCGAAATGTTTAGTGTTTTTCTTCCGTCGAATGCGCGCCGACTGTTTCGTCCGGAACGTCGCCAACACGTCCCTTAAGGCGGTCGTAAACGGAGTAAGCGCAGGTTGAGCCGAGCGCCTCGTTGTAATACGTGGGCACGCCGAGCGCCGAGCGAAGCTCCTCGTTGAATTTCCGCAGGTCCGCAAGCTCGCTGACAATGGCCGGCAGCTTGCGTTTGTCCCTGGTGATCAGAAATTTTTGATACCCCGCATCCCAGAGCTGCGTGAACTGGCCCATCTTCATGATCGCGGGCAACTCGGTCATTTGATACTCGCCGTCGGGAGCTTTGCGGAATTCCGCGCCGCAATTGTATTTCTCGACGCGCGCCACGCCGCCGGAGCTCCGCACCGTGAATCCAAAGTGCGGCAGCGCCGCTTCGATTTGTTTCGCCGGAAATTTTGCGTTCACATACCACATGGCCACACTAGAGTAAGTATTTCGATGCGGAGTTGTAAAGCCAAAAAATTCTGTCGCGAATTTCCCGCTGCGCCGGGCCACAGAATCAGCGGTGCTGGTTCTTGAGACTCGAACACTCATATGCTATGGTTTTGCCCATGAATCCGTACGCATCGCATTTGGGGGACCGCGATCCTCAGCAAGTGATCGCCGCGACAGCCGGCCAGCTCGCTTCGTCCATTCGCACGCTCGGCACGGAACGCGCCGATCAGCCGCCCGCGCCGGGGAAGTGGAGTGTCCGCGAAATCATCTGCCATTTGGCGGATTGCGAAATCGTCTTCGCGTACCGCTTGCGGCAGGGGCTCGCCGAGGACCACCACGTCATCCAGCCCTTCGATCAAGACAAGTGGGCGAAAGTCTACGCTGCGTATGACGCGCCCGCCGCGCTGGCCGTGTTTTCGTCACTGCGCCGGTGGAATATCGCGCTGATTGGCAGTCTGAAACCGGAAGCGTTCGCCAAGCGGCTCACGCATCCCGAACGCGGCGAAATGCCGTATAGAGAGCTGGTCGAAACAATGGCCGGCCACGACATCAACCACCTCCGCCAAATCGAAGCCATCACCGCCCGCGTCGCCTCCGCGAATTAGTTTTTTTCCGTCCAAATGTGAATTTTGGCACCCTGACCCGCGTTAATGGCCATTCCCTACTAAGTTGGGGGTATTTTTGATAAGCTGAGGCATATTCGCTGAATACGCGGGATTCCCTCCTGCATCCAATACGCCCGACGTGGCTTTTCGGCTTCTATTGGCGTTGTCGGCGCAGGGGGAGAGGGAACATGGCTTCCAGACCGATTATCGAGGAAAGCGCGCATCGCGCGGGCAGGCCGCTCGGCAAGAGCCTGGTCGACCTGGTTGGCAGGACGCCTCTCCTGCGCCTCGACAATCTGAGTGCGAAATTCACCAACGTTGAATTCTATGCCAAGGCGGAGTGGGCGAACCCGGGCGGCTCGGTGAAGGACCGCGCAGCGCTTTATATGATCCGCGAAGGCGAGCGCTGCGGTGCTTTACGCTCTGGCAAGACGATTCTCGACGCGACCAGCGGAAACACTGGAATCGCTCTCGCCATGTTGGGCGCCTCGCTCGGTTACTCCGTCAAGCTCTGCATCCCGGCGAGCGCGTCCCACGAGCGCCTGGCGATGTTGAGCGCCCTGGGGGCAAACGTGATTTTGACGCCCGGAGAAGAGGGCTCTGACGGCGCGATTCGACGCGCTCGTGAAATCGCCGGCGAAAATCCCGCAAAGTATTTTTACGTTGACCAGTACAGCAATCCTGCCAATCCGCGCGCGCACTATGAAACCACGGCGCCAGAGATTTGGGCGCAGACAAACGGCAGGGTCACGCATTTCGTCGCGGGGTTGGGCACCAGCGGCACTTTCGTTGGCGTCACGCGGAGGCTCAAGGAACTGAATCCGACGATTCGCGCCATCAGCGTGCAGCCCGATGAACCATTTCACGGCCTTGAGGGCCTGAAGCACATGGCCACGGCGATGGTGCCTGCGATTTACGACGCGTCGCTGGCGGATGCAAATCTTACCGTGCGGACAGAAGAGGCATTTGCGATGGTGCGGAAACTCGCGCGCGAAACTGGATTGCTGGTCGGCGTCAGTTCGGGCGCGGCCGTGTGCGCATGCCGTAAAGTCGCCGAAGGACTTGAAGGCGGCGACCGAGCCGTGATCGTCACGATTTTTCCTGACTCAGGCGAGCGTTACCTGAGCGAGCGCTTTTGGAAGGAAGAATAGAAAATCGCGATGCTGATACTGAAGCAGTCTCTGTTCGAACAAATTCAAGCGCATGGCGCGCGCGATTAT
>DASYYI010000014.1:0-4392 GCA_035933995.1 Candidatus Acidiferrales bacterium | reverse complement strand
TGGAAAGAGGCTCAGAAAGAATTCAAACGCAGCCTTGACCTGAATCCTGCTTATCCAACTGCGAATCATTGGCATGCCGAATATGTGATGACCATGGGCCGCCAGTTGGAAGCTATCGCCAAGATGAAAAACAGCCAGGAGCTGGATCCACTGTCCCTCATTATCAACGTCGCCATCGGATGGGCCTTTTACATGGCCCGTCGATACGATGAAGCCATCGAGCAACTCCTACGAACTGTCGAGTTGGATCCGAACTACCCCGTCACGCACTGGATTCTCGGCCTTCTGTACCGGAAAACCGGTCGCTACGAATTGGCCATCACTGCTGGTGAGAAGGGAGTGAACCTTTCAGGCGGCAGTCCGTTGATGCGCGCGGCGCTAGCGCATACTTACGGAGAATCCGGAAGGACGAAGGAAGCACTGCAGGTGCTCGATGATCTGACAGAACTGGCAAAAAACAAATATGTCGCGCCTCATTTCTTCGCTGGAATCCATATCGGCTTGGGAGAAAACGAGCGGGCGATTGAATACTTGGAGAAATCCTGGGAAGACCACTCTCACTGGCTTATCTATCTTCATCTGGACCCAAGCATGGACGCTTTGCGGAGCAATCCTGGTTTCCAAGGCCTGCTGAGGCGTATCGGCCTTCCCGCACCGGCGGCCGCGATTCCAGCCTGAAAGAAACGAAGATGGGTAGGTGAAGCTGAGTAAGGGAAACGGAATCAGCCAGACTTAGCGAGTGGTAGAATTAGATTCCCCGCTCCCGCTCCATTCAATCCGATGAGGATTCGCGCAAAGTGCCACGCGTTTTGCTGGGCGGCGATGCTGGCAATACTGGCAACGCCGAACGCGCCGATAATGACGACCGGCTCACGCACGGAGCGCGACGCCCGGCGCACACCAACATCTAAATTTCTGAGCGACCATGCCTCGATGAGTGAGAAGTCATCTTCCTTCGAGAACGTTCGTGAATACATTCATGCCGCGTGGGACGATCTGACGCGCTCGGTCGATGTGTGCAAGACATTGGAAGACGTGAAGACCAAGGGCGAGCCGATCCTCTATCTTCCCGCGGAATTTGCGGAGCCGACAAATGTAAAAGGGCTGGCTGAACGTTGCCACGTTCGCGTCAAGCATTTGCCCTTGAAAATCGAAAAACACGGCGAGATTGATTCGAAAAAGATAGGCTCCGAAGGATTGCTCTACCTCCCCAATCCATACGTCGTGCCTGGCGGACAATTCAATGAAATGTACGGCTGGGACAGCTACTTCATCATTCTCGGACTGCTGCGGGACAACCGTCCGGCGCTTGCAAAGGGAATGGTGGACAACTTTTTCTTCGAAATCGAGCACTACGGCGGAGTGCTGAATGCGAACCGCACGTATTATCTCACGCGCTCGCAGCCGCCGTTTCTGACTTCGATGATCCTCGCCGTTTACGACGCCGAAAAAGCCAACGGCCATGACGACAAAGCGTGGCTCGAACGAGCGTACCGCTATGCCCGCACAGACTACGAGCAGTGGACTTCTCCGCCGCATCTGGCGGGTGACACCGGTCTTTCACGGTATTTCGACCACGGCGGCGGACCCGTGCCGGAAATCCTGGGTGACCCAAGCCATTATTACCGCGAGGTTGCGGAATATTTTCTGATGCATCCCGACGATAACCACGGCCAAATGGTCCGCGTGAATACTGGTGATTCAGCGCAGGTGGCGTCGGTGGCCGGGCAGATTTACGACTTGTTCGTGTGCGGCTCGAAAGTAAGAACCTCCGCCGATGCTGACGCGAAGGATTGCCGGGAAAATCGCGTGGCGCTTACGGCGGATTATTTCAAAGGCGATCGCAGCATGCGCGAATCAGGATTTGACGTGACGTTTCGCTTCGGGCCTTACGGAGACGAAACGCATCGCTATGCGCCTGTTTGCTTGAATAGTTTGCTCTATAAAACGGAACTGGATTTGGCGCAAATCAGCGACCTGCTCGGGAAAAAATCGGAAGCCACGCAGTGGAAACACAAGGCGGAGCAACGCCGCGCGAACATAGACAACTATTTGTGGGACGCGAAGGCGGGACTTTTCTACGACTATAATTTTGCGACGCGAACGCGCTCGTCGTATGACTTTGTCACCGCATTTTATCCCCTGTGGGCGGGACTTGCGACAAAAGAGCAGGCGAAGGCCGTCGCTGCGAAGATTTCCCTGTTCGAACAACCCGGCGGCCTTGCCACCAGTCGAAACGACAGCGGCGCGCAGTGGGATTATCCCTACGGCTGGGCGCCGCTCCAATTGATCGCGGTCGAAGGATTGCGCCGCTACGACTACAACGCCGACGCCGATCGCATTTCTTACAAGTTTCTCAACATGATCCTTGCAGATTTTGAAAGCGAGAAGCATATCCGCGAGAAATACGACGTGGTTACGCGTGAGTCTGTGACACACATTCGCGCGGGCTACGTCACCAATCAAATAGGTTTCGGCTGGACCAACGGAGTGTTCCTCGAATTGCTGCACGAACTCCCGCCGAAACAGCTCGCCCAGCTGACGAACTGACTCAACTGAGGAAACCGCGCCGATCCCGAAAAAGTGTCCATTATGTGTCACGTTTATGCGGCACGACTAGTCTAATCTCCGGCTCTAGGATTCGACTTCAGCGTGACAGGAGAGGTTCATGTTACTGATCATAATTATTCTGCTGGTGCTTTTGTTTGCTGGCGGTGGAGGCTATTACGGATATTCAAGATGGGGAACGGGCGGTGGTTTGGGCGTGGTAGGCACCGTTGTTGTGATTTTGCTTATCCTGTACCTGCTCGGCGCACTTCGGTTTTGAAGAGTTCAAGGCGTGCCGACACCTATACTCCTTACGCTGGTGGCCGAATCGTCGAGGTGTTTGTTCGCAATTCCAGTCGCAACAGGCTCACGCATTTGCACGAGAACTCTTTGGCGCGGAACTTCCTTTCGCCAAGAGCTCCTCGACTGCGTCGATTAACGCTTGCCCGCTGCCAGGTTCCTTTCTGCCCTACCCTGACTTCTTAATGGGACGACCGATTCACCTCTTGCATCAGAAACCGGGCATCAGTTGGTCTTGCGGGCGTAGGGGTAACGCGAAGATTTTTGCGAGTGCGCGCTGCGGTATTCTTCGAGGTCTGTATCCGAGATGCGGTAACTCGATTCCGAGGGATTGTTGGCGTGGCCGGCCAGCTCGCGATGCAGCTTGGTTGAACAAATCGATGGAGCATCCTGAAAACGCGCGCGATGCGCGTTGAATGCTTCATTGGAAATCGACAGTTTGAACGCGCGAATTTCACCTTCTGAGACGTGCACGTTAAACGTGTATTCGCGGTCGAACGCTTTGACCTTGAAGCCGACATACTGCACGAACAGGTTATCGCTCACAGAGAAGCTCCCTTTACATATGGCAACGATTGCGCTGCGTTTACATCTGATCGTTACCGCCGCCCACCGCGATCACTGCCACCGCGATCTCCTCCGCCGCGACCCCCACGGCCGCCTCCACCGCCCCCACGACCTCCGCGGCCGCCACCCGCGCCTCCGCCACCGCGATTACCGAATCCGCCGCGATTTCCGCCGCCTTCGCCACGCGGCACTTGAGGACGCGCTTCGTTGACTTGCAAGGCGCGGCCTTCCATCATTGTTCCATTCAGTTGCGAAATCGCGCGCGCGGAGTCCTCTTTGGGCCCGAGCTCGACGAATCCGAACCCGCGCGAACGTCCTGTGCCCATATCTCGCACAACGCGCGCAGATTGCACTTCAAACCCTTGACCGCTAAACATTTGTTGCAGGCTTTCGTCGGTGACTTCAAATGGCAGGTTCCCTACGTAGAGCTTGGCCATGGAGGGGACTCCTTAAACTGCAACTCCTACTCCGCAGAGGCTTGCCCGGATCCGCACACCTAGAGAGGCCTTCCGAGAAAACGCCTGCCAAACTTTTCCATTTGGTACGCTTACGGGTGCTGCTGGTGGGCCGCGGCTTAATTGAGATGCTAGCGAGAGCCTGCGCGTGGCAAGCTCCCGCTAATTTTGGTCTACTGACTAGAGGCTAGTTACGTTAGCGGCCTGCAAGCCCTTAGGGCCTGACACGACGTCGAATTCGACAGCTTGTCCTTCATTCAGCGATTTGTAGCCTTCCGACTGAATCGCCGAAAAGTGAACGAAAACATCTTCGCCCGACTGACGCTGGATGAATCCAAAGCCCTTGCTCGCATTAAACCACTTTACTGTTCCTTGTTCTTTTGACACTTGTGTTTCCTCTTCTTTATTTTAAGCTATTTGCGCCTCGCGACCGCCTCCAGCCGTAAAGCAAAAAAGGCTGCAAGTTTGTACTTGCAGCCCCTTTAATCGAATCTAGGGGTTTTACAAGAGCAACAAACGCAAC
>DASYYI010000005.1:0-4941 GCA_035933995.1 Candidatus Acidiferrales bacterium | reverse complement strand
CCGATTTCGTGCGCGCCGGCGGTGCAGTCCACATTCAATCAGGGCGTGGCGCTGCTGCATTCGTTTCAATATCAGGAGGCGGAACAGACTTTCACGCAAGTGGCGCAGCAGGATCCGACCTGCGCGATGGCGTACTGGGGCGAAGCGATGTCGCTCTATCACCAGTTGTGGGACTGGCCGAGCGCGGACACGCTGAAGCAGGGATTGCAAAACACGATCGAGGCACAAAAGCTGCGCGCGCAAACGGATCGCGAGCGGATGTACATCGTCTCGGCGGGCGTCTTCTTTCAGGACAACGCGAATCTGAGCCGCGCGTCGCGCGTGAAAGCATATTCAGATTGGATGAATAGGATTTTCACGAAGTATCCCGATGACGTGAATGCTGGCGCATTCTACGCGCTGTCGCTGATCACGCTGCAGGGCAAGAAGGCCGACGAATTGGCGAATCGAAAGCAGGCGATCGACATTTTGAACAAGCTGCTGGCTGTGGCGCCCAATCATCCGGGAGTGGTGCATTATTTGATTCACGCGACGGATACGCCGGAACTGGCTTCGCAGGGACTGGAAGCGGCACGGCGTTACGCGAAGATCGCGCCCGATTCTTCGCACGCCCTGCATATGCCCTCGCATATTTTTGTGCGGCTGGGATTGTGGCAGGAGGCGATCCAGTCCAATCTGGCCGCCGCCGAGGCCGCAGCGAAGGCCACGCAGGCGGGGCAGGCCGATGCGAGTTATCAATTTCACGCCATGGATTTTTTGGATTACGCATATTTGCAGAGCGGGCAGGCCGCGAAGGCGCGCGCGCTGATTGACGAATTGAAGAATGTCGCCGGAGCGAGCGCCGAGGACGTTGCGGACAATCAAGCAAACTTCGCGGCGCGCAACGCTTTCGAGCTACACCAATGGCAAGAAGCGGCAGCGCTGCCTGTGCCAGACGTGAAAAATGGTTGGCAGGCGACAACGTATTTCGCGCGCGCGATTGGAGCGGCGCGGACCGGAGATCAAGCGGGGGCTCAGGAGAATCTGGCGAAGTACAAAGAAGCAATCGCGGGACAAAACGACAAAGTGTACGGCGTTTCGTCAAGCGCCTCGATCGGGCAGCAGGAAGCAGAAGCGTGGGTGGATTATGTCGAAGGGAAAAACGCGGAAGCGGTGAAGGCGATGCGCAGCGCTGCCGCTCAGGAAGCGGCGGAAGGCGTGGACTCGCTCTCCATGCCGGCGCGAGAAATGTTGGGCGACATGCTAATCGAGATGAAAAAACCGCGAGAGGCGCTTGTCGAATACAAAGCAGCGCTCGAGGAATCGCCGAACAGATTTGACTCGCTGTACGGAGCGGCACAAGCAGCGCAGCTGAGCGGGAATGCGGAGATAGCGCGGAAATATTACGCGAAGCTGGTTCAAGTTTGCGGCGCGAGCGCGGATCGCCCGGAACTTGAGCAAGCGCGCACGCAGCTCGCCAAGAAGTAGCACGGGACCATCCAGAGCCTGCTGTTTAGTAGCCGAGGATCTTGCCTTTTGAGAGGCCAGACTCGCGCCGCACGATTTGCCTGCCTTCCGCCGCAGTTCGAACCAGACACATTATTCGATTGTCAGATCGCCAGCGCCGACGTGCGCGTGAAGGGAGTATTTCCCGGCGGCATTCCTGTGAAGAGCGGTATTGGTTCGAAAGGACCGAAACAGGCCGCCCTTTGAAACGCCGAACGCGCTCGCTTCCAAGTCGCCCGTGGTGACGGAGAGATCGACCGGCCCATAATCGCCAGGATGGCCGAGAGCGAGTTCGAGGTCGCCCGCGTGGATTTGGACGTCCTTGTTGCCATTGATTCCGCTGACGTGCAGTTCGCCTGCAAACATTCTCACATAAAGGTCGGAATCGCGCGGGACTTCGATGGTGATTTGGAAATTGTTACTGGGGCCGCCGGTGATGTCGAGGTCGCCGCGATTGCCATTTTTCTTGAAGGTGACGCGAACATTGCGGAGGTCATCCGCGTCGGGGCAGGAAAAATGAATCCGGATATTGTTTTCGTCGGTGCCCGTGATGCGAACTCCTGACGAGCGTATGTGCATGCGGAGTTGGCCGCCGGAAGGGAAGTCGGCGCTGAAATGATTCTGACCTGTTTCGGAGGTCGTACGGTTATCCTGTGCGGACAGAAACGATGGAGCAAGAAAGAGCAAGAAAAGACAAGCAACTCGGATTGCGACGCTCTGGCCCACGGTGGCACGCATCGGACGCACCTCCAGTTCAGTTGTTGTGACGATATACGTCTCCCAGCGGCAAATAGTTCCGTGGCCAGCTACGCTTTGGCGGCGCGGCGGAGAAATTGCGGCGCGAAAACTTCTTCCGCGAATTGTTCGAGAGTGGTTGGCGTTGTGTTTTCGGCTGAGCGCGTTTCTTGCGGATCGAGCAGGCCCTCATTCGCGCCGTTCCACAATTCAACCAGCAGAGCCGCGGAACTTTTGGGCAAGCCCATGCTTGCGAGCGCGGATTCGAGAAGCGGCAGCGGCATTTGAACGTAGGCAAGATTGGGCTTGCCAATGGCGCGTCCGATAATTGCGGCCGTTTCCTTCATAGTCACATCGCGGGGCCCGAGAAGCTCTTGAGTGGAATGCGCGGAAAAATTGCGCTTGGCGAGGCGTTCGGCGGCGTAGTTGCCGATGTCTTTCGTGGCGATGGTTGGGAAGGGCGCGTCGGCCGTCGAAGCGCCGGGAAGCACGTTCATCATGCGCATGCCGTCGATGCTCATCAGGAGATTTTCCATGAACGTCGCGGGGCGAAGATGGAGAACGTTGAGGCCCGAAATGCGATTGAGTTTTTCTTCCATGTTGTGCAAGCCGACGATGGGGCCGGTTTTGTCCACGTTTTGCGCGCCGATGCTGGAGAGCATGACGGCGAATTTGACGCCGGACTTTTCAACGGCTGAGGCGTAAGCGTCGCTGATACGTTCCTGGTAATCGCGAAAGTCTTCGCGGTGCAAGGCCTGCGGGATCACGAGATACACGGCCGTAGCGCCGTCAAATGCACGGGCCATTTCTTCGCCATTTTCGACATTTGCGACGAAGGGTTCCGCGCCTTTCGAGGCGAAGCGCTCGAGTTTCGCAGCATCGCGGCCAACGACTCGAATCTTTTCCCCTTTTGCGAGTAGCGCTTCCGCCGCGGGGGTTCCTGTGTTTCCTGTGGCTCCGGTGATGACGATCATGTCAGCCTCCTTGCGAAATTGCGCTTTGCAAATCTGAATGCGTCCTCATGTTCCTTTGTTGGCCTCGGGTAACGCGGCGCTTTGCGCGCGCGGATGCTCGCGGCGAATACGATGCGCGAACTGCCGCACAAAAACAAATTTAAGCACGAGAAAAACGGTCGCCGCGCCTTCGAGCATCAATCCCCAACGGTGCGACGCTGGATAAATCGAGATGCCTGCAACCAGCGTCGCCATGCAAAGAATAAGGGCGGCATTGCTCAAGAGAAAAGCGCGGCGCGCTGCGCGAGAAATATCCTGGCGGCGCGCGATGAGAATCGTGACAGCAATCGCCGCGGCGACTGAGAGCGCGATAAGCCCAAGCAAACCGAGTTCAATTTTAGCATTCACGGGAAGTTAATATCCCTATGCCATGGGGATTTTGACGGCATGCTGGTTCGCGAAATTGATGGCTTCGGGGTAGCCGGCGTCAACGTGACGCGCGACGCCGATGCCCGGATCGTTTGTGAGCACGCGCTCGATTCGCGAAGCCATTTCTTTCGTGCCGTCGGCGACTGTGACTTGGCCGGCGTGCACGGCGTAGCCGATGCCGACGCCGCCGCCGTCGTGAATCGAAACCCAGCTTGCGCCGCTCGCGGTATTGAGCATGGCGTTGAGCATGGGCCAGTCGGCGATAGCGTCGGAGCCGTCGCGCATCGCTTCCGTCTCGCGGAAGGGCGAAGCGACCGAGCCGCAGTCGAGATGGTCGCGCCCGATGACGATGGGTGCCTTCAGTTCGCCGCGTGCGACAAGATCGTTGAGCGCCAGGCCGAATTTGTCGCGTTCGCCATAGCCGAGCCAACAGATGCGCGCGGGCAAGCCCTGAAAATGAACACGCTTCTGCGCGAGCTTGATCCAACGGCAGAGCGATTCATTGTGCGAAAACATTTCGAGGACGAGCTGGTCGGTGCGATGAATGTCCGATGGCTCGCCGGACAGCGCAGCCCAGCGAAATGGCCCGCGGCCTTCGCAAAATAAGGGGCGAATGTAGGCCGGGACGAAGCCGGGAAAATCGTAAGCGTTCTTGACGCCTTGCTCGAAGGCGAATGTGCGGATGTTGTTGCCATAGTCAAACGTGATCGCGCCCATTTTTTGCAGCGCGAGCATGCCCTCGACGTGCGTGGCGATGGATTGCATGGCGCGCTTGCGATAAGCCTCGGGATCGCGTTCGCGCAATTCCTTGGCCTGCTCGAGCGAGAGGCCCTGCGGGATGTAGCCGCCGACGGGATCGTGCGCGCTCGTCTGGTCGGTGAGCAAATCGGGAACGACGCCGCGGCGCGCAAGCTCCGGAATTAAATCCGCGCAATTGCCGATGAGGCCGACGGAAGTGGCTTCGCGTTTGCGGACGGCATTTTTCAGGATGCGCAGCGCTTCATCGAGATCGTTGACCATCACATCGCAGTACCCTGTCTTGACGCGGCGCTTGATGCGCTCGGGATCGACTTCGATACCGAGGAACGCGGCGCCATTCAGAGTCGCGGCGAGAGGCTGCGCGCCGCCCATTCCGCCCATGCCTCCGCTAACGACGAGCTTGCCGGAGAGATCCGCAGCGGGACCGAAATGTTTTCGTGCGGCGGCGGCGAATGTTTCGTACGTGCCTTGCAGAATTCCCTGCGTGCCGATGTAAATCCAGCTTCCGGCGGTCATCTGGCCGTACATGGTCAGGCCGGCGCGTTCGAGTTCGTTGAAGTGTTTCCAGTCGTCCCAGTGG
>DASYYI010000449.1:0-4784 GCA_035933995.1 Candidatus Acidiferrales bacterium | reverse complement strand
GCACTTGCCCGGCGAAATCAGCCCGGGGCAATTTGGTCCAATCAGCCGTGTATTCGAAGCACGCAGTTCCGCGGCCACCCGCACCATGTCGAGTGTTGGAATGCCTTCCGTGATGCACACAACCAGTGGCAGGCGCGAATCAATCGCTTCGAGAATCGCATCCGCGGCAAACGGCGGCGGCACAAAAATCACCGAAGCGTCTGCGTCCGTTTCTTTCACTGCGTCGGCGACGGTGTTGAACACAGGCACGTTGAGATGCTTCGTTCCGCCTTTTCCGGGCGTCACCCCCGCAACCACTTTCGTGCCGTACGCAATCATCTGCTCTGCATGAAATCCGCCCTCGCGGCCGGTCAGACCCTGCACGACGACGCGTGTCTTCTGATCGATCAGCACGCTCATCGCGCTCCTCCGGCCAACTGCACCACTTTTTCCGCCCCGTCTTTCATCCCCGCCGCCACGGTAAAATTCAATCCCGAAGCTCTCAAGATTTCCTTTCCCTTCTCCACGTTCGTGCCTTCCATCCGCACCACGACCGGCACTTTGATATTCAGGTCGTGCGCTGCATTCACCACCCCCGTCGCCAGCACGTCGCAACGCAGAATACCTCCGAAAATATTGATGAACACGGCGCGAACGTTCGGGTCACCCAGCAGAATCTTGAACGCATTTTTCACCTGTTCCGCCGACGCTCCGCCGCCCACGTCGAGAAAGTTCGCCGGCCTTCCCCCGGAAAGCTTGATGATGTCCATCGTGGCCATCGCGAGTCCCGCGCCGTTCACCATGCATGCCACATTGCCATCGAGCTTGATGTAGTTCAGTTTGTATTTCGAGGCTTCCACTTCGAGTGGCGTCTCTTCGTCCAGGTCGCGCATGTCACGAATTTCAGGATGCCGCCCAAGTGCGTTGTCGTCAAAAACCATTTTCGCATCCAGCGCAACCAGCCGGCCATCTCCCGTCACCACGCACGGATTGATTTCGAGAAGCGACGCGTCCGTCTCCACAAACGCGCGATAGAGTGATTGAAAAAATGGCACTGCGACATTCACGATTTCTGGTGCGAGGCCTAAACCAAACGCCAGCTTACGAATCTGATACGCTTGCAAGCCCGTCGCGGGCTGAATCGTCTCGCGCAGAATCGCTTCGGGATGATCTTTTGCCACTTCCTCGATTTCCATGCCACCTGCGGCGCTCGCCATAAACACCGGTGCTTCGGCTGCGCGGTCTACCAAAATGCTCAAGTAAAGCTCGCGCTTAATGTCGAGCCCTTCTTCAATCAGCAGGCGATGAACGATTCGTCCTTCCGCTCCGGTTTGCGGAGTCACCAGCTTCATCCCCAAAATTTGTCCGGCGAGTTCAGACGCTTGCTCCGCCGAACGCGCCAGCTTCACGCCGCCAGCCTTTCCGCGTCCGCCCGCGTGGATTTGCGCTTTCACGACGACGACTGGCGTTCCTAACCTTTGCGCGACAGCTTTGGCATCTTCTTTTTTGAATACGACTTCGCCGCGCGGCGTTGGTACGCCGAATTTTGCGAGAATGGCCTTGGCCTGATATTCGTGTATCTTCATTGACCTTCCAGTAGTGCTAAAATTATCACACGCTCAAAGCCACCAAGTTTACTGCGGAATGCAAAGAGCGGGCAAGGTGATGCCGCACCTTTCTTTTTCCTGCCACAAGGTCGAAAATGTGCGGTGGACCTTCACGCAAAGGGAATGCAGAGGGATTTTCAGCAATGATTCTCGAGGCGCTTGAAAAAATCATCGCAGGCGAAGATCTCTCGCGCGTCGAAGCCGAAGCCGCAATGGAGCAGATCCTTTCCGGCAACGCCTCCGACGCGCTGATCGCTGGCCTGCTTACAACGCTGCGGATGAAAGGCGAAACAGTCGATGAACTCGTCGGCTTTGCCACGGCAATGCGCCGTCACACCACGCCAATTTCCCCCGCAGGCCGCGTGCGCGCTGAAGAAATGCTAGTCGACACATGCGGGACGGGCGGCGATGGCTCCTGCACGTTCAATGTTTCAACCGCTGCCGCGTTCGTAGTTGCCGGTGCGGGCGCGCGTGTCGCCAAACACGGCAACCGCTCGGTCAGTTCGCGCTGCGGCTCGGCGGACGTGCTCGAACAACTTGGAATCTCGCTCGATCAGCCCGCCGAACGCGTTGGACGCGCCATCGATGAAGTCGGCATTGGTTTTCTGTTCGCTCCTGCCATGCACACCGCGATGAAACACGCCATGCCCGCGCGGCGCGAATTGAAAATGCGCACGGTGTTTAATTTACTCGGCCCGCTCACGAATCCCGCCGGGGCTTCCGCGCAGGTCGTCGGCGTGTCGAACGCGAACTTCACTGAACTTCTCGCCCGCGCTCTCGATGAACTCGGAGTGCAACGAGCTTTCGTCGTTCACGGCGCCGATGGAATGGACGAGATTTCACTGAGCGGAGAGACCTACGTCACGGAACTGAACAATCGCGTGATTCGCAGCTATACAGTCGTGCCCGAGGATTTCGGTTTGCGCCGCGCGCCTTCTGATGCAATTCGCGGTGGCGACGCCAAACATAACGCCGAAATTATTCATAAAATTTTCGGCCGCGGAATGCTTTACCGCGAGCACGGCCCGCATCGCGACATCGTGTTGGCAAACGCCGCGGCCGCGCTCGTTGCCGCCGGCCGCGCAACCGATTTTCTTAATGGCGTGCGTCTCGCCACCGAATCGATCGACTCTGGCGCTGCGCGCGCTAAGCTCGACGAGCTGATTCGCTTCTCGCAAGCTGAGGATGCCACGGCAGCTGGCTAGATTTCATTTACTGTCCTACCCCTGTTCCCGCAAACTCCGCACCGCGTACGCAAAGCTCGCCAGCGCAAAAATCGCAAATCCGATTGCCTCAATCAGGATTTGCCGCGGCGCACCCAACCCAATTGACCCGTAGCGCAGCAAGTCCACTTGCCACGTGATTGGATTTGCAAGCGCCGTGATGCGAAACCACCGCGGCAATGGCGCAAGCGGATAGAACATTGAACTGGCAAAGAGGAGAACAAAGTACGACACGTTCACCACGCTGTTGAACAAATCGTTGCGCCGGATCTTCAGCGCGAACGTGGCGTAGAAGAAAAACCAGCCCGCCGTGCCGCCGACGACGCCCGCGGTCAAAATCGGCAGCGCGCTCCAGTGCAAATGGATTTTGAGCAGCAGGCAGCCGGCCGCAATCGTGATTGCCGCTTGCACGATCCCAATGCAAATATTGAACAGAACTTTCCCGAGCAAATACTCCGAGCGCCGCATCGGATAGGTCAACATCTCGAAAAAAATTCCGTTGTCGCGGTCGAGAAAAAACGCCCACGAACTCGTGGTGGCGATACCCAAGCTGGCCATTCCCAGGACTCCTGCCAGAAAAAACGAGTTGTAGTCGAGGCCTGCCTTGAGTGAGGGCGCGCCGAGCGCCGCGTTCACCCCGATGCCGAAGACCAGCAAATAGAGCAACGGATAGAACAAATCGAAAAACAAAAACGTCGTGTTCGTGGCGCGGATTTTGCTTTCGCGATAAACAATCGCGGCAAGAGGATTCATGGCCTTCACGCCTCCTTGGTCAACTCGACAAAAATATCTTCCAGACTCGCGCCGCTCACTTCCACGCGCAGCACGCGCCCTTTCTTTGATAGCGCGCTCACAATATCAAGCACTTGTGCCTCTTCGACCTTGAGCGCAATCTCGACCGTGTTGTCATCGATATGCGATCGCAGTGGGCCAAGCCGCGCCATGTCCTCCGCAATCGTTTCCGGCAAGTGGTCAAACGTCAAAACAATTTCGTACACTCCTGCGGAAAGCAGCTTCAGCGCGTTCAAGTCGCCGCGCGCAACTTGCCGTCCGCGATTCATGATTAAAATGTCGTCGCAAAGCTCTTCCGCTTCGTTCAAGATTTGCGTCGTCAGCACAATTGTGCGTCCCTTGGCCGATTCCTCGCGCAAATAGCCCATCACCGCGCGCTTCAAAATCGGGTCCATGCCCGTGGAGAATTCATCGAGGAACACCACCGGCGTCTCGACCATGAAAACTTTTGATACTTGCACGCGCCGCCGCGAACCGCCGCTCAAGTCCTGCACTTTCTGATCCGCATGCGTCGCAATCTGGAATTTCTCCATCACGATGCCGGCGCGCCGCCGTGCTTCCGCCGCGGGCAGCCCGTGGAAACGCGCGAACGTCAGCAAATTGTCGCGCACGCTCAAAAACAATTCCGCCGCCGTCTCCTGCAGCACCATTGAAATCTGCCGCCGCACTTCGAGCGGCCGTGTCACCACGTCAAAGCCCTCGATCCGCGCCGCGCCGCTCGTCGGTCGTAGCAGCGTCGCCAGCACTTTCAGCAAAGTCGTCTTTCCCGCGCCGTTCGGCCCCAGCAATCCGAAAATTTCGCCTCGTGGCACGGAGAAGCTGATGCCGTCGACCGCGCGCACCGGCGATTGCCCCTGCCGCTCATAAACTTTTGTTAAATTGTCGACTTCCAGAGCAAAATTGCTCATTAAAGTTCTCCATGGCTATGCTGCGCACGCAGAAAAACAATCAGAAAGTGATTGAACGGGAAACCTTGAAACGGTGCGCCGGCGCGCGAAAGCGTTGCGCTTCCGGCCGGGAGTTACAGCAGAGGCTTAATGATTCTCATGGGGCAACCTGCCCTTTCGTATTGCGTTCGAAGACTCTACGCAGCCCTCACGCGAATGTCAATTATTTTCGCCATTCGACAATGCCAGCGCTCTTTCCCGAGGCGCTCACGTAAAATCGTCCACCGCACGGTCAA
>DASYYI010000388.1:0-12271 GCA_035933995.1 Candidatus Acidiferrales bacterium | reverse complement strand
CTCCGAGTGCCGGGCCTTGTGACGCCTGCGTCCAGACCAATCCTGGCGGGTCCAGTGCCGCCAATGAGCCATCCTCCTGTTCTGCCCGTGCGGCCGTTTGCGGGTATGAGCGTTGAGCCGGGGACGCAACGCCGCACAATCACTCCGTTCACAGCCTTTGAAGGTTCGAATGTCACGCCTCCGCATCCTTGCATCAACACCATCACGCGCTGCGGTTTTGGCGGCGGAGTGCTGGATGGCGACGGCGATTTCGACAATGACGGTTTTGGTCCGTCGATATTCTTCGGCTTTCTGGGGCCGTTCGGTTTCTCGCCGTTCGGTTTCGGCTCGACGTGCATTTTCGATGGCTTCTTTCAAAACTGCTTCCTGTCGCCCGTCAATTTCTCGCCCTTCGGCTTTGGCGCCTTCGGACCTTTCGGACTCTACGGTCCTTGGTACGGCGGCTACAATTTCGCGCCCTACGGCTCGAGTTTTCTGTTCATGCCTCCGGCTGAAAATTTGCCGCCCGCGTTCGGAGACTATCTGCCGAACACGAACTACGCGCCGTCGTACATCTTCGAACCCGAGCCTCTGCCTGTGCCGGAGGAAGCACCGCCCTCGGCCAACGCATCCGGCGCGACCCAGCGAGTGGTTGACCTTGTGCTAAACGATGGCACGGTTTTTGGCGTGACGAGCTACTGGCTGGTGAATGACCGCCTCTTCTACATCACCACGTATAAAATTCAGTCCAGCATCCCAATCGGCCAGCTCGATCTGCAGAAAACCGTCGATATGAATTGGAAGCGCGGCGTCGCCTTCACGCTCACGCCTGAGCCTGCACCAAGGACGTAAGGCACACTGCCCCGCATAGGGCAATTGATCCCCCGCGTGCCAAAATGGATTGAAAAACTAACGCATATGACTTTCCGCTTGACTTTTTTTTTGGGGGGGGGGTAATTTATGCGTACTTAATTATTAACGTCCTAGGGAGGAGTCCATGAACATTCGGCGGATTGCGGCGATTCTGGTCCTGGGCATTGTCTTGGGCTGTGGGGCGGGTTTTTGGTCTGCGCGAGCAGAGTGCATACCGGTTCAGTCAGTGGGTAGGAATTATCAGTGCCTATACGGTAGTTCATGCTCCTTGTATGGCTTCTTTTGCTCATATGAGCAATGTCGAGGTTATATCGGTTGTATCCCCGAACCTCCTGGCCAAACCATCGAGTGTTACTTTCTCGGCTGTCTCAACGGCTTGCAGGGAAACTGCCAGGCGTGTTCCTGAGGAGGGCAACAGTGAACTTAAAAAGAGCGAGCGCGGTCTTTGGATTTGTAATTGCCGCCGCTGGAATCAGCTACTGGGGCGCGAAGCAGGTTTTCATTCGCGCTTTCGCGACGACCGATTTACAGGTTAGGCCGTACGTTGCGTGGAAGATTGATTTTGTAGTGGCAGAAGGAAAAGAAGTAACTACCGCACAAACGATCAGCGTGCGTCGTCGCGACGGCGCCTCGGTCCAAATAGCGACCATGTATCCCGCCCGGGGCGCAGCGATCACCGCGCGACGCGTGGACTTCCCTGACGGATACGCTGGAACGATAATAGACTCTATTCGCGCGAAAATGACGGGAAGGAAATCAGCAGTAGCGGTGGATGCGGACAAGGCCACACTGATGAATTCACCGGGAGACTGCGCCTACCCAGGAGAGAAGGTGCAAGGGGAGGGCAATACGTTTGGTTACCACGTCGTTCAAGTGGTTTCGGGAAACGACACCGCGCGATTCGTTTCCTGGCGACTGCCTGATTTTAGCTGCATGCCTGTGCAGACAGTTCTCCAGAACAGGTCTTCCGTAAATGGGACTTGGCAGACCACAAATGGTTCTCGCGTTGTGTCTTTCATTCAAACAGATCCTGATCCCCGCATCTTCACGGGGTGGGACGGGTATTCCGAGGAAGGCCCCTCTGACCTTAGAAAGAAGCTCATGACAAACAGTGGCATAACCCCACAGCAATGCCCAAATTGCTTTGCTGACGACCCCAAGGGCGATGCGCTGTACACGGATTGGCACGCTCGTTTGATCAAGCAGCCATAGGCGGCCCAGTCCCTACTTGGCGCTGCATGGAAAGATTGTTGCACGGCGCTGAGTGGCGGCTTCACCGGCTCACGGAAACTAGAGTCGCCGAGTCTTCTTTCTGTGTCGCGCGTGTGCGCCGTCGCAGGGTTTCGTCCACTTTGGCGATCAGTGCGTCGCGCGTGTAGGGTTTTTGGAGGAACGCTCCTTCTTCGAGGAACTGCCCGGCTTTCTTGTCGTGTTCCAGGTAGCCGGACATGTAGACAACCTTCACGTCAGGACGAATGCGCTTAACTCGCTCCGCAAGTTCCGGCCCGCGCATTTTCGGAAGCACAATGTCCGTCACCAGCGCGTGGATGGGCTGCTGCAAGTCCTGCGCGATCGCCAGAGCGTCCGCGCCATTTTCCGCGGTAAGCACGTTGTACCCGGCGGTCCTTAGAAACTCAGACGCAAGTTCGAGCACGGCTTCTTCATCCTCGACAATCAGCACAGTCGCGGACCGTTTGCAGCCGTTCGCCGGTTGCTTCTCTGTGCATTGCGCCGCCAAGGGAGCTTCCACTCGCGGCAAATAAATCTCAAACCGCGTGCCTCTTCCCGGTTCTGATTCAACCCAGATGCCGCCGTTGCTCTGGTTCACCACGCCGTACACCGTTGCCAGACCCAGCCCTGTTCCTTTGCCGGCTTCTTTGGTGGTGAAAAATGGCTCGAAGATGTGGGCCTTTGTGGTCGCGTCCATTCCGCATCCCGTATCCGTGACGGCAAGCACCACGTATTCACCTGGCCCAATCGAATTCCGTGCGCCTGTGAACTTGTCGCGAACGGTCGAATTATAAGTTTCTATCGCGAGTTTGCCGCCGTTGGGCATGGCGTCGCACGAATTCACCACCAGATTCATGATCACTTGCTCGATCTGCCCGGGATCCGCCTTCAATCGGCCGAGAGCTGCGCCAGGCCGGAAAGAAAACTCGATATCTTCGCGCACCAAACGCTTGAGCAGCTTGCCCATTTCGGATACGGTCGCATTCAAATCGAGGATTTGAGGTTGGAGCACCTGTTTGCGCGAGAATATCAACAATTGACGCGTGAGCGCGGCCGCGCGATCCGCTGCCTTCGCAATTTGCTGGCTGCTGCCGCGAAGCGTTTCCGAGGGATCCATGCGGTCCAGCAACAAATCGCTGTGCCCCTTGATGACGGTCAGCAGATTGTTGAAGTCGTGCGCCACGCCGCCCGCCAGTCTTCCCATCGCTTCCATTTTCTGCGATTGCCGCAATTGCCCTTCGAGTTCTTCGCGCTGGCTCTGGTTTCTCTGCAAAGTTGTTCGCATGCCATCGAAAGCGCGCGTCACTTGCGCCACTTCGTCTCCGCCGTCCGCTTCGAGCGGATACGCGAAGTCGCCCTGCTCCAAAGCGCGCACGCCGCCGACAAGCGAAGCCAGCGGCCGCGTGAACGTATCAGAAATCAGAAACACGAGCGCCGCTCCCACGATCGCGGCGACCAGGAATAATCCCAGCAGCAGCCGGTTTAGGTGGTTGAGGAAAATGGCTGCGCCATCATACGATTTCAGCACGATCAGGCTTATGTCGCCGTCCATGCCGGCGGTCAAATCCTTCGAACTCGCAAGGTACTTCTCGTTATCAATCTGGAGAAGATTGGGAACTGCTCCACTACCCACCTGCTGCTCGAGATTGTCCTCGTCGAGCGGCGCCAGTGTGCTGACGATAATTGTCTTTCCGTACCGGAACGCTACTTCGCTGGATGAAATCCGGCGCAGCTCGTTGACAGCGTTGCCGTCGATCGCCCGCCCAACGACCACGGTACCCACTCGTGCGTGGTGTTGATCCGCGTCGCCGAAGACTGGCCGCACTACCACTTGATATAGACGCTGGCCGCTGAACCACCATCCTTCCGTTTGTTTGCTGTCGACGGATTTTTGCAGCAGAGTTTCTGCGGTGTTGGCGGGGAACTGCTCGCCCGCCGTGTGCAGAGCGACGACTTTGCCGCTCGCATCCGCCAGCAGGAACAGGTTGCAGTCTTCCGATTGCCACGGATCTTCGCTGGCCTCTTGAATCGTGGTCGCATCTCCGTTCCGCATCATGGCCAGCGCCGCCAGCAGGTCGGCCTTGTGTTGCAGGGCGATTTCGTGCTGATGCTGCATCACCTGGAACGTCATGACGGTGTTGCTCGCCTCTTCCTCGATTTGGCGTTGCGCCTCGTCCTTCGCTGTACGGCCGACGACAAGCAAAGTGGCGCACGTTAGGCCGCTGGTGATCAGGATCAACGAGATGAGGAACTTGGTTCGGAGACGAAGATTCAGTTTCGCCTGACACTCGCGAAACAGCTCGATGCTTGGGCCCGCGACGTAATTCCTCCAGAAAGCGGCAATTGCAGGGAAAACTTGCGTCTGCAAGGCCCACCGCGTGTTACGGCGAATGCGCCCCGGCCACGCCATCACTTCAGAACCGCCGGCGTAGACCAAATCACCGCAGCGCTGCAATATGCGCACAGCCATCGGGCCGATGGACGTGATGCCACGATGAGCCGCCGCCACCGCCGTCATGCAGAGTAACGCCATCCCCGGCACTATCTCGTTCCCCGAAGCCCGACGCGCTCGCTGTAAAGCCTGCCGAATGTGTGCGCTGGAGGCTCGGACGAATGGTGACAGAGGCATTGTTCGGACGCGAGACCTTGTCGCCATTTTTGGAGACACCCCGAACATGTTTTCCCTCGAAAAATGAACCCGGCTTCGTCTGTGATGAATGTACTTTCTGGGGCGTGTTACCAGCAATGGAGCGAGGGTACCTAAGACATGTACCGGTAGTACTAAGCCCGATTTACGCTTAACATCAAGTGATGCTGATTCAGTAGTTTAGACTAAACGACAGCAAGTGCGTGTACCACACAATCCACACGCTCACCAGGCAAGCGAGCAGGATCAGCGTATCGTGGGTCTTCGCCCACCACCAGCGGCCGGCGGTTCCAACGGAAACGGCAAAATTCCAAATTGCCAATAGGGTCCCGAACGCGCCAAGCCATCCGATGATCTGAATAAAGCGCAGCCATGGATTCAAGCTGCGCGTCAACACGCCAAGGTGACCGCCTCCATAAACAATCGTCGCCAAGAACAGCGCCCAGAAAGCTAAATCGAGCCCGCAGACAATTCTGGCCCAGCGACGCGCCCGCTGCTCGCGCGGACCCGCTTCCACAGGCCGCCCGTAGTGCCGCCGCGCCAGCGCTGCGACGGGCCACAAAATCAAAGTTAGCGCAAAAACAACAAAGGCGAAAACGATGCTCCATTGAATGAAAGTTTTCGACTGATACCACGGGACCTGTTGCAAAACTTCGGCAGGAAATCCCAGCGCAATTTGCCATCGCCCGTCGGAGTTTTTCGCGAAGACAATTTTGTTCTGCGCGTCAGAGATGTCCTGCCAAACCTGCGGCTGCACTTCATGCCATTCGATCGGTTGTCCATTGATGCCTTTGAAGTCCGCGATGACGAGCGAGCCGTCTTTTCCGGGCGCGACGCCCGCTTCTCCCAGCAGCGAAAAAAGATAAAAAATATTCGTCTGGCTGCGCCGGCTGGGAATGTAGGAACCACTTACCTCGCGCGTATCCATGGCTGCGGTTCGCAGCGGCGTTGTTTTCGGCGGCGTATACGGAAAATAGCGATCGAGGAATTTGTCGAACAGCGGCCCTCGCGGCGCCACGTCCCCGCGCCCCGCGCTGTTGTACGACACAAAGAGTCCCGTATTCGCGTCGAGAATCAAGTGCAAATCGCTGTGAAAGTATTCCGTGTCGCCGCCATGTCCAATGATGCGATGGCCATTGCGCGTCTCTTCGTAAAATCCCAGGCACATCGCATTCACGCGCGGATCGGGCGCGTATTGCCGCGTGTGCATCAGCTTCACTGTTTCCGGATTCAAGATCTGCGCGCCGTTGTACGTGCCTTCCTGCAACTGCGCCATCATGAAGTGCGTGATGTCCATCGCCGAAATCGCCACGCTGCCCGCCGGAAACGGCGTGACAATCTCGAATTTCTTCGCGCCGCCGGACGCGCGTTCGTAGCCCTGCGACATCAGTGGTTGCAAATTTTTGGGCAGCGGCTGGCGAAACGTCGCGTGTGTCATGCCCAGCGGGCCGAAAATATGCTGTTCGATGTAATCATCGAATGGCTGTCCCGAAACGCGCTGCACGATGTAGCCCGCGAGCGTTGCGCCATAATTCGAATATGCGCCCGTCGTTCCCGGCGGGAAAATTTCTTTTGGTTCGTGATTCACCAAATAATCGCGCAGTGACGGAATGTGTGTCGGATCCACCGTAATCAGATCGCGAATCGTTTCCTCGAAGCCCGGCGTGTGCGTCATCAGATCGCGCATCGTGATGGGCTTGCCAAACGGCTGGGGCACTTTGAAGTCGAGATATTGATTGATGTCCGCGTCGAGATTTATTTTTCCGTCCTGGACGAGCTGCATCACCGCCGTCCAAGTGAAAAGCTTTGAGATCGAGCCGCAGCGGAACAGCGTGTCCTCCGGCGAAACCGGCTTTTTCTTCGCCAGATCTGCGTAGCCGTAGCCCTTCGCGAAAATCACTTTGCCGTCGCGCACCACGGCGACAACCGCGCCCGCAATATCGTTGCTCTCGATTTGCAGTGGGACAAGCCCATCGAAAAATGCTGTCAGGTCGGCTTCTGTCAATTGCGGTGGGGGCAGGGAAGGCGGCAGCACGGCCGGGCCGCCCGCACCCGAGTTCCCGGGCGCTGCTTTGGCGATGCGCGTTACAGGCGGCTTCAAGATAGCCGGCCCAGCTTGTTTTTGCCTGCTCGCCGTGGCGAGCGTGCCCACCCGAGCGGGCGTGAATGTATCGGCAGGCCCGCGTGCCTCGGCGCAACACCTCGCGGCAGCGAGCACAATCACGGCCGAAATGGCCAACGAGCCTGCCGCTGCACAAGCTCTCGGGACATCGAAGCTTCGCCGCAAGTATCCGAGTGCCGTGTCTGACTCCACTGCGCGCGCGTTTTTCATCGAAGCGCCTCTCTGCGTTTGCAAGCGGCGCGACTCTACATTCGCCACCGCGCAACGTCAAACAAAAAAGCCGCGGCAAACGACCGGGCGCGAACCAAGCGCAAGAGTGTTGGCGGAGGGAGAAAAAAACTTCAGGCTTTGCGTCCCAGGGCGGCGTCGAGCCATCGCCGCGCGATCTCGTGTTGCGGCGCATACGCTTGCCAGACGTTGGCCGCCCATTCGCGCACCAGCTTGGCGTACTCTTCGGGAGTTTGCGCGTTGCGCAAGTCCGCAATAGTCATTGACCCGCGCTGCGCGAGATTTTGCGGACGTTCGATCTTCGCCGGGCCGCTCAACCAGCGGGGAATGGCGGCATAAATCTCGCGCTCGCCGCCGCGCTCGACGCCGCAGCACATGCGCGTCAAGTGCGCTGCGTACGATTTGGCGGAGCGGCAATAACGCTCGGGATGCTGCAGGCAATAAGCGTCGACGAGCAATTCATGAGTGGCGCCATAGCGCGGATCGCTGAAATCGCGCGCCCCCAATTCGTTGAACAGCGCTCCGCATCCCGCGGCGCCGCCTTCAACGATTGCTCCGCACTCGGGACACCTCTCTCCAGTACACTCTTCACTCAAATTTTTCTCGCCTCCCGCGGCACGGCTCGTGCTTCCTTCTCGCATTTTCAAACGCGTCGCTCGACGTTCAATCTGCGGCCAAACTTTTCGTCTGCCGAGTCGCAGCGCATTTGTCTCCGCCCACGTTCGCGCGTCGGAATTCCCGCCGGAAGTATAGCCGACTCTCGCATCGGCTTCAGCGCGCCAGCGGCGTGACATTTTTTTTGGTGTCTCAAACTTCTGCTGTCCGTCCTCAGACTATTTAGATTGACTGTTCATTTTCGCCACGCTGCCTCCCGCAACCGGACAATTTGGCCGCGCAGTCGTTTCCAGGTGCTATCCAAACAATTGATTCCTGTATGTTTACCGAGGCCCTGCTGCGGAAGCCAATCTGCGTACAAGTTTGGGCGTTGCAACTACGGCGCGAACCCTTTCTGCGTCAGGGCAGGCGGGACATGACCCGCCGAGGCCCTCGTCATCACATCGCTGCGGGCAGGCGTGAGCTAACAAGGGAGCTACAAGAAAGGCGGAGGGCAAATGAACGCATTACTCCAAGATATTCGCTACACGCTGCGCATGCTGGCCAAGTCGCCGGGCTTCACCGCCGTCGCGGTGCTGACGCTGGCGCTCGGCATCGGCGCGAACACGGCACTGTTTTCGGTGGTGAACGGTGTGCTGCTGAATCCGCTGCCGTACCCGCATCCCAATCAAATCGTGAGCCTCTATTCCAAGCCCGCTGACTTTACCGAAGCCTCCATCTCTTATCCCGACTTTCTGGACTGGGTGCGCGACAATCGCACTCTCTCTTCGGTCGCTGCCTACAGATCATTCCAAAGTTTCAACCTCATTGGCCAGGGCGAGCCCGAGCGCGTCTCTGCCGCAGAAGTGTCCGCCTCTTTCTTCTCAACGCTGGGCGTGAATCCCATCCTAGGGCGCAATTTCTCGCCCGCCGAAGACCAATTGAACGGGCCGCCAGCGGCCATTCTCAGCGGCGGCTTCTGGAAAGCGAAATTCGGCGCGTCACCGAGCATCATTGGCAAGACTCTGAATCTCGATGGCACCGATTACACCGTCGTGGGCGTGCTCCCCGCAAACTTTTATTTCTGCTGCCGGACCATTAATTTTCGTTCCGGCGACGTTTATGTCCCCCTCGGTGCCGACAAGAATCCCTGGATGCACGTTCGCAAAATCCATCCCGGAATCCGGGCCGTGGGGCGCATCAAGCAAGGCGTCACGCTGGCCCAGGCGCGCAGCGACATGGATCGCGTGGCTGAGAACCTCGCCGCCGCGTATCCTGACGTCGACAAAGACGTGGGCATCGGCGTTACTCCGCTCAAACAGGAAATGGTGAAGAATATCGAACCGTTCCTTCTGGTGCTGCTCGCTGCTGTTGGATTCGTGTTGCTGATTGCCTGTGTGAACGTCGCGAACCTGCTTCTCGCGCGCTCCACCGGACGCGCGCGGGAATTCGCCATTCGCGCCGCGCTCGGTGCCAGCCAGGGCCGCGTGATTCGCCAGTTGCTCACGGAAAGCATGTTTCTCGCGGTCGCCGGGGGAGCGGTAGGTCTGCTTCTTGCGGCATGGGGCACGAGCGCCGGACTGGCGCTCCTTCCCAGCACTTTGCCACGCGCCAACGACGTGCGTATGGATCCACGCGTCTTGCTCTTCACGTTAGTCATATCGCTTCTTGCGGGAATTTTGTTTGGACTCGCGCCAGCCCTGAAAACCTCCCATCCCGATTTGCACGAAGCGTTGAAGGAGGGAGGCCGTGGCGCGAGCGGCGCGAAATACCGCACACAAGGTGTATTCGTCGTCGTCGAGATGGCGCTTGCCGTTGTTTTGCTCATCGGCGCGGGCCTCGCCATTCGCACGCTCGTTGGGCTGTGGAGCGTCAATCCAGGATTCGATGCGCACAACGTGCTTCGTTTCAACGTTGGTTTTCCGCCGTCGGTCACCAGCGGCAACGCAGCGCAGATTCGCGCCAGTCTGCGCCAGCTGACCCACAAGATCGCTACTGTTCCGGGCGTCACGGCCATCTCGCAGGATGATGGCGCGGTGCCCATGGGAGAAGAAAACGACCTGTCGTTCTGGGTGCACGGAACGCCAAAGCCGGCCAACGAAAATGCGATGCCCGACGCGCTCTGGTACGTCGTCGGGCCCGATTACTTGAAAGTGATGAAAATTCCACTGCTGCGCGGCCGTTTCCTCACGACGCAGGATGACGCCAATTCTCCCGCGGTCTGCGTCATCGACGAAAACTTCGCGCGCAAATACTTCGGCAACGAAAATCCCATTGGCAAGCGGATCGATTTTGATCTGGTATACAAGCAGCTCGAAATTGTCGGCGTGGTCGGCCACGTCAAACAATTCGGACTGGACGAAAGTGCGCGCTCGCCGATCCTCGAGCAATTTTATACGCCTGCCCTGCAGATTCCTGATCCTGTGCTCAAAGCTTTCGCGAGCGCGACGGAGTACGTTGCGCGCACTCAGGGTTCACCGGATGCTTTCGCCGGCTCAATTCGAGATGCCGTCCGCAGCTTCGACAACAAAGCCGTTGTGTTTGACACGGACACCATGGAGCACGCTGTCTCGCAGTCGCTGGCGGCGCGGCGATTCGCCATGATTCTTCTCGCGGTGTTCGCGGCGCTTGCGCTATTGCTTTCGGGTATCGGAATTTACGGCGTGATTTCCTACGTGGTCGGCCAGCGCACGCATGAAATCGGCATCCGCCTCGCGCTGGGCGCGCAGCAGAAGGATGTGCTTCGTCTTATCCTGGGGCAGGGGACGAAACTGGCCCTCTTCGGCGTGGGCATTGGCATCGTCGCGGCATTCTTTTTGACGCGATTGATGGCCACGTTGCTTTTCGGCGTCAGCGCGACGGATCCGCTCACCTTCGCGGTCGTTGCGCTCATCTTATTCGGCGTGGCGCTGCTCGCCTGCTACATTCCCGCGCGCCGGGCAATGCGCGTCGATCCCATCGTGGCCCTGCGCTACGAGTAAGACTTCGCGCCTTTGGAATTCGACTCATGTGTTCGGGCGGGAACATATTCGCGGCTGGCTTCGTACTACAAAGGGAAGCGAAACTTGGCGATTCAGTTCAGCAGCCGTTAAGCGCCGTAAACTCTGCTTTCGCTCGGAGGAATTATGGGGACGTTGCTCCAGGATTTGCGTTACGGCGTGCGCATGCTCGCCAAGTCGCCCGGTTTCGCTGCCATCGCTGTTTTGACTCTCGCGCTCGGCATCGGCGCGAACACCGCGTTATTTTCCGTCGTCAACGGAGTGCTGCTCAGCCCGTTGCCCTATCCGCAGCCCGACGACCTCGTCGCGCTCTATTCGCGCACATCCGACTTCGCTGAATCCTCCATCTCCTATCCTAATTTCCTCGACTGGCAGCGCGAAAACAATTCCTTCGCGCAGCTCGCCAGTTATCGTCAGGATTCTTTCAACATGACCGGAGCGGGCGAGCCTGAACGCCTCCGCACCGAAATGATCTCCGCCGATTTTTTCTCCATCCTCGGCGTCCAGCCTAGCATCGGTCGTATTTTCGCGGTGCAAGACGACCACCCAGGCGCCGCGCCCGTCGTAGTCCTTAGCGACGGTTTCTGGCGTCGCAGATTTGGCGGCTCGCGGCAAATCATCGGCCAGTCAATCTCGCTCAACGGCACGCCTTACACCGTAATCGGTGTCACTCCCGCGAACTTTTACTTCCGTGGAAACAATTTCAGCCTCCCGGACATCTACGTCCCCATCGGCCAGTGGACTGACAAAACTTTCCTCGACCGCCGCGTCAGCATGGGCATGGACTCTGTCGGCCGCCTCAAGCCCGGCGTCACTTTTACGCAGGCCCAGGCCGACATGAACGGCGTGGGACAAAATCTCGCCCGCGCTTATCCCGAAGCCGACAAAAATTCCGGCATCACGCTTGTTCCCCTCAAACAGGACATCGTCGGCGACGTTGCGCCGCTCCTTTACGTCCTCCTCGGTGCCGTCGGATTCGTCCTGCTCATCGCCTGCGTGAATATCGCCAATCTCCTTCTGGCGCGCTCCACGGGACGCACGCGTGAGTTCGCAATCCGCTCCGCGCTAGGGGCCAGCCACGCTCGCGTAATTCGCCAGCTACTCACGGAAAGCGTTTTGCTTTCCTTTACCGGAGGCCTCATCGGCCTTTTGCTCGCCGCCTGGGGAACGCGCGCGGCTATCGCCATTCTCCCGCAGGCGCTTCCGCGCTCCGGCAACGTCGGCCTCGATCTCCGCGTTCTGCTTTTCACCCTCGGCGTTTCTGTCCTTGCCGGAATTCTATTTGGCCTCGCGCCTGCCTTCAAAACCTCGCAGCGCAATTTGACGGAAACCCTAAAAGAAGGCGGTCGCGGCTCGAGCGGCGCCCGCCATCGCTTGCAAGGAGTCTTCGTCATCGTTGAAACCGCGCTCGCTCTGATTCTGCTCATCGGCGCTGGCCTCATGATTCGCAGCCTCGTTGCTCTTTGGAACGTCAATCCGGGATTCAATCCGCAAAATCTGCTCTCTTTCAGCGTCGCTTTTCCGCCCGCGGCCATGCAGGCCACCCCTGACCAGTTGCGCAACTCTTTGCTTCAGCTCGACTCCGCGCTCGCTTCTATC
>DASYYI010000445.1:0-6681 GCA_035933995.1 Candidatus Acidiferrales bacterium | reverse complement strand
TGCACATCGTTCCCGTGGTGATGTTGCATGATCAAGATGAGAAGCGGCGGTTCGAAGCATTCTTCTCGACGGAGTTGTTGCTTTCCAGAAATTAACGCTCGCAGCATGGGCGGACGCGGCTCGATATTCCTCCTCCAATTTTAGCCGCGTCCACCCGTTCTTCTTCAAACTCCTTCCCAGTCGCTATCGAGCACCAAGTGATACTTTTCGAGTCCCGTGCGTATCCTTACAAACGCTTCGTCGACCGTATCTGCGAATTGCAGCATGCTGAATTCGCGTTCGCTGATAGTTCCCGCGCGCACCATGGCGCGCCAGTCGAGAACTTTGTCCCAATATTTGCGGCCATAAATTAAGATCAAGTGGTGCTCAGGCAGTTTGCGCGTTTGCAACAGTGTCAGCATTTCCCACAACTCATCCATGGTCCCAAACCCGCCCGGAAAAGCAATCAACGCCTTAGCCAGCTGCGCAAACCACAGTTTGCGCATGAAAAAATAATGGAAAAATAGGTTCAACTCCGGCGTGATGTAGCGGTTCGATTCCTGCTCGTGCGGTAATTGTATGCTCAGGCCGATGGACGAGCCACCCGCTTCCGATGCGCCGCGGTTCGCCGCTTCCATGATTCCCGGGCCGCCGCCCGAACAGATAACAAATCGCCGCGGATGTTCGCCCAGCGTCAGTGACCACGCCGTGATTCTCCGCGCCAGTTCGCGCGCCTCTTCGTAATAGCGAGACATCTCCAGATTGGCCTTCGCCGCGCGAACCTCCGCCCGGTGCATGGGATCTCTTCTCCTGGTCTTGTTGCTCTGCAGGCGCTTCAACTTCGCCACGGCGCGATCGTGCGGCAGAATTCGCGCGGAGCCGAACATCACAATCGTGTCGCCGATGTGTTCCCGCCGCAGCCGCGTCAGTGGATCGAAATATTCCGCCATCATTCGCATCGGCCGTGCCGCCGGGCTTTCCATGAATGCCGGATCCTGGTACATCAGCTTCGGTGATGGCTTGTGTTTTCTCGGCGTCATTCAGTCTCCTCGCGCAAAAGTCAGAAGCAGCATTTTAGTTCTGTTCCATTTGAATGCATAATGAGTTCTTGCCAGTCTGTCGCTTTTTGCCACGATTACGATCATTCATGGAACTTCATCTCCTCCCCGTGGATCGTTTCGGGCGCGTGCAACGTCGACCTGCGCGTCGGAATCAGATAAGGTAGGGGTATGAGACGCCGCGCCCAACCCGGTTTCCTCGCGATTGTTTTGATGAGCGCTTTTTTTGCGTTGCCCGCATTCGGCCAAGGACAGCCGGCTGGTCCAATCCGGGTAAAACCAGGCGCGCATCCGCAAGGGAAGGCCGCGACTCCGCAGAGTCAGAAGCCATTTATACTTCACGTGAAACTCGTCACGCTTCCAGTCGCCGTCTCTAACAGCGCAGGTCGTCCCGTGCTCAATCTGACGCAAAAGGATTTCCAGATTTTCGATGATGGAGTTCCGCAGCAAATCACCCACTTCGATCAGGGTGGCGACCCGCTATCCATCGTGCTCGTTCTGGAAACCAGCCCGCGCGTTGAGCCGCTGCTCCCGGAAATTAGCAAGGCAGGAATTATTTTCACGCAGATGGTGATGGCGGGGACGGGCGAAGCCGCGGTGATCGGTTACAACAACGAAGTGGATTTGCTGCGCCCGATGACCACCGATTCCGATCGCGTGCTGGATGCAATTCGTCACATTAAGGCGGGGCTTGACGGCGCGCGGCTTTTTGACGCGATGGACCGCGCCGAGGATCTTCTGGAGAAAGAACCCCCCGAGCGGCGCCGTATCATCGTGGTGATGGGCGAAAAAAATGATAGCGGAAGCGAAACGAAACTCGGCCTCGTTCTGCGCCGCGCGCAGCTCGCCAACATTTCCATTTACACGATTGGGCTGAGCACCACAGCTGCGGAGTTTCGCAAGGAACCCGAACCCGCGAAACAGATCGAAGTGAGCCCCACGGGGACGTATCCCGAGCCACCTCCGCCAGGCACCGCACAAACACCTTCAGTGGTGAATGAGCAGATGGGGGGAAACGGAGCCGAGTTGCTGCCGCTGATTGTCTGGCTGGTGCAGCACGGCGCAAATGCCTTGGGCAAGAATTCGCTGGCGATCGCGAGCCAGGGAACAGGCGGCCTGCACATGGGTACGTTTAAGGACCGCTCCATCGAAAAAGCGATGAACGCAATCGGAAACGATCTTCACGGCGAATATCTGATCGCCTATAATCCGCCCGGCAATGAACGTTACGGCTATCACAACATCGAAGTGCGCGTCACGCAGCCAGATCTGAAAATCCGCACCCGCCCCGGCTACTACCTAGCTCCGCCAACGGAGTAACTTCCCGTGGTGCCGTCCTGTCGCGAAGCAGATTCGCCTTCACGCGCCGCTGATGCTGACGTGCGCTCCTTCCGAATCGACAAACTGCGCCAGCGTCCCGCCGAAATCCTGTTTTTTCGGCTGCATCGAAAATATAACGCCTTTTGCGCGCAGTTGTTCGTAAAAGCCTTGCAGATTTTCGACGCTAAATCCGACTTCGCATTTGCCCGCGCGATTTTTCTCGGAGGCGGGATGCAGGCCGAGCGTCGTTTCGCCCGTCTCGAATTCGCTCCAGCCCGGTGACTGAAATTTCAGACGCAAACCCACGATGTCGCGGTAAAACGTCACAGCGCGGTCCATGTCCTCCACGAATTCAATGACGTAACTCAGTTTCGCTGCCATTGCACCCTCCTCAAAATTGAGTTGTCCCGAACGGCGCTCGAACAGGTCAATCTCCGGAAGTTTCGCTTGGACCCGCTACCGCAGTTTCTTCTTCGAGGATAGAGGCAGCGGCGGCGATGCGGTCACCTTCGTCGAGGCGCAGCAGGCGGACGCCTTGCGTTGACCGGCCCGCTTCCCGAATTTCGGCCGAATGGACGCGGATCACTTTGCCCTGGCCAGTGATGATCATCACGTCGGAGTCTTCCTTCACCTGCAACGCGGCGACGACGGAGCCATTGCGCTCCGTGGTTTTCAAATTGATGACGCCCTTGCCGCCCCGCGAAGTGACGCGATATTCCGCGAGCGGAGTCCGCTTGCCGTAGCCTTTTTCCGCGACGGTGAGCATTAGCGACGTGAGAGATTCGCGAATCTGATCGCTTTCGAGCTCATCGAGATTTTCAGTCTCCTGCTTGAATTCCTTTTTGATGATTTCGAAATCGGGCTGCACCGCGTCCATCGAAACTACGTAGTCACCCTTAGCGAGATCCATTCCGTTGACGCCGCCAGCCTGGCGGCCCATCGCGCGCACTTCGGTTTCGCGGAACAGAATCGCCTGACCCTCGTGGCTGGCAAGGAAAATCATCTGCTTGCCGTCGGTGAGCTTTGCTCCAATCAGCTCATCGTTGGGCTCCAGATTAATCGCGATGATGCCGCTGGGGCGGGGATTGGAAAATTCGGCAAGACCGGTTTTCTTCACGGTGCCTTGTTTCGTGGCGAGGAAAACGTAGCGGCCTTCTTCTTCTTCTAAATTCCGCGAAGCCACAACGGCGGTCAGTTTTTCGCCCTCTTGGAAATGGACAAGATTGTTAATGGCTTTGCCGCGCGTGGCTGCGGCGGCTTCGGGAATTTCGTAAACTTTCAACCAATAAATCCGTCCCTTCGACGTGAACAGCAAAATATAGGTGTGCGTCGACGCGACGAACAGATGCTCGACGAAATCCTCTTCGCGCGTCTTCGCGCCGATGCGGCCTTTGCCGCCGCGCGACTGGTGGCGATAGACGTCGACCGGCGTGCGTTTCACGTAGCCCGCATGGCTAACGGTGATGGCCATCTCTTCGTCTTTAATCAAATCTTCGAGCTTGATTTCCTCGACGCGGTCGACGATTTGCGTGCGGCGCTCGTCGCCATAGTCCTTCGCGATCTCCTTAAGTTCCGCGACGATTACGGCACGCAACTTCTTGTCGCTCGCGAGAATTTCCTTTAGTTCCGCGATGCGCGCCTGGATTTCCTTCAACTCCGTCAGGATTTTCTCGCGCTCCATCTGCGTGAGGCGGTGGAGTTGTAAATCCAAAATCGCCTGAGCCTGGCGGTCGGTGAAGCCCGCGGCTGCGCTTCGTCGCGTGTCTTCGTATGGTTGATGGGCGCCGCGAATGTCCATGGCCATCAATGCTTCTTTGGCTTCCTTCGGCGACTTGCTGCGGCGGATGAGCTTGATGATTTCATCGAGATGGTCGAGGGCTATTTTGAATCCGACCAAAATATGTTCGCGCTCTTCTGCCTTGCGCAAGTCGTATTGCGTGCGGCGGCGGACCACTTCCACGCGATGTTCGATGAACAGCTTGATCAGCTCGATCAGGCCGAGTTCGCGCGGCTGGCCCGCGACAATGGCGAGCAAAATCATGCCGAATGATTCCTGCATCTGCGTCTGCTTGAACAGGTGATTCAGAATGAGCTGCGGCTCTTCGTCGCGCTTCACTTCAATGACGATGCGCATGCCGTCGCGATCGGATTCATCGCGAATATCGCTGATGCCCTGAATTTTTTTGTTCTGCACCAGATCGGCGATGTGCGCGATGAGGCGTGACTTGTTGACTTGATAAGGCAGCTCGGTGATGACGATGTTCTCGCGCTCTTTGCCCGCCTGCTCGATGGCGGCTTTGGCGCGCACTTGAAATGTTCCGCGGCCCGTTTTGTATGCTTGCTCGATTCCGTCACGCCCGTAAAT
This sequence comes from Candidatus Acidiferrales bacterium, assembly GCA_035933995.1. Classification (GTDB taxonomy): domain Bacteria; phylum Acidobacteriota; class Terriglobia; order Acidiferrales; family UBA7541; genus DAHUXN01. The sequence goes on along the minus strand of DASYYI010000445.1, from coordinate 1,959 downwards.
GTAGCCTCCGGTCGGGAAATCCGGGCCGGGAACGAGCTTCATTATTTTTTTCAAATTCGTTTCCGGATCGTCGATCAGCGTGACGGTGGCTTCGATGATTTCCTTCAAATTGTGCGGCGGGATGTTTGTGGCCATGCCGACGGCGATGCCGCTGGAACCGTTGACGAGCAGGCAGGGAATTCTGGTCGGCAGGACGGTGGGTTCGCCGGTGCTCTCGTCAAAATTCGGGACGAAATTGACAGTTTCTTTTTCGATGTCCGCGAGCATTTCCTCGGCGATTTTCGAAAGGCGCGCTTCGGTGTACCGCATGGCGGCGGGCGGGTCGCCATCGATTGAGCCGAAGTTGCCCTGACCGTCGACGAGCGGATAGCGCATGTTAAATTCCTGCGCCAAACGGACCAGCGCGTCGTAAACGGGAGCGTCACCGTGGGGGTGAAATTTGCCGAGGACTTCGCCGACGATCTTGGCGCACTTGCGATAGGGCTTGGTCGAAGTGAGGCCGAGCTCGTACATGCCGTAGAGAATGCGGCGGTGAACGGGCTTCAAGCCATCGCGCACGTCGGGAAGGGCGCGGCCTATGATTACGCTCATGGCGTAATCGAGGTACGACTTCTTCATTTCCGATTCGATATCAACCGGAGTCAGGATTTGCTGTGATTGCTCGTCAGCCATTTCTATGCCCCCAAAGCAGAATCAAAAAAACCGCTGTTTTGTACCGATTAGAAAGTCGTTCAGTCCTGTGTTTTCAGTGGCTTACGGCCATTTCTAATAATTTGCTGTACCGATTAGACTTTCCTGTAGCACCCCACTCGGAGGCCCAGCCGCCAGCGCGATACGGCGCCCTCGCAACGTGCTCTCACCAAGCCACTTAGCTCTCCGTCTTTGCATTCCAGTCCAAGACATAAGTTTTCACGGTTTCGAAGGTGGCGGCGCTGTTCGAAAAGCGCTGCGCGCCGAAATGGGCTTCGAGGCGCTGCAATAAATCGGCGCATTCCGCTTCGCTCGCGCACTCAAATGCGACGCCATGATCGGCGTCCGGCGAATGCGTTGCGATCGCCCGAAAATTCGAGCACGAGAGGCCCTTCATTCCCGGCAATGTTTGCCAATTCAATTGATAGATCAAATTTCTAATCCGAAACGGGGAACAAACGACGCTACTGAGCGCCCTCGCATTTTGTGTGCTCAAGGAAACCTTCCATATACGCTCTAGAGCTGGATGCCACATCGAGCATCGCACGAAGCGCCAGAATGCGTCCGGGGATTATGGATTCGTGGTCGATCTCCTCTTCGCAGAGCTTCGGGTCTGTAGCCATGTCCACGTTAACGATCCACCAGCGCTCGATCTTGTCCAAAAGCGAGATCAATTCACTGAAGCGCGTACCAAGTTCACAAGGCAACCCACTCGTTAGAACTTGAGGCAACCCGTGGACAAGTTTGTTTCTGAGTGCCCTGCACTCTTCAAATGCAACGAGGTCCTCTTGGCCAATCGCTTCAGATTCCTTCAGCCACTCCAGAGAAGCGAAAACTGGATTCGCCTTATTGCTCCTCGACAGCACCTGAGATCGGTAGTCTTTATCGGGATCCCGTCCCTTAAAAAGGATGTTCTTATACAGCGGCCCAACCATGTAGAAATCGCGAATACGCTCCACTATCGCGTCTTCGAGAAGCTCGTAGGCAGCTATGTAAAGCGACGCAGTAGTGAGTCGGGACCGCAAGATTTCAGGATTGAGCCACTCCCATTTCGGTTCCTCGCCACTTCGGTGCATTTCAGGCCTCTCTGCTGGCTAAATATCTAAGTTCACGACTTCGAGGGCGTTTTCCTGGATGAATTTGCGGCGCTCCTCAACGTTTTCGCCCATGAGCGTGGCGAAGATTTCCTCGGCGGCAACGGCGTCCTCGAGACGGACTTTCAGGAGCGTGCGCGTCTCGGCATTCATCGTAGTGGCCCAGAGTTGGTCA
>DASYYI010000433.1:0-1894 GCA_035933995.1 Candidatus Acidiferrales bacterium | reverse complement strand
TGCACCAAACCTCGTCGGTGTATTACTGCAACTTCCTTTTGAATACGGTAGAAAGAGTTCCCGAATACGATAAGTACACCTAGCAGGCACACTCCGAACAGCATGGACAGCGCCCAGACACATGTACCCATCTGGCCGCTCCGTTTAGGCGCAGGCTCGCCGTGCCCGCTTTCGCCCTCTTCCCCTTCTGGGTCTTTTTTTGAAATTAGGACACTACCCCATTCGGTGCTTCCTTGATACGTTCGGCGGATCCGAAGTAAACTTGTGAGCTTTTGGCCGCGAACAATTTCGCGCAGCGAAGGAACAATCTTAGCACTACTGGAAGGTCAATGAAGATACACGAATATCAGGCCAAGTCCATTCTCGCAAAATTCGGCGTACCGACGCCGCGCGGCGAAGTCGCGTTCAAAAAAGAGGATGCGAAAACAGCGGCTGAGAAGTTGGGAACTCCGGTGGTTGTGGTGAAGGCGCAAATCCACGCGGGTGGACGCGGAAAAGCGGGCGGCGTGAAACTGGCGCGTTCGGCGGAGCAAGCGGCTGAACTTGCCGGGCAAATTCTGGGAATGAAACTGGTGACTCCACAAACCGGAGCGGAAGGACGAATCGTTCATCGCCTGCTGATTGAAGAAGGCCTCGACATCAAGCGCGAGCTTTACTTGAGCATTTTGGTGGACCGCGCGGCCGAAGCACCGGTGTTCATGGCCAGCGCCGCAGGTGGAATGGAAATCGAGGAAGTGGCGAAGGAGCATCCCGAAGCGATTTTGCGCGAGACGATTCACCCCGCGACGGGCTTGCAGCCATATCAAATTCGCAAACTCGCTTTCGGCCTCGGCCTCGCGCCGGAACTTGTCAACGTCGCAGTGCCATTTTTTCAATCGCTCTATCGCGCATTTGTGGAGACGGACGCTTCACTTCTCGAAATCAATCCCTGCGTCGTGACGGGAGATGGCCGGCTGGTGGCGCTGGATGCGAAGATGGTTTTTGATGACAACGCGCTAGGGCGGCATCCTGAAATTCGTGACATGCGCGACCTGGACGAAGAGACACCACTCGAAGTGGAAGCCTCGAAATACAAACTGAACTACATCAAGCTCGATGGCAATGTGGCGTGCATGGTAAATGGCGCGGGACTCGCGATGGCCACCATGGACATCATCAAGCTTTCCGGAGGAAGCCCGGCGAATTTTCTGGACGTGGGCGGCGGCGCTTCGGCGGAACAGGTGAAAAATGCGTTCAAGATTTTGCTGGGCGATCCGAATGTGCGCGCCGTGTTCATCAATATTTTCGGAGGTATTCTGCGCTGCGACGTGCTGGCGACGGGCGTGGTGAACGCGGCGCACGACCTGAATATCAAAGTGCCGGTGGTGGTGCGAATGGAAGGCACAAACGTGGAGAAGGGAAAGGAAATCTTGAAAGCTTCAGGATTGAATTTTACCGTGGCGGCAGGAATGAAAGACGGCGCGGAAAAAGTGGTGCAGCTGGCCGGAGGGGCGCGATGAGCGTGCTGATTGATCAGAAGACACGCGTCGTCGTGCAGGGCCTGACCGGGCGCGAGGGTGGATTTCACGCAGAGCAGATGATTGCGTACGGCACGAAAGTGGTTGCGGGGGTGACGCCCGGGAAAGGCGGAACGAAACATCTCGAGGTACCCGTGTTCAACACTGTTGCCGACGCGGTCAAGGAAACGGGCGCGAATGCGTCCGTGATTTTTGTGCCGCCCCCGTTTGCCGCGGATGCGATTCTCGAAGCGATCGATTCGCGCCTGCCACTGGTTGTGTGCATCACGGAAGGCATTCCAACACTCGACATGGTGCGGGTGGCCGCGGAACTGCGTGCTTCGAATACACGGCTGATTGGACCAAATTGCCCCGGGCTGATTTCGCCGGGCAAGTGC
>DASYYI010000397.1:0-4141 GCA_035933995.1 Candidatus Acidiferrales bacterium | reverse complement strand
CCGCATCCCGCGACAATTGCGGCGCTGGAGGAAGCATTGCCGCAACTCAAGGCGCGCGGCGTGCGGCTTGTGTTTGCTTCAGCATTGGTTCACTGAGGCGAGTTTCCTCCTTTTTGGCAAGGTCTCTTCAATTGAGAATATTGGAGAGGAATCCCATCACGTGCTCGGCGATTGCGCCGGCCGAGGTGAGCGCGGGCGATTCCATGCCGATGAGCTGCACGACATTCGGGAATTGCGGATCGCGTTCGATAATGAAATCGCTTGCGTGATGGCTCCCCGGCGGCGCGAGTTTCGCGCGAATGCCTGTGTACGCGGGCATCAAATCCTCGGCGCGAATTTCGGGCAGCATGGGCTGGGCCATGCGCGCAAAATCCTCGACGGGCGGCGGATTGCTTTCATAATCATTTTTGTCCGCGATGTAATGCGCCGTGGGCCCGACGAGCACGTTGCCCCATAACGTTCTGGTCAAATGCACGCCAAGGCTCAAGCCTTCGGGATGCGGGAGGGGATATACGAGGCCGCGAACGAGATCGCTGCGAGCGCGCACAATTTCGCAATATTCGCCGCGCACGGGATAGATCCGATGCCTGGCCATCTGCGAGCCCATCAGTGCGGCAACTTCGTCGGCAAACAATCCGGCGCTGTTCACCAGGCAGCGCGTTTCGATATCGCCCGCGGAACCTGTGACGCGAACGAGCCCGCCTTTCGCGTCGATTTTCTCGACCTTTGCGTGCGTGACAATGTCCGCACCCTGCTCGACGGCAATTCGGGCGTACGCCTTAACCAGGTCTTCGCTGGCCACAATTCCCGTGGACGGCACTTCGATCGCCGCTGTTCCGGCAATGTGCGGCTCGCGCGCGCGAATCGCGGCGGTGTCGATCAGGCGCAATCCTTCGACGCCATTCGTGCGGCCGCGCTCGATTAGTTCAGCGAGTCTTGGTTCTTGTTCGCGCGAGGTGGCGACAACGAGCTTGCCCGTATTGCGGTGCGGGACGCCATGGGCAGCGCAAAATTCGTATGTGAGTTTATTGCCGCGAACACACAGCGACGCCTTAAGCGAGCCAGGCGTGTAATACAGTCCGGAATGAATTACGCCGCTGTTTCGGGAACTTGCGCCCATGCCGACCTTCGGCATTTGCTCGAGAAGAAAAACGTCTTTCCACTTTGCAGAAGCAGCGCGCGCGATCGCGCATCCCACCACGCCGCCTCCGATAATGACGATGTTGGCCCGGTCCATGTTAATGAGCCGTCACACAAATTCCACGCATCTACTCGTTCGGTTTTCTTCCTAATAATCGCCGCCAGTGCCTTGAAATAGCGGCGTGAACGGAACAGCTTTTGCTTTCGTTCCATCATGCACTGCGTAGGTCATGGGCTGGCCATTGCCGTAGGAAGACCACAGCGAGGCCGCGCCGTGCACGCCGTCTTTGTTTAGTGCGTAGAACTGGAGATCGAACATTTTCAGGCGCGACTTGTCGAAACCATAGTTGTGGACAACGCGATGCAGCGCTTCGAGGCACGCATCCGTCGGCGACATTCCCTTGCGCATCATTTCGACGACGGTGTGGCCGCCCGCGACTTTGATGTCTTCCTCGCCACGCCCGGTCGAGCCCGCGCCACCGACATCCTGATCGAGAAAAAGTCCTGCGCCAATGATGCACGAATCGCCGACGCGACCTGAAATCTTCCACGCGAGGCCGGAAGTCGTGGTCACACCCGACATTTCGCCATTCTTATTCACGGCGAGACAATTGATTGTTCCCGTGGGCGGATGCGCGACGACTTGCTTGATCCACGGCGCCCATGCCTGCCGTTCCGGCGTGTCGAGCAACTCCGCGAGCTGCTTGTTGAAGTCAGGCGCGTCCAATCCGGGACGCCAGTCCTTCGAACTCGACGCCTTCCACGCCAGCCAGGCTATTCGCGACTTATCCGTGAGCAAATTCATCGGCTCGAATCCCTGATCGATGGCGAACTGCGTGGCGCCGCGGCCGACGATGAAAGTGTGATTTGTGCGCTCCATGATGACGCGCGCCACTTTCGCGGGATTCTTGATTCTCTCGATCGCGCCGACCGCGCCGCAGCGCCGCGTCGGTCCATGCATCACGCACGCGTCGAGTTGGACTACGCCGTCTTCATTTGGCAATCCGCCGTAGCCGACCGAGTTGTCATTGGGGTCGTCTTCGACAGGCGTGACGACGGCAAGAACCGCGTCCATGGTGTCACCCGTGGAGCGCAACACGGCCATCCCAGCGTCGAGGTGACGAAGTCCATTGTGCGCGCAAATAATCGTTGGACGCTTGCCGGTTGTTGGCCCTGCTTGCTGTTTTGTTGATTCTTGCGGCTGGGTCACTTCGTTGACGTTAGCCGGCAAGGTTGCGCCAAAGACTTTGCCGGCGCCCGCGGCTACTCCTCCCGCCAACGCGGTGGCGCAAAATTTTCTTCGCGTTATATCTTTCATTTCATTCTCCGCGATACAATTCCCGGTTTCGCGCGCAGCATATTCTTTCAGCGTATTTCCTTCAAGCGAAGACTTTCAGTAGCGGGCCAGTTTGAATCTCGACTCTTTGTGTCACGATCAAGAAAATTCAAACTGACCCACTGCCTACTCGCCCTGCGTATTGACAGTTGTGCTAATCGCGTACACAATCCGGCGCATTCGCGCCTGATCAATTATGGTTCGCCTGGAAAATTTGACCAAAGAGTACGACCTGCCGCCAGTGAAGGGAAATCCCGCACAAGTGGTTGCCGCGGACCGCTTGAACCTGACCATCGGCGACGGGGAAGTTTTCGGCTTCGTTGGCCCCAATGGAGCGGGCAAAACCACCACGCTGAAAATGATTTGCGGGTTGCTGGTGCCCACTTCCGGCAGCGTGGAAGTGAATGGCGTCGACGTGGAGCGCCACCCAGAGAACGCTCAGCGATTTCTTGGCTATCTCTCCGACTTTTTTTCGCTCTACGACGATTTGAAAGTCTGGGAATATCTCGATTATTTTGCGCACGCCTACAAAATGCCCGCCGCGCAAATCCCCGCGCGCGTCACGGAAGTGATTGGGTGGGTGGGCCTGGAGACGAAGCGCGACGCTTTTATTCAAGGGCTTTCGCGCGGGATGAAGCAGCGTTTGGGGATTGCGCGCGCGGTGCTGCACGATCCGCCGGTGATCGTACTGGACGAGCCTGCTTCCGGCCTCGACCCGAAAGCGCGCGTGGAGCTGAAAGAGCTGCTCAAAAATCTAAACCGCAAAGGCAAAACGATTCTGATTAGCTCCCATGTCCTTTCTGACCTTGAGGAGATTTGCACTTCGGTGGCGATTCTCGAAAAAGGGCATTTGCTGCGCGCGGGTAAACTTGCGGATGTCATGCAGGAAGGTGCGGCTCCCGCGCAGCGGCGGCTCCGCATTCGCGTGGCAGCGCCGGGTGACGAATTACTGGCCTGGCTATCAATGCGGGACGGAGTGTTGGATGCGCATCCGTCGGCGAGCGTGATTGCAGGATCGTCGAGCGTGGACTTTCATTTTGCGGGAAACGATGCTGACCTTGCGGCGCTGGTGCGCGATTTGGTGATGAGCGGTGCGCCGGTCTGCGCCGTGGAAGGCTCGTCGGAGTCGTTCGAGCAGATTTACGCGCGGCTTTCCGGCGGGGAAGTGATGTGAGCGTTTCGCGATGAGCCTGTTCACAAATCCGGAGATTGTGAGGAACGCGCGGATACAGTTGCGGCCGAAGCGGATGCTGATCGCCACGGGAATTTGCGCCGCGATTGAAATCGCCTTGTACTACGCGTTTTTCCATGGCGGCGTTAGCGTGGATAGCGGAGGCACGGGGTATGGTGGTGGGCCAGGTTTGCTGCACGTAATTCTCATCATTCAAGCGCTGGTGCTGGTCATCGGCGGAGGCATCGCCTGTCTTCATGCCATCCAGCGGGAAAAAGATCAGAACACATTCGACTTCCAGCGCCTTACGCGCCTTTCGCCATTCGAGCTGACGCTCGGAAAACTCTTTGGCGCTCCGCTCATGGTTTTCTTCGTGCTTCTGTGCTTCATTCCCGCCGCCATTGTCGGTGCTATCGCTGCCCGCGCGTCGTGGACGATTGTGCTCGTGGCCTACGGTCTGCTGATTCTCGGCTCAATTATCTACGACGCTTTCG
>DASYYI010000386.1:0-2749 GCA_035933995.1 Candidatus Acidiferrales bacterium | reverse complement strand
CGAAGTGGTATTATTCCCGCGCCATGAACAAAAACCACTTCCGTTTCATCCTCAGCCTTATTTTTCTGTTCGCGTTTTCATTTACCACGGCTGTCACCACTGCTTCGGCGCAGAGTGAATCGTCGCAGACCGGGTTCGAACACACCTACGCGCCGCCCGACCATCCCATCGTCCTACACGCCGCACGTCTGCTCGATATCGAGTCCGGCAAAATCATTTCGCCCGGCGAAGTCCTCGTCCGCGGCGACGAAATTGCCGAAGTAGGTCAGTCCGTCACGCATCCCGCAGACGCGCAGTTGATCGATCTCGGCGACACCACGTTAATTCCCGGTTTGATCGACGCTCACGTGCACCTGTTCCTACATCCCGGCAACGAAGGCTCGCAAACCGTGGACGAATCGGTCCCGCAGCGCACCATTCTCGCGACCCTTGCCGCGCGCGCCGACTTGCTGGCCGGCTTCACCGCCGAACGCGATATGGGCACCGAAGGCGCCGGCTCGGCTGACACTGCGGTGCGAAACGCCATCAATCGCGGCGAAATTCCCGGCCCGCGCATGCGCATGAGCGGAATGGCGATTTCCATTCTCGGCGGTCACGAGGACGCGATTGGTTTCAATCCCGCGCAGCACGTCCTTTCCAATGCCGACTACGCGAACACCACCGACGAACTAATCGAGACGATTCGCGAGCAGCACAAGGAAGGCTCGGACTTCGTCAAGATTTACGAAACGGGACGCGATTCTCTCCGCGACGGCAAATTCTCCACGCCATATCAGTACACTGAGGCGCAACTCAGCGCCGCCGTTCAGGAAGCAGCGCGCCTTGGCACGCGTGTCGGCGTGCATTGCATGGGCGAGCCTGGCGCCCTCTACGCTGCCCAGGCCGGCGTCGAATCCATCGACCATGCGGCTCAACTGAGCGACGAAACCATGCGATTGATGCGCGAAAAAGACATTCCGGCCGTCCCCACGTTCGCCATTTTCGAGTATTTCGCCGACCACGCCGCCTCACCCGCCGCAGCCAAGTCTGAACACGCCATGCTCGATTATCACGCCGAGCAATTCAAAAAGCAGATCGCTGCCGGCATACCGTTCGCCGTTGGCTCGGATGTGGGCCCGTTCCCTCATGGCACGCAGGCGCGCGAACTTGTGCTCATGGTGAAATTTGGAATGACGCCGCTTCAGGCGCTCCAGTCCGACATGCTCGAAGGCGCAAAGGTGCTCATGTGGCAGGGAAAGATCGGCGAATTGAAGCGCGGTTACTTCGCCGACATTGTCGCGGTTCCCGGCAATCCTCTCGACGATATCAGCGTCACACAAAAAGTCTCTTTCGTGATGAAGGGCGGAGTCATTTACAAACAATAATTCGTACAAACAATAATTCGCGCATCTAAATTCTCGGGCGAATTTTCGCATTTCTAATCGGTACAACAAATTATTAGAATTGCCCGTAAGCTACACAAAACAAAGGGAAGCGCTCACTTCTAATCGGTACAAAAGTGATGTTTTGTTCGCCGGGCCAAGCCAGCGCCAATCGCGATCGAAGTTGCAAACATGGCCGAGACAATTTCCAACGAAATGGTTGTTGAGCCCGTTACGCTCGAGGGCAAATACGTCCAACTCGAACCGCTCTTAGCCGCGCATCACGCCGCGCTCACCGAGTTCGGCCTCGACGAGGATTTGTGGCGCTGGATTCCCGTGCCCGTCCGCACTCCCGAAGAAATGTCCGCGTACATCGAAGCGGCGCTCGCCGAGCAGGCGCGCGGAGTTTCGCTGCCGTTTACAATTGTCGAGAAATCTTCCGGCAAGCCCGTCGGCTCCACGCGTTACGCCAATATTGATCGCGTGCATCGCCGCGTCGAAATTGGTTGGACGTGGGTGGCGAAATCCTGGCAGCGCACGGCGGTGAATACCGAAGCGAAGTATTTGTTGTTGCGTCACGCTTTTGAAACCCTGGGCTGCATACGCGTCGAGCTAAAGACCGATTCACTCAACGAAAAATCGCGCGCCGCAATTTTGCGCATCGGCGCGCGCCAGGAGGGAATTTTCCGCAACCACATGATCACCGCGAGCGGCCGCATCCGCCACACGGTTTACTTCAGCATCGTGGACAATGAATGGCCCGCTGTAAAGACGCGGCTCGAACAACGCTTGAAGTCATAACGGAATTTATTTTGTCGCGCGTCATCGGCGTGATTTGGAGGTATGATGCGCGCGGGAATTTAAGGCTGTCTGTTGCGCTAGAATTTTCGTCGCAGATGAAGACACATCCGCAAACGATTCGCGTTGCTGAATCATTCTGGAAATTTTATTTAATTGAAATAGGAGGGCTACCAATGGCTCGATTGCATTATCGCTTTGCATCATTGTTTGCCGCGATTTTCCTTCTGGCTGCGCCTGCGCTTTGGGCGCAATCCGGAACAATTCAACTGACCGTGGATGCCACGCAGGTGCCGCTCGGCATAGTGAAAACGCACATGGTCATGCCGGTCCATGCCGGACCTCTGACGCTTTATTATCCCAAGTGGATTCCCGGCGAGCACGGTCCCGACGGGCCGGTCTCCAACGTCACAGGACTGAAATTCTCCGCGAATGGCAAAGCGATTCCATGGCAGCGCGATAAGCTCGATGTGTTCACGTTCCACGTGGACGTTCCCGAGGGTGCGACCCGAATGGACGTGGATTTCGATTACATCGAACCGCAAGCCGGCGGATTTGCCTCGGGTGCAGCATCATCGACTGACAAGCTT
>DASYYI010000383.1:0-4100 GCA_035933995.1 Candidatus Acidiferrales bacterium | reverse complement strand
CCGTAAACCACCTGGCTCAAAATCGGCTCGTCGAACTGAATAAATTCCACGCCCTTCGCCTTGAGCGCCAGCACTTCCTTGCGCAGAATACGCACCACGTCTTTCGCCAGATCTTCCGGCTGAGGATAAACCTTATTCGATAGTCCCTCGAACCAGCTCGAGCGCGTCAGCATGTACGGGCCCGGCAGCGGCACCTTCAGCGGCCGCGACGTATGCTTTTTCGCGAAATCCACTTCATCCTGCGCCAGCCCATTTTTCTCGGTCAGACGCTCGACCACGATCGGGCTCTTGATCGCGAACGCTGGAACGTCCAGCGCGCGCAACACTTCCTCATAACGCGCGCGATCCTTCATGAAGTCCATCAGCTCGGAAACTTTCATCAGCCGCATCCCGCCGAGCTTCTCCACCACGAACGAATAGAAATTGTCGCGCCGCTGTTCGCCGTCCGTCGGAATGTCCACGCCGGCCTGTTCTTGCGCGTCTAGGCATTCGACCACCGCGCGATCCGCCACGGCTTGGAATTCCTGCTCCGTGCCTCCCGATTGCCGTTTGCGCAGCGCTTGAATCAAATACGCCGGCCGCGGCCAGCTTCCCACCACCGTCACTGGGAATAATTTCTTTTCAGCCATGTGCGCGTTCTCCCTTTTCGTTTTCCTCAATTGTATTTTCCACCGGCAAACCGCTGCCGGCCCATTCCATGTACGATCCGTCATAAAGCGACGCGGTGATTCCAAGCCGTGCCAGCGCCAGAAATCCCAGCCCCGCGCGCACTCCCGTGCGGCAATACGCAATCGCGCGCCCGTTCCCGGAAATATCGGCCGGTGAAATGCCATTCGCGGAAATCCCGCGCGATGCAAATAATTCCCGGAGCTCCTCGTCCGCCTTCAACAACCGTCCCGCCGTTCCGATTTCTCCGCATGGCAAATTCACCGCGCCAGGGATGTGTCCCGGCCGCTCGTCCAAATCCGGCTTGCCTGCAAATTCGTCTGCGCCGCGAAAATCGATCCGCTTCGCTCCTGCTGCGTCCTGCATTTCCTGCAGAGTCGTTCGCAACTCCCGCCGCGGCTTCGCCGCGAATTCGCGCGCCGTCGTTTGCACCGGACGGTAAAACACTTCCCGCCCGTCGGCGCTCCACTGCTCCCAAAAACTTTCCATCACATGCACATCCTCGCGCCCCAGATAAATCAAAATCCACGCCAGAAACGCCGCGTTGCGTCCGTCCGCATTGTCGTAAATCACCGGCGCGCGATTCCCGTCGAGCCCGGCCTTCCCAATTCGCTGCGCCAAAATATCGTCCGGCAGCAAACTCCCTTGCGCGTCGCGCAACTTCGCCACCGAAAGATTCACCGCATTCCTCGGATGACCCGCCATGTAACGCACCGCCGAGCGCGGATCCAGCACCAAAAAATCCGACGACTCGAGATGCTTCTCAACCCAATCTGCGGATACAATTCGGAACAAATTCATTCCCCTTTGGATGTCTTATGCCCAGCTGAGATTCACGTTTCTGCCGCGTGTCTGCCCGCGCGGCAGGACACAATGGAATGTCAAACGCTGGCGGCATTGTAAAACAACCCCGCCGCGAAGTCATCCATCGACGACCGAATGCAACTGCGACTTTGCAGCGGCGGCGTTCCCGCGGGCCATGCACCACAGAAATCTATGCAAGATCGGGCAAGGTTCAGCTACAGATTCAAGTCTCGCGAGCTCGATCGATTGGGAATGCGAATGCGTGCTGAACGCGATACAACACCCACGCTGTCGCCGCCCCTGCTGGAACGGCGAGCCACCAGCCGGAATTCACAACGATCTGCGGGCCGCTTCCCAAAAAACCGACCGCACGCGACACCATCGCGCGACCCGTCATATTTATTCCGTCCAGAAACCAAAATGCAGCGATTAGCGCCGTGCTCAACGCCGAACCCACAATCATCCACTGCCAGGATTTCTGATATCTTGCGAGGTCAGCGACACGTCGCAGCAGGAACGCCACAAGCAGCGCTGTGGGCGCGCCAAGCATCAGCCCGTAAAAATTAAATATAAGAAAACTGAACGCAATGCCCAAATCAGCTATCTCTGGTGAGCGCATGATCGCACCCCGCACCCAGACGAATGAGCTCATAAACAAACAGCCGCAAACCCACGCGGCCAGGTAGTACGCCAGGCTTCCTTGACGCGTCATATTCGCCGCTGGATGCGGGGAAAATCCTGCCAGACCTTGACTCCGCAGAAATGTGAGCCTTCGGTGCAAATCGGGGTCGTGATGCCGGCGCGAAGATAGCAGGGCGGCCCGATATAGCGCGCAAGCTCGGGAAATACGGCTCGAACCTGGGCCACTTCTTCCATGGAGGATTGATAGATCTCTTCCTGCGCGTTGAAGCATGTGCGCATCGTCCATTTGTGCAGCAGGTGTAGCAGCGGGCCTGATTCGATCAGCCGGATTGCCTGAGCATTCGGCAAGAGATACAGCGCGATTTCAGTGGGCACGCCGCGGTCGAGTAATTCATTTTTCGCGTTCCACGCCTCGGCCATGGCGGCTTCGTAGACTTCGCGGGCGCGGGGATCGTCGCGGATCAGCATCGGCGTGATGTAATCCGGGGCACGTGTGTCGGCTAGCTTGAGGATGGGCCGCGAGCCGGGAATCATGCGATGGCGCTGATCCTGGCTATCCGCCGTATGGCTGATCTTCTTGGCAAACGTGAAGTTCGCGTGCTGCAGCGCGCGCATCATCGGCGCATGCACTCCGATATTCAGCGTTTCATGGCGATACGGATTGCGCGCGGGATTGAGCAGCCGATCGAGCGCTTCCGCGTCGGGACACTCTTTTTCTGTCAGACCCACAACGGCGCGATAGGCGGCGCCAACACCTTGCATCGCGCGCGGCGAATAATCCACAAGCTTCGAAGTTTGGCCGCAAAGGTGCGCATCGAATTCCGCGGCGAATGATTCGCCATTCGCGGCGTTCCTTGCAGCGGACCACTCCGGCAAATCCTCCATCGGCTCGGTCTGAAAGCGATCGAAGAACTGGGGGTCACTTTCATGCACGCGTTCGACCATCGCTTGCAGGATGGCCCGCGACTCGGACGGCGTATCGCAAGCCGCCTGCATCCGCCATAGCCGGTGCAGCACGATGCCCGAAAGCGTGTGCACCATCGTCGTGAATGCAGCGACGGGCAAAACATACCGCGCGATCTCAATCGCGCGCTTCCCCGCGGCGCCCTTTACTTTTTCAATCCTCCGCACATGCGACATCGGCCCGATGTGCCAAATATCGTTCAGAATCTTGCTGGCTCCCGGTTCCAATATTCTCGCCAGTTCGTGGTAATGCAGCCAAGCGCGCGCAATGGCATGTTCATAACGGGTGCGGTCAACCGCGCTGAAACGCTCGCCTTCAGGCGGCACATACGCATGCGCACGATCGAGACGCACGTACCGCTGGCTCTGCTGCTCGGAATTGTAAAAAGGGTGCGCGTGCAGAAACGACCAGACAAATTGCCGGCTGACGTTCTCCAGGCCAAATTCGAAATGCGCGTGCTGATAAACAGTGTGATGGCCGCTATAAAAAGTGGCTGCCCCGATATTTACACGCTGCTTCTCGGTGATTTCCTCCGCGGCGATAATTCGCGCCGAGTAGCATGTGCGCGCCGCGGCAATGGCCGAATCGTACGAGTGCGCAAACGCGTTTCGCAACGTGACGCGCGGCGCAGCAGTTTCGACAGGCTCCAACGGGACAGCGGGCATCGGGTGGCCCATGGTCGGACGCTATTCTACACTGAGACGCGAACCGCCGCATCGATCAGGCATCTCCATCAGATAACTCGCGTGCCCAGCGGTCTATTCTGGAGGGTACGAAGGTACCATTTACACGTTTCAAGGCAGCCGCTACTCTAGCCTCGACAATTGAATCGAGGCTCTGGCTAAACCCAGGGATAGAGAGGGGTGTACTGTTTAGGCACATGGCCTAAACTTTTCCCCCTTGACGGCACCAAACCACATAGAATCCCCCCGTTCCTAAAACTTCGGGGGGTCCTATGAACAAGTTCATGATGCTGGTGGTGTTGGTGCTATTGGTACTGGCGAGTGCAGTTGGACTACGCAAC
>DASYYI010000336.1:0-2132 GCA_035933995.1 Candidatus Acidiferrales bacterium | reverse complement strand
CGATCTCTCCCCCTTACCCATTGTAGGCCAGGGAGCAAGCGAACCGCCCCCGAGGCACTGTCCAGCCTTTCTGTTGAAAGTAGGTTGAGGGGTGCTCCGGTTTAGAAAGTTTCTCATCGATGCATCGATTCTGCGGCCAGCAGGAAACAGCCTAACCCGCATTTCTCACCAAGTATTCATTCAGAGGGATTTGGGCGCTGAAATCGGGCAAGTCTGATGGTGCGCAACGAAGCACTCGGCCCGAAGGCAAGACCTTGTTGCGGGGAAAGGAGTTGCGACGCCGACGGAGGCGTTTTTGGGCAGAACTGTCCTGGTTGAGAGGACCGGCGACCAGCAGGGATGCGGCAGCGTGGATTCAGCAGCGCAAGGCTTGCCAGGCCGCGACGAAGAGATGTTTCCAAGGATAGCAATGCGCGTAGCGTACCCAGATGCGCCGCGCCGTGATGCGAACCTGTGCGGCGATCTTCAGCAACTTCAGCCGGATGGTTTCTACCTGCGCTTGGGCCCACTCGGTTCCGCCCAGCGCCAACCGCCGCAGTGCGTGCACCAGCACGTAGGCCAACGAGGAGAAGTACAGGCGCAACTGGTTGGCTCGCAGGGTCTCGGTGCTCAGCCGGTCGCTGAACAAACTCAGTTGTTCCTTGATGCGGTTTTCCATCTCGCCGCGAGCGCAGTAGAGTCGCTCGTAGAGCGTTTGCGCCGGCCAGTCTTGTGCTTGCAGCGAGGTCACCAGGAAGCGGGGATTTTCTCCCTTGGCCAGATGCTCGGCCTTGGCCACCACGCGCCGCGAGCGCGACCAACTGGACCGCGTGCGGTAGAAAAACTCGCTGAACACCCGCGCGGCGTTGCCCGTGCGTTGTTGTTCCCGTTTGGCCTGGCGCAACGGACCGACGATCTTGTGCCGCAACCGCGGATTGCGTGCCAAGCCCAACACATAGTGCACACCATGCGTTTCGCACCAGGCCATCAGTTCCTCGCGGCAAAAGCCTGAGTCGCCGCGCAGAATGATTCGGGTCTGTTTCCACCGCGCCCGAATCTGCGCCACGATTCGTTCAACCTCCGGCAGGCTCCCCGCGCTGGCGTCCTGATTCGACGGTCGCAGCCGCGCGCACAGCAGATGATCTCCCGAGAAAATGTACAGCGGCAGATAGCAGTAGTGGTTGTAGTAACCGTGGAAAAAACGCGCCTCCTGTTGGCCGTGCAGTGGCGTGTCGGTCGCGTCCAGATCGAGCACGATCTCCGCGGGCGGCTCGCGGTATGCTTCCAGGAAGATTTCGACCAGCAGCGTATCCAAGGCTTCGGCCGAATAGGTGATCTTGTGATAGCGCTCCTGGGTCGGTGATCCCGACGGTGTGAGTTCCAGCCGGTTCAGCGTACTCTTGCCCGCCAGTGGCTCGGCCATCTGGCGCTTGCTGGCCACCACGGCCAGCAGCGGATCGCGCCGCAACTCCTCGTGATCGTTCAGATCTTCGTAGCCCAGCGCTAAGCCGTAAATGCGCTGCGCCAGCATCTCGCCCAGTTCGTGCTCGATCCGCTCGGGATCCCGCGCGTCGGTGAAACACCGCGCCACCCGCTTCAGCAACCCGATTTTCCGGTCCGCTTCGCGCAACAACAGCGCACCGCCCTCGGTGCTCATCTGCGCCCCATCGAACTGCGCTACCACCTGCCGCGAAAAATGCGCTTCAAACGGGAACGCGCTCTGGTTACACTGTGTCATGGGAAAGGCCGCCTCCTCTCAGCATTCACTACGTCTTCGACAACGCAGTTATGCCTGAGAAAACGGCCTTTTTCTACCGCCATTCCATGAATCTTTTCTCAATCTGGTGAGAAATCCGGGCTAGAGCTACTGTGTGCCTGTATCCCGAACAATTAATTCAGCGACCCGATTTGGTCTCCGCCGCAGTCTTGGCGATCTCGAGATCCAGGATGTGGCCTCATCAAGCCGTTGGTCAGGCGTTATTGGTAACTGGGAATCCGGCTCTTCCCCACATTGCGAGGCCGACAGCGGTCCAGGGGCGGGGCTCACGAAAAAGGGGAATGTAAGGTGTGTCTCATCTTTGTTTCATTCTCTTGCGGTGCTTCGACCAGCGGCCGAGCCGGTACTCATTCGTCTTTTGGGTGATTTTGTCGCG
>DASYYI010000324.1:0-3726 GCA_035933995.1 Candidatus Acidiferrales bacterium | reverse complement strand
GCGGCGAGTTCGTCCCACATGTACTCGGAGTTGGCGTATTTCGCGATGTACCGCGCCACCGGCGTGTTCGTCTTTGCGATTTCGGCGATCATTTCTTTTGTGAGCCGCGTCTTGATGGAAATGTCCACGGGTGTATCAATGATGCGCGCCCAGTGCGCGTGCAGGACGGCATGCGTTGCTTCAGGGTCCATCCAGAAATTGAATTCGCGGCGCGGGTTCATGCGAAATTCAGGATCGTTTGTTTGAGGGTCGATGCTCCCGCCCATGACGACCAGTTCCCGCGCAAGCTCCGCGAATTGCGGGTCGATGGTGATAGCCAGCGCGAGATCCGTCAGCGGACCCCCTTCGTAAATCGTCACCTGATGCGGATAGCGATGCACCATGCGAATCAGGAAGTGCGCCGCATCTTCATTTGCGGGTTTGGTGGTGGGGGCGCCTTCCACAAGCGGCGGAACGTCAAACGGCCCGTGGACCTTGCCCCAATTCCACGCACCCTGGTAAACGACTTTGCCGTAGAGCTTTTCCCACCGCGCGATGAATTCCTTGCTGTTGTCGAGAGGAAACACGGCGCCGGGGACGACGGGGATGTCCGTGCGGCCAATGATTTCGAGCATGCGGAGCGTGTGCGCCACTTCTTCGTCGCGCCACTGATCGCCTGTGACCACAGTGATGCCCAGCACTTCCGTCTGTGGGGACTGAATCAGCGCCAGAATCGCCTGCTCATCCGTGGTCGCGGGGCCCCGAGCGTCCTGGTCAATGATTACTTTTCGTTTCTCCTGCGCACGAACGGGCAGAGCAAGAAGCGAGGCCATGCACAGGATTAGGTAGAAACGAGCGGGGCTCATATCCCAGCCATTTTACGCTTCGAATTTATTTTGCAGCAGCGAAAACAATACGGGCATGATCAGCAGCGTGATGAACGTCGAGAGGAATAGCCCGCCGATAACCGCAAGCGCCAATGGCTTTTGCAATTCCGCGCCGGAACCAAGGCCGAGCGCCAGCGGCAGCAAGCCAAACAGCGTGGCAAGTGTGGTCATTAAAATCGGCCGGATACGGATTTTGCCGGCCTGCACCAGCGCTTCAAAGAGCGGCATTTTGTCCTCTTCCCAGAGTTTGTGCACATATTCGAATAGGATGATGCCGTTCTTTACCACCAATCCCACCATCAAAATGATGCCCATGAAGGACGAAACGTTCAGCGCCGTCTGAGTCACCAGCAGCATTGCGAACACGCCGACCAGCGAAAGCGGCGCGGCTGAAATGATGATGAGCGACGGCGCGAAGGAACGGAACTGGACCACCAGCACAATAAAGATAGCTCCAAGCGCCAAGAACAGCACATACAGCAAATCGTGAAACGCACTCTGCTGGGCTTCGTATTGGCCGCCGATTTCATATGTATAACCAACCGGAAGCTGCACTTTTTTCATCACGTCCTTCACGTCGTTCACCACGCTGCCCAAATCGCGATTCTCGAGTTGCCCAGTCATCGAAATCATCAATCGTTGATTTTCGCGTTCGAGCGCGCTCTCGCCCTGCACTCGCTGAACTTTCGCCACCGAGGAAAGCTGCACGGTCTGTTTTGACGGCGTCAGAATCGGGAATTGCAGCACGTTGTCGTAATTGAACCGGAAAGAATCAGGAAAACGCACGCGGATCGGAACCGTGCGGTCGGATTCGCGCAGCTCGCTTTTTGTTACTCCGAGGAGCCCGTCGCTCACCTGCGTCGCGATATCTGCCGGCGTCATCCCCAATCGCCCCGCGGCCGCGGTGTCCACGTCGAAAACAATCTCGGGATTGCCTTTCGTCACCGATTTAAAATCTACGAGACCCTTCACGGCCTGCAGTTTCGGACCAATTTCGTCCGACAGTTTTTCGAGTTCGTTGATATCATCTCCAAAAAGTTTCACTTCGACCGGCTGCGGCGTACCTTCCAAGTCGCCGAGCATGTCCTGAAGGATTTGCGAAAACTCCACGTCAACACCGGGAATATTCTTTTCGATTTGCGCGCGTAAATCGTCCATCACTTCGTTGATGTCGCGCCGCTCTGAGCGCGGCTTCAATTTCACGGTGATATCGCCAGTGTTCTGTTCCGTGACGAACAATCCGTTCTCCGCGCCCGTGCGTCGTGAGAACGACTGAGTATCCGGCAACGCCGCGACACGCTGCTCGATTTTCTGCAGGATTCGATTTGTCTCTTCCAGCGACGTTCCCGGCGGTGTCACGTAATCCAGAATGAACCCGCCCTCGTCCATCTCCGGCAAAAATCCGGTTTCCAGTTTCGTGTAGCAGAAAACCGCAAGCGCCACGCACATCGCCGCAGCGATGACGACAATTAATCTTCGCCGCAGCGCCCACCGCACCGCCTTTTCATATCCGCGATTCACGGGCGCAATCAGTTTCTCTGAACTGGGACGGTGCGTTTGCGCGGAAAGAAATCGCATCGAAAATAGCGGGATGATCGTCAGCGCGAAGACCAGTGAAAGCAGGACGGAAATTCCCAGCGTCAGGCACAGCGCCTTGAAGAATTCTCCGACGATGCCCTGCAGCAAGGTCAAAGGAAGAAAGACCACTTCAGTCGTGGCCGTCGAGCCAATCACCGCGCCGAGCAATTCGCGCACTCCGGCCTCGGCGGCTTCCGCCGGCGGCTCGCCGAGCCCGAGGTGACGGTAGATATTCTCGATGATCACCACCGCATCGTCGATAATCAGTCCAATGGCAATCGCTATTCCGCCGAGGGACATCAGATTCAGGGTGCCGCCAGTGATCTTCAAAAAGTAGAACGTCCCGATCACGGAAAGGGGCAAAGACGTGGCCGCAACCAGCGTCGTCCGCCAATCGCGGAGGAACAAATAAAGAATTACCACCGCCAGGAATGCGCCGATGAGGATTGCATCGCGAACATTCTTGATGGACTCGGAAACGAACTCGGCCAGGTCGTAATCGACGGATACATGCAGCGTTTTCGGGATGGCCGATCCAAGATTCTGCGTCATTGCCTTGATCTGTTTGGCGATTTGCAGAATGTCGCCGTCAATTTGCCGGGTGATGTTGATTAGCGCCGCCGGTTTTCCGTTGCCGGTGGCGAGTAATGTCGGATCGGCCACCCCGGTCTGCACTGTGGCAATGTCGCCCACGCGCACCGGACCCTGATCCTGGATGGCCACGACGGCATTGCGAATATCGTCGAGGTTGTGAAACTGATCGTCAGTCAATATTTGATATTGAAGATAGTCCTTCGGCAGCCGTCCGACCGCGGCCACCTGGTTCGTTTCTGCAATCTGCGTTGCCACGTCATCCAGCGTCAGCCGGTGGGACAGCAGCTTTTGCGGGTCCGTAATCACGGAGATTTCGCGGTGGTCGGTCGCTTGTACCTCCACTTGACCCACGCCTTGCACGCGCGTGATCAGCGGCCGCAAGTCATAATAGGCATAATCATAGAGATCTGCGTCGGGCACGTTGCCGTTCAAAATCAGGCTCAGCACGGGATAGACCGTGGGCGATTCCCATTCCACGTTCACTTCGGTTCCTGGCGGCAGCGATGATTGGACTTCGCTCACCCTGCCCTGTACGAGTTGCAGTGCATACTTCATATCCATTCCAGGATTGAAGAGCACGCCCACCGACGCAGCGCCGCGAATCGTCTTCGATCGGACGCGGTTTACGCCTTGCACCGTGCTGACTGATTCCTCGATGGGGCGGGTAACGGTCAACAACATTGTCTGC
>DASYYI010000322.1:0-1665 GCA_035933995.1 Candidatus Acidiferrales bacterium | reverse complement strand
GAGGAAATTTTTGAAGCGGGTCGTTACAAATTGGAAGATCGCGGCGCGCGCTGGATCGAAGGTTACGTGCGACTGAAACCGGGCGTGACTCGCGAACAGGCGCAGGAGGAAATTTCGGCCGTTGCGAAACGGCTGGAAGCCGACTACCCGGCGACGAATCGCGGCCGCGGCATCAAGGTGTGGCCGCTGTGGCAGACGCCATTCAACAACGCAAATACGCTGCTGCCGACACTCGGAATCATGCTTGCGGTGGTTGCTTTTGTTCTTCTGATTGCATGCGCGAATATCGCCAATCTGCTGCTGGTGAGGTCCTTCGCGCGACGGCATGAAATGACGGTTCGATTCGCACTGGGGTGCGGGCGCGGCCGGCTGCTGCGGCAACTTCTTACCGAAGGCCTGATACTGGCGGCGTTCGGCGCGGCTGGCGGCTTTATCGTTGCGTATTGGTGCCGTCACGCTCTCGTTCTTCTTTTCCCCGCGCGTGGTGGCGTGTCGATGTACCTGCCGGGCGAACTCGATTGGCGCGTGCTGGCACTGAGCGCCGGCGTCTGCTTGATCGCGACGCTGCTGCTGGGTCTGGTTCCCGCGATTCAGGCTCGCGGCATCAATCTTGCCGGAGCGCTCAACGCCGAAACGGCGGGCGTGGTTGGAGGCCACGGAAAAACATGGGTCCGCTCAGGCCTGGTCCTCGTTCAAGTGTCGCTGAGTTTCGTTTTGCTGGTCGGAACGGTGCTGCTGTTGCAGAGCCTGCAGAAGATCAGAACGGCCAGCCCGGGTTTTTCGACCAAGGAGGTGCTGAATACTGCTGTTGATTTAATTTCCGCTGGATATGACGCGGGCCGTTCGAGGAATTTTCAGAACGAATTGATTGATCGCGTGAGGTCGCTGCCGGGCGTCGAATCGGCCGCATACGCGCGGACGACGCCGCTGAGCTATAAACCTTATTCTTCCACGCCGATGGCCGTTGATGGTTATCAGCCTCCGCCCGGGGAACAGCCCACTGTGGAGTACAACGAAGTGGGCCCTGGGTATTTCGCGACCATGGGCATCCCGCTTATGTCCGGTCGCGAATTCACGCGCGCCGATGACGAAAAAGCCGCTCTGGTGGCCGTGGTGAATGAAACGATGGCGACGCAATTTTGGCGCGGCGGCGATCCGATCGGCAAACGCATTCAGGTCAAAGGTCGATGGATGCGCGTGATTGGCGTCGCAAAGGACGCCAAATACGAAAGCGTCCGCGAGTTGCCGAAACCGTTTTTCTATGTTCCATTGCGCCAGAATTTCGCGATTCAGCCGGGGTTGTACATACGAACGTCCTTGAGCCCGCAATCGATGGCTGCCACGCTGACCCGCGAAGTGCACGCCCTGGATGCGAATCTCGCGCCTTACGAGATCATCACTCTGCAAGAACAATTAGACCGCTCGACATCGCCGCAACAGGTCGCGGTGACGTTGGTCGGCGTCCTGGGCGCATTGGCCGTGCTGCTCGCCGCTATCGGACTGTATGGCGTGATGTCGTACGCAGTGTCGCAGAGTTCGCGCGAACTCGGATTGCGCATGGTGCTGGGAGCGGGCGGCTCGGACCTGATGCGGCTGGTCATGTTGCGCGGCCTGGCGTTGACGGGCGGTGGCGTCGTCCTTGGCGCGGCGGTAGCGCTGGGTTTG
>DASYYI010000376.1:0-2128 GCA_035933995.1 Candidatus Acidiferrales bacterium | reverse complement strand
CCTGCCAGCAGAATAAGAACCAGAAGCGCGATTGCAACGCGGCGCATGGTGAATTATTCCTCGCCCTTTTTTAAAACAGGCTTTAGCTCGAGAGCGGATTCGCGGCCGCGATGGTCGTCGAGAAAGTCGCGCAAAAGTATGGCGGCGGCAACAGAATCAAGATGCATGTTGTTGGACTTGCGTCCGGAATTTTCTTTCAACGTTTGCTCCGCTTCCCAGCTTGTCAGTCTTTCATCTCTCAGCTCGACGGGCAAGCCGAGTTCCTTTTTGATGCGCGAAGCAAAACGAGCGGCCTCCTGGGCCATTTCTCCAGCGTGCCCGGCGAGATGCAGAGGCGAACCAATGATGATGAGAGTGATCTTGTAATTGCGCGCAACTTCGCGAAGGCGGCGAATATCTTCCTGACGATTTTTTCTTTCGAGCGTGGCAACGGGCACGGCCGTGATTCCGAGTTCGTCGGAGACCGCCAAGCCGATGCGCCGCCGGCCATAGTCAATCGCCAATATGCGCGCAGACTTGGCGGAGGAAGAAGACGGGCTCGGTCGAGAGGAAACCATTCCTCAACATTATAGCCCGCATATGACGAAGGACAGATAAGACGTGACTGTGGAATACCGAATCAGATATGCGGCGAATCAGCGCATGACTCGGCTCACGGTTGGCGGCCGCGCTTTCCATTGACCCATAGAGGCCAGAAACCGGTTTCCTTCATTTCTTTTTCGAGGCCGCTCGTTTTGATCAGTCGTTCAATCTGCGTTCGCGTTTGGCGAGGGCCGAGCCTTTCAGGCAGGTCCGCTACGGCATACGCAGTGACGGCGGCGATGGCCTCGTTGCGTTTGAGCTGCGCGAAATCGACTTTGTCATACGTATCGGAAGCGGCGTGATAGTTCATCATGTAGTCGTCGGGCTCCTGATTGGCGACCAGAGTAGGGACGCCTTCGAGGAGGAAATCGAGATTGTCCGTGCCCATGTCAGAGTCAAATGTATTTTCGAATGGGCCGAATGATGCGAGCGGTTCGAGCGCTCGCGCGACGTTCGCGGCAAGGTCTTTTCGGCCGCCGAGAGAATAACCTGTGACCTTGCCGTCGCCGGAATCGAAAATAATTGCCGCGTCCATGCGGTCGAGCTCGCTGCGATGCGCGCGCGCATACGCCCACGACCCAAGCATGCCCTGCTCTTCGCCAGTGAAAAGCACGAAACGAATCGAGCGCTTCGGAATTGAGCCCGTGGCGCGAATCGCGCGCGCCGCGTCAATCACCATCGCGGCGTTGCAGCCATCGTCGAGCGCTCCCGTTCCCAGTTCCCACGAATCGAGGTGCGCGCCGAGGATTACAAATTCGTCAGACTTCTCGCTGCCGCGAATTTCGGCGACAACATTTTCGGATGCCGCGTGCTCCGTGATCTTGTTGGGCATGTCGAGATGGACTTTGACGGGCTGACCTGCTGCGATGAAACGTGCGATACGCATGGCGTCTTCGCGCGCGACAACGGCCTGAGGCAGCCGTTCGAGTTCGCCGGTGAGCGACAGATTATGGCGATAGAGCAGCATGTAAGGCCGCGTCGACATCCAGAGGATTGCCGCGGCGCCCGCGTTTGCGGCGCGGTCAATGATGGCCGGCTCGAAATAATACTCGTTCATCAAATCGTCCCAGGTTTTCAAGACGTTCGTATGCACAAGCACGATGGCGCCTTTCGCTGACTCACCAGCATGCTTGAACCCGGCTTGGTCGCCCGTTCCGACGTCGATGACGTTTGCCGTGAGACCGCCGGGCGGCGTGGCGGGCGACCAGCCAATCGAAACCAAGTGCACGGGAAACGGTTGCGGCGCGAGAACTTCGAGGCGCGTGCGGCCCTCCGACCAGCCCACGGGCACGGTGAAATTCTCCGTGAGCACTTCGTCAACGCCGGCAGCGCGAAAGGCTTGCACCGCCCAATCGATGGCTTTATCGGCAGCGGGAGAGCCTGTGACGCGGCCGCCAACAACATCGGTCAACTGGCGTAGATTGCTTTCAAGCGGGGAAGGGCCGAGGGCTTTCTTGATGATGTCTGGTGCGACCTCGGCGCAAGGCTTGTTGATCATGCAGCCGCCAACGCCCTGAGGCACTTTCGGCTCGAGGGGCTTGGGCGC
>DASYYI010000375.1:0-4522 GCA_035933995.1 Candidatus Acidiferrales bacterium | reverse complement strand
TGCGCCTCTGGGGAGCGCTGCAGACGTTGAGTACTAAAGCGGAGGAGCCATGAATCGGAAATTGGTTGTCCTGACTATTGCAGCCTTCGTGCTGTGTGCGACCGGTTGTGAAAAAAAGATGGTGGAAAGCCCGGCCCAATCTGCACTGATGCTCAGGTTTTCCGCGTCCGCTGCCTCTCCCCAACGTTATATAGCGGAGCGCCAAAAGATTGAAATCATCACGCCGGAGTCGCAACTCCAGAAATCGTGGGGGTCGGCGACCTCCTTCTGCGCAACGATACGGTGCGAGGTGGTTTCTTCCAGCATTACGATGCAGACGAGCGATGCCCCGCCCTTCGGCGACATATCCTTGCGGGTGGCCCCAGACGACCTCCCAAAATTGTTGGCTTATGTCGAGAGGCTTGGCAAGGTCGCACAACATACGACGGAACGCGAAGACGAGACCATTTCCGTTGTGAACACTGACGCCAAGATCAAGAATCTCACAAGCTTCAGAGACAACCTCAGAGCAATGCTTGTCCGGCCCTCTGCCAAACTAAGTGACCTCGTGGAAATCCAGAAGCAATTGACGGACACGCAATCGGAATTGGACAGCGAAATCGCGCAGCGCAAAATATTGGCCAATGAAACAGAGAAAATCGCCGTCGAAATCTCTTTCCGCGTTGCACGACCTGGACAGAATCCGAGTGGCATCGCGGAAATCTGGAATGCATTGCGTCAATCGGGTTCCATATTGGCCGACAGCATCTCGGATCTCATTACCACCGTTTTCACGATTATTCCTTGGCTGGTCTTGATTGTGCCCATTTGCTGGCTTCTGGCCAAGGCATGGAGAAAGCTAAGACGGCAGCGCAGTCGAACCGCCTCTCCACCACCATCGTCGACGGCAATGTAACTCTGGCAGGCGCGGGAAGTCACGCGCCATGGCTCCCAGTGGCGCTTCAATGAACGCCGTGTGTGGATTTCGCGCCCTTACGAACCGTGTATAGGTGCCGCTGAAAAATCCCCACGCTCAGAAACCGAGCATGGGGCACCCGAAAAACCAGACGCTAAAGCGTGGAGCCGGCCGGAATTTTGGAGGGATTTTCAGTATTACGGCTAGCGGTGAAGATCCGTTGCCGTGTGGGCTCAGGGCTGAGTTTCGTACACGCGGAGCTCCGCGGCGCGCCCACCAAGACCCCAAATGCCGAGATACAGCCGCTTCAACGAAGGCGCGAGAAAAGAAGTCCGCGCGCCCGGCAGAGTCTTTATTTGGGCAATTCTGCGGTAGTGGTTGACATCCTCCTGGCCGATGACCGTGATGAAGCCTTCGCCGCCGGAAACGTAAGCGCGTTTGTGCGCCGCGTCGTACCACAAATCGTCGGCATGGCTGACGCTGGGAACGCGGGCTACCACCTTTCCCGAGGAAGTATCCAAAACCAACACTTCCGGAGGCGTTCGGCAGGCGACAAACAGACGGTGATCCGTTTCGTCCAAGTCCATCGGGAAATTATCCTGCGCGCCACCGAGTTTCCAGGTCGCTACGACCTTGCCTTGGGTGCGATCGACGACATCGATGATGTTTCCGGCCGAGGGGATGTTGACGAAAATCCTGGGCCCCGACTTTTCCAACTGGAAGGACTCAGGATGGTCTGGAAGCTTGATGGTTTGCAATAGATCTCCGGTAGCGGCGTCCAGAATTCCTAAGCCAGCATTGCCCTGATCTCCATAGCCAACGAAGACGTGTTTTGTGGCCGGATCATAACGCGTGTCATCGGCATCACTGGGAAAGTGGACGGTTTTGAGGAGCCGATATGTGCTGCCGTCAAAGATGCGGCATGTTCCGTCCGCGCCATTCGCGACGAAGATGCGGTTGGATTCAGGCGCATAAGTCACGCCCTGCGGTTCGCGCAAGCCGCGAATGGAGTGAACCAGCTTGTTGGCGCGCAGATCGAACACTTCGAGCGTATTGTTGCCCAGCGCGGACATGAACAGACGTTGGCCCGCCAGGTCCACATCGAAGTGGTCGATGCGGCCTTTCACTTCGGGGATGCGAATCGTGTGGAGCAGGCGCAGCGGCGCAGTCTGTTGAGAATTGGCGGCGAGTCCGGCGAATGCAATGGCGCAAATGAGAAAATGGATTTTCTTGAGCATATTTCTCCCTGCTAGACCTCCTTGGTTGCTTAGAGATGACTATTTCAGAGCTTCGTATACGAGCATCCGGCTGACCGGACGGCCGTTTTCTTCCTGTTCGGGCGTATAGACGCGGTGCGTCTCGATGTCCACCGCAAGAGTGTGCACTCCTTTTTGAACTGGGAAATCTTCGAGTTTGCGGAAACGATTCGGGTCATCCTCTTGAACCACAAGGATCGCTCCGCTCTCGCACGACACATAAATTCTTTTCAGGCCTGGATCGAATGCCACGTCGTCGGCACCCTCCGGCATTGGAATGTGGGCAATGGAGCGATGTCGGTCAAGATCGAATACGGTGAGAAGGTTGTTGTTGGCGCATGGCAGAAATGCCCGACGGCCCACCGGATCAAGCGCCATAGCATGGTTGAAATCACAACGCCCGACTGGATATTGGGCAACGATAGCGTCCGACACAGGGTCGATTTCCGCGATTTTATTTACGCTCCGAAGATTCACGTAAACCTTTCGGCCGACGGGATCATATTGCACCATTCCCGTTTCACTTCCAAATTTCAGCGTTTTGACCACGGAGTCGGTATGAACATCGAGGACGGTTACCGCTTTGCCGAGGGTGTCGGAGATGTAGACCTTGCCGAACGGCATGGCATAGGTGCCGCCATTCGGTTTCGCCGGCGTTGAAAGTTTCTTGATTGCCTTCATTTGCCGGAGGCTGACCACGCCGATTTTGTTCTCGCCCCAATCACACGTGTAAATCTTTCTGACCTCAGGCACGTATATGGCGGCAGTGATTCCGGGGAGGCCATGAATCGCCGCGACCAGCTTGTTCGAGCGCACATCGATGACATACAAGATGCCTGGTCCGACATGCGCGGAAAGCAGGTAATGATCCTCGTAATCCATCGCGAGGTGGTCGAAATGCTCGCCTCGCGCGCCGGGCAACTCGATGACGGCGAGCTTCCTCAGAGTTGCCGCAGAAGCTGGAAGGCTCAGCAGCATCAACCCCAAGATGAGAAAGCCACGCCCGATGATGTCCATAGGAAGAAAGCCTCTCGTGAGGAATGACGCAGCGGCGGGAGCTATCTGGTTCGTCTGGCAATTATAACCTTCGCTGAAATTGAGTGCTTTCCGATTTGGTGATGTTTCAATAGCGCGCATATTCAGTGACGCCCTGAGTTTGTGCTCGGATAGAGAGTGTGCGGATAAAGAACGTAAACACCGTGCATCGCCCTCTTCCTGTCATCGAGGATTTCGGCCTGCAGCTTCTGTTTCTTGCGAGGCGGCTGCGCAAACTGCAGTTCGAGGCGGTAGGTTCCATGGATTGCATTGCTCAGAGCTGCGATGCGCTGAAATGGGTCAGACAGAATTATTTCTCCCGTTGGCCAGTCATCGGGGAATCTCTTGGGCGCAAACGAGAAGCCTCCCGTCGCGTCCATGAAGTCGATCACGCTCTCTATGTTTGGCATAAGGTCGGGTGGATAAGGATCAAAGTTCGTCGTCATCGGGAAAATAAGAAATACCCGCACAGCGCAGCGGCCGACATCTACTCCTTGAGACTCGACCGTCGTGCGGCTGCCATCACTCTGGAATTGCCCATCAGAGAAAAAAACAATTGAATCGCCGAATCCCGCAGTCTGGCCGAAATCGCGCAAGGCGGATTGCAGCGCGTCGCCTGCGCGGGTAAACCCCCGCGGCTTCGGAAGAGCATCAATGGCCGCGCGAATCAATGTGAAGTCATGCGTGAAGGGAACGACCTGTTTTTCCTTGTCGGCAAATACGTCCAGAGCTACGGAATCCTGGGCAAATATAGTCTTCAGAAATACCCTCGCCATGTCTTTGGTGTAATCCCAAGTCGTTATGTGTTTATTCTCATCAATTGTCTCGCCCATGCTTCCGCTCATATCGAGGAGCAGAATGATGCGGCGCGGGCTGGTATCGAGAGCGATGTTCCGAACGGATGCCTTGGCGCCTTTAATGCGCAGATTTTGAGGAGTGAGACCCTGAATGATTTGCCCGGACTGATTCATAACGACGAGAGGTATGGTCGTGCGCGCCTCGCCGCTTTGCGCCAATGCGGATACAGGAATGACGCAGGGCGCCAGAAGTGCGCTGAGAAAAACTATCGCGAGACGCTTCATTTTCTTGACAGGAAGCACAATCTACTGGCGCTGAACATATCGAATTCAATATCGATTAGCAATGTCCTTGGAGCGCGCGGAAACGCAGGCGTTGGATCTTCATCTCTTGAGTTGTGGCGCGCCCGGAGAGATTCGAACTCCCGACCCTCTGCTTCGAAGGCAGATGCTCTATCCAGCTGAGCTACGGGCGCGTCGTTTTTCTCCTTCTATCCTAACTACTTACGGACCCCTCCGTAGCTTCTTTCTCCGCTGTG
>DASYYI010000246.1:0-9288 GCA_035933995.1 Candidatus Acidiferrales bacterium | reverse complement strand
GGTCAACTGGCGTAGATTGCTTTCAAGCGGGGAAGGGCCGAGGGCTTTCTTGATGATGTCTGGTGCGACCTCGGCGCAAGGCTTGTTGATCATGCAGCCGCCAACGCCCTGAGGCACTTTCGGCTCGAGGGGCTTGGGCGCCGGAGGGAATTGCGCAAGGGTGGTAGTAGAACAAATTGCCAGGACGAGAAAAGTGGTGGCGATGTAAGGCACGAGCCGACGCGGGGTCATGTAGTATGCCTCCGGCATTTCAAACTTGGAGCAATTCTAGCGGGAGGTCAGGATTATTCCCACATATCTCTAACCCGAGATCAGAGGAACAGGCGTTGCGCGATGAACGCTTATGTCATGCTCTTCATCATGCAGCTTTCACAATTATGTCGCGGGTTCTTCGCAACCGGAGAACTCGTCGAACCAGCAGAAACGCACAGACCAGCGGGGGCACGCATAATAGAAAGAGCGCAACTATGTCGAACCGGGTAAAGCGGTACCTTGAATAAACTGTGCTGATCGGCTCCAGGTGCAGTGCAATTCCCAATTTCTGGGCTGCACCACGAAGTTGGTCATAAGTCGGGAAGTTCGAATGCTTTCCTACTCGTGTATCAAGCAGGAAATACGAATCAATATAAGTGGTATCCGACCATTGGTGATTGAAAGAGTGTCGGTCTCGGCCACCAAGAATGTACGGTCCGACTAACTGGAGTGTCCTAACGCCGTCAAGCGCATCGTCTTGATCCGTAACACCGTCACTGGCCGTCTGTGTCCTGGGGTTGTACACCGCTCCCTGGTCGGACACATCGATCATCAACAGCGCATACCCGTTCGGAAGTGGACAGGTCCACGTGTCTCCTATACCAGCGTCACGATGAAGCACCGCTTCGTTTATAAATGCTTGAAAAGCGAACACGGCACCTGCCCAAATGAGACAGGGCGAATGGGAACAACGCGGCAACAAGGATCACTCTCCTTCGTTGACACTGTTCGGCTCCGCGCGTGAAGAATGTTGCTACACCGCCGAAAACAAGCGCCCCAATTCCGGCCAGAATTGCGCCGACCAACGACCATATCAAAAGGACAAGGCCTATTCCCATGCCGCCAACCGTAAACCCTTATCGCGCAAGCCCGAAGATTATAATCGCCATTTCACAAAACCGAATCAGTGCGACGATTATGAGGGCCAACCGTTGCGCCTACAATGGCGTCGGCGATTTTGGCGACTTGGGCCATTTCAGCGACGTCGTGGACGCGGACGATGTGCGCGCCGCCCAAAATGCTGGCCGCGACCGTGGCGGCGGTGCCCCAGATGCGCTGTTCCGCTGCGACGCTGCCGAGAGCGTGACCGATGAATGCTTTTCGCGACGTGCCGACAAGCAAGGGATAACCGAGGCGCGCGAGTTCGGGCAAACGCGCGAGCAGTTCGAAGTTTTGAGCGTAGTTTTTGCCGAAGCCGATTCCAGGGTCGAGGATAATTTGTGATTTGGCGATGCCGAAACGCTTCGCGCGCGCCAAAGCTTCGCGTAAGCCGCGCGTCACGTTGTGCAGAACGTCGCGCGCGAACGGCCCTTGTTGCATGGTTGGCGGCGCGCCGCGCATGTGCATCAGGATTATGGGCAGGCGATACCGGCAGGCGACTTTGGCGAGTTCGGGATCAGAACGCAGCGCGCTGACATCGTTGATGATTTCCGCGCCGGCCCTCGCTGCGGCCTCGGCGACTGCGGCTTTTTGAGTGTCAATGGAAATGGGAATTTTCAGGCGTCCGCGCAGTTCGTTGAGCACGGGCAGAATGCGATCGAGTTCCTGCCGGGCCGAAACTCCGCTTGAGCCGGGCCGCGTGGATTCGCCGCCGATGTCGAGAATGTCCGCGCCAGTACGTTCCATTCGAGACCCGTGGTCGACGGCGCTGCGCGCATCGAGAAATTGGCCGCCGTCGGAAAAGCTGTCGGGCGTGACGTTGAGAACGCCCATGATAAGCGTGCGCTCGCCGAGCACGAGCTTGCGCGAAGGCAGGCGCAATGTGAACTTCTTGCGGCGAATCATGGCACCGATTAAAACACAATCGCCGCCGCGAGCGGAAATCCGGGGCGCAGAAGATGTGCTGGGCAATTTTGCGGACTTTTCGCAAATCGCTCAGATAGGAATTATTGTGAATCGGCGGGCGCGAAGTAGGAAGCGCGATGAACAACACGCACGCTGCCGTGCCCGGCGACTTTAACGCGAAGCGAATGCCAGCCGGGTTTTTGGCCAGCGGGAGGATAGAAGCCAAGCGTGTATTGCGCGCTGAGGTTTTGGACGATATTGCGATAGGCTTCCGCGATGGTGCCCGCTTCGTTCAAGAAATAAAGCTGGCCGCCCGCGCGCCGCACCAATTCAGCGAGAAAATCCGTGTAGGCAGGAATGCCGAGGCTGAGCGCCGCCGGCGTGACAAGCGAAACATTTTGGTGTGCGGCAAGCCACGCGGGCGTCATCACGCGAGGACGATTTTGCGTGGAGATAGCGTAGATCTCGATATTTTGCGACGCGAGAGCCTTCACCACATCCTCGAACGTCGCGCGATTTGGCGGGTCGCCACGCCGTGGCCGAACGCCTTCGCCATCTAGATTCAGTCCGAGGCCGCTGTCCTGCCCGTCCGTAAGCAAGATAATTGCCTTGCGTCCCGTGCGGCCAGGGAAAAGTTCGTTGGCTACGAGATACACGGAACGATAAATATTCGAGCCGCCCGTGTCCGAAAATAATTTGCGGACGTTGACGCCCGCGGCCGCTTTTTCGAGCAGCTTCCTGTCGCGTGAAAATGGCAGCAAGAGATACGTGTGTTCGGAGAAATCGACGACGGCAACTTCGTCGACAGGAGAAAGATTTGCGATGAGCTGCTGCGCGGCGAATTTCATGGTGTCGGAATCGGGCAGGACGCTGGGACTCGCGTCGAGGACAAGGGCGATGCTTGCGCCTTCCGCTGACGCATCGAAATGCGCGATGGGTTGTTCAACGCCATCTTCGAAAATGTGGAAGTCAGATTGCGCGAGGGCGCGCGCCGCGGTGCCGTCGGACGCCAAAACGTTGCAACCAACTTCGACGAGATTGACGCGAACGCGGATCGCCGCGCGCGCGTCCGGCGCATTGCCGGCGTCCGAGTCACCGACCACGCGACGAAAAACGAGTTCACCCGTCGCCGGATTGCGCGTGGATTGAACGCCTGCGTCCATTTGGACGGGTCGAGGGAGCGTTTCCTTTTTCTGCGCTGAGGAGGATGTGGCGAGAAGCAGGGAAATTCCGAAAAGGGAGACCATGGGGGCGCGTACGCGAGAAAACTTCATGGCCTGAGTGTATGCCCGACGAGAGGGTAGCCGGAAGCCCGAGTTCAGTCGAGATCGAAATCGCGAATCGGTTTTTCGACGGGCTTGTCCTTGGCTTTTTTCAAGCCTTCGGCAAATTTTCGCGCGAGCACGTCTTCCTTGTTGCGCTCCGCTTCGACGGACTGCCGGAACTTTGCCTCAACGCGCTCGGCCTGCTCCTTGAGCAAGCGCGCCGTGTCGTCAAGATCAACGGACGGCGGCGGCTTCGGCGGTGGAATGTGCGAGAGCACGGCGCCGAGTTCAGGATCAATGGTGAGCTTGGCCTGGCAACATGGGCAATCGACTTCGATTGAGGAAAGAGGTGTGCGCGCCATGCGCCTATTTTACGACATTCAGCGCCAACAGGCGCGTTTCATGTGAACTGCGAACGCTGCCGCAAGACCGCCTTATGCTGGCGCAGGCTTTTCGCCCTTGGCCATGCCCGGCACGGCGCGCGGCTCAGGCCGCAAACTGAGCTGCGGTTCCTTGGACGGCACAGGAGGCGCGGAAGGAGGAGGCGGCAGCGGTTTGTCCGGGAGTGATTTGCCGTCCATCAGGAGCTTGAGTTCGTTCGCGTCGAGCACTTCGCGGACGAGGAGAGCCTGAGCCACGCGTTCCAGGGCATCGCGATGGGTTTCGAGGATATTGCGCGCGCGCGTATACGCGGCGGTGACGATGCTACGTACTTCATTGTCGATCTTGATTGCCGTGTCCTCGGAATAGTCGCGATGCTGCGCGATTTCGCGGCCCAGGAAAATCGCTTCTTCCTTTTTGCCGAAGGTGAGCGGGCCAAGAGTGCTCATGCCCCATTCGCAGACCATCTGGCGGGCGATTTCCGTGGCGCGCTCAATGTCGTTGCCCGCGCCGGTGGTAACGTGTTGGAGGAAAATTTCCTCGGCGGCGCGGCCGCCCATTAAAACGGAGAGCTGGCTCTCGAGAAACTCGCGCGTGTAGGTGTGCTTGTCGTCGATGGGAAGCTGCATGGTGACGCCCAAAGCCATGCCGCGCGGAATGATGGTGACTTGGTGGAGCGGATCGGCGCCCGGAGTCATCGCGGCGACCAAGGCGTGACCAGCTTCGTGGTACGCCGTGTTTTTCTTTTCCTCGTCGGAAAGGATCATCGATTTCCGCTCGGCGCCCATCAGGACTTTGTCCTTCGCCATCTCAAAATCTTCCATGATGACGAGCTTGCGGTTCTGCCGCGCGGCCCACAACGCTGCTTCGTTGACTAGGTTGGCGAGGTCGGCGCCCGAGAAGCCGGGCGTGCCGCGAGCCAGAATTGAGAGATTCACATTTTCGGAGATAGGCACCTTGCGCGTGTGAACGCGAAGAATTTCTTCGCGGCCCTTGACGTCAGGACGAGGAACGACAACGCGGCGGTCGAAGCGGCCGGGCCGCAGCAATGCAGGATCGAGCACGTCGGGGCGGTTTGTAGCCGCGATCAATATAACGCCTTCATTCGATTCGAAACCGTCCATTTCAACGAGCAACGCATTCAATGTTTGTTCGCGTTCATCGTGGCCGCCGCCGAGACCCGCGCCGCGATGGCGTCCGACGGCGTCTATTTCGTCGATGAAGATGATGCAGGGAGCGTTTTTCTTGCCCTGCTCGAACAAATCGCGGACGCGGCTGGCGCCCACGCCGACGAACATTTCGACGAAATCAGAACCAGAGATCGAAAAGAACGGGACGTTCGCTTCGCCGGCGATGGCGCGCGCGAGCAAAGTCTTTCCCGTTCCCGGAGGGCCCACTAGCAACACGCCCTTGGGAATGCGGCCGCCGAGACGCTGGAATTTCTGTGGATCCTTCAAGAAGTCGATGATTTCCTGCAACTCTTCCTTGGCTTCTTCGATTCCGGCGACGTCTTTGAAGGTGGCTTTTTTCTGCTGCGCCGTCAGCAGACGCGCGCGCGATTTACCGAAGCTCAAGGCTTTATTTCCGCCAGACTGCATTTGCCGCATCATGATGAGAAAAACAACAAGAAGCAGAAGGAAAGGAACGCCATCGATCAGGAAACTGACCCAATCATTGTTCCGGACTTCCTTGATATTGACATCTACGTTTTTCGCCTGCAGTTCCTTGGTCAGATCGCTGAGGGTTTCCTTGGGGACGGTGACGTGGAACTTTGTCTTTGGCTCGCGGAATTCGCCATCGACTTCGGCGCTGACCGGAGAAAGCATAATTGTGACTTCGCTGACGTTGCCCTTGTCCACCTGGGCCTGGAAGTCGGTATAGCTCGGCGTTTGATCGCGCGCCGTTTGACCTCCGGTCGAGGCCATTCGCCAGAGCAGGACGGCGAGAAGGATCATCGCCATCCAAAATAAAATTGTCTTGACTGTTGAGTTCACCGTCTTACCTCACCCTCTGGAGCGCATGGCCTTCCAGATTACGATTGTCTTGAACGCCTAGGCCTACGTCGTCTAGCCCGCTTAGGTCCGGCTTGCCGAACCTCGGTTACGCTTCCTACAAAGGGCAGGTTACGGTAGAGGCCATCGCGGCCTGCCAGCCCGTATCCCACCCAATATTTAGATGCAGAATCAAACCCAACGTATGTAGCCCGCAGGCTCACTTTGCGATCACGCGGCTTGTCAAACAGCACCGCCAAATTCAGTGAACGGGGCTGGCACTCTTCGATGCGCTTCCACAAGAAATCCTGCGGCACGCCGGTGTGAAGGATAGCATCGACGAGCAAGACGTCGCATCCTTCCAGCGTGGGAGGCGTCGAGAAGAAAACCTCGGGCCTGCTAAAACCTCCAAGGTCCACCTGGCGCAGCTCGGACCTCACAAAATGACAAACGACGGGCTGCGAAATCTCGCGGACCAAATCAGCCGCGAACAAGAAAGAATTCTCAAGGATCGCCACCACGTGCAGAGTGCGATCGCTGTAATCGTTGGAGATCGTCCGGCCCATTTGGGCCACCCGCGCCGCCAACTGTTTGCGGGAGTATGCGACCTTCACGCCTGCCTCAAAGGACCGTCGACGACAATCCACAGACCGGTTCGCGTGGCGTCAGTTGTCGAGAATTCATCTGCCACAGGCATCCGATCCGCCCAGGCGATCCGACCAGCACTGGTCAGCACAGGCCACAGGGCTCTTTCGGTGACACCCACGCGGCCACGAACGAACATTCGCGCCAACTTGCGCGTTTGCCGCCGGCCAGAGGGCCGATAAGCATCGCCCGGATTCCAATTCCGAAACACCAACGGCGCGGCCAGCCGTTCCGCGTCTAGGACGACACCCTCATGGCTAGTGTCGCGCTGCGCCGTGGGCCAGTCAATCATTTTCAAAGAGAAGGAACGTCCGAGTTCCGGGATGGAAATAGCGGTCGGACCGCTTTCCGGCAGCGTTACCTGATACTGATAAGAAGCAATCGCTCGGGAGTTTTTTTTATCGGACGTGAGCCTGTTCGTGCGGCTCGAACGTTGGAAAATCAGTCCACCGAATTCGCGTTCGACGGTGACTCCGCCGGGAAGCTCCAATTTCCGTCCGCTTGAACCGTGCGCTGCCAGCAGGACCACTTGTTCGACGTGGTTGCGGGTGAGCTGGCCTTCCGTTTGAGCCACGTCCGCGTATAAACGGCGCACGAGTCGTTGCGTCAAAGCATGGCAGGGATTAGATGCCGCACCTTTTTGACGTGGCAAATCTTGGATGGGAAAAAGCAGATCATTCACATCCACCGAAAATCCCTTTGAGGTACGTAAAGCGAGCCGTTGGTGGCGTTCTTCGACGAGCGCGGACCAGAAATCTTCTTCGTCGCGGGCCAGCGACGCCAAATCGCACAGCCGATCCGTGATGGACGGGGAAAAATTTGTTTGGAGTTCTGGCAGTAACCCGTGGCGCACGCGGGCGCGAAGGCGTTGCGTGTCGCGATTGGTGGCGTCTTCACGCCATTCCTGCTTGCGCTCGGCAAGGAAAGAACGAAGATCGTCGCGACGGATTTCGATAAGGGGGCGGATGATTTTGCCGCGGACGGGATGGATGGAAGAAAGGCCGGCAAGTCCCGTACCGCGAATGATGCGCGCAAGGATTGTTTCGGCTTGGTCGTCAGCCGTGTGCGCAGTGGCAACCCAGTCCGCCACACCCCGCGAAATAATTGTGTCGAAAAACTGGTAGCGCAGGCGGCGCGCAGCGTCCTCCAGATTCCAGCCACGCTGCTTTGCAATTGCGGACACGTCGGCAGTTTCAGTGAAGCATTCCATGCCCCGAGCGCCCGCGAGCGATTTCACGAAAGCTTCGTCTGCGCCGGAATCTGTTCCGCGAAGCTGATGGTTGAAATGTAGCACGCAGAGCGTGATTCCCAATTCGCCGTGAAGCTCTTCAAAGAGGCGCAAAAGTGCGACTGAATCAGCGCCTCCAGAGACGGCCAAAGCGAGCCTGTCCCCCGAGTGCAACGCTTGGCGGCGTCGGAGCATATTGAAGATGATCCGTTGAATCGGAATTCTCATAACGCGGGAAGCGAACCTATGGCTATCTTAGCAGGGGGAGGAAGGCGCGTACAGGCGAGTGTCTAGCGGTCGGACATTTGCTGCGCAAGCAAATCACGGCTATAAGCGATTCGTCGGTCCAGCGCGACTGCAACAAAATAGGCGCAGCCGGCTCGTTCGCGTTCAGCCCACGAAGTGATGCGCGGAGCGAGTTGACGCGCGGCCGAACGCACAACGCCCATCATCCAATAATAGACTCCAACGACTTTCAGATCTGTCCGATCATCGCCCTTCTGCGGGCACAGGCGGACAAGCTGCACGAGCCGCCCAAATTGATCGCTGTTCACTTCCTGCCCTTCTATTCCCACGACTTCCCGGACTTGCTCGGAAAGCTCCGACTTGCGGTACGCGGCAATGATCGAACGAGAATAGGAGATGAAGAATTGCAGGAACGCTGCAACGGAAATTACGCAAATAAGCGCGGCAATCATGAGTGTTGATGCGCCGCCATTCGCGGTAAGGCCACGCGCGCCGTTTCGAGCCGCGCACCCTCGGAAATCTTCGTGAAAGTGTAAGCCCACGCCAGCGGCAGGAACAAGCCGGCGAGCGGAGGCACCCATTTCAAGCAATTCGCCTCGAGGCCAGGAAAAAGATTGCGGAGCGCATAACATGCCGCATCGGCGCTAAAGAAAATTCCCAGCGCAAGAACGAGTTGAATCAAGCGCGTTCTCGTTTCGCGCAGTTTGACGACGGCGCCCCAAAGTAAATAGGTCAGGACCACGCCAACGAAATAAAGATTCTGGCTCATCTCCACCACAAAACGGCTTGTGAGGTGATGGGTTGGCATTCGCCGAACAACCAAATACGAAAACAGGGCCGTGGCAGACAGGAGAAAAACGGAGGCCCAGCGAACGTACTTGCCGACCCCCATCTGTTGAAAGACCTGGTGATAAAAACTCATGATGACGAAAAAAAGTGAAATAGTGAGCAGAGCGTCAGTGTAATAGTAAACGTATGCGTACAATGGAGATGAGACCCCGAATTTGAGCAGGACAACGTCTTGCCCAATTGTGATGCCTACAACCGCTAACATGTAGACAGTCAGGGAAAAATAGCGGAGAAAGGTATCTGAGAGGCACAGGCGAACCACAA
The DNA here is from genome assembly GCA_035933995.1 of Candidatus Acidiferrales bacterium. Classification (GTDB taxonomy): domain Bacteria; phylum Acidobacteriota; class Terriglobia; order Acidiferrales; family UBA7541; genus DAHUXN01. Next base: position 382 of record DASYYI010000246.1, on the reverse strand, counting down.
CGTACGCCTCGGCTAACAAGCCGAGCAGCACAAGCACGTAATCCAACGGACCAAGCATAAGGTTTTCTCTAGATGCCTAGCCCGGGATAGTAGCAGCTTCCCTTTTGGGAAGCGAGCTTTAACGCCCGTCGGGCATCACTGGCACGGGATTCGTCGTGCTTGCCGCCAAGGTATCGGGCATCACTGGCACCGGATTGGTTGTGCTCGCAACCATTTGTCCAGCCGTTTGATTGGCTGTCAGGTTGCGTAGTCCAACTGCACTCGCCAGTACCAATAGCACCAACACCACCAGCATCATGAACTTGTTCATAGGACCCCCCGAAGTTTTAGGAACGGGGGGATTCTATGTGGTTTGGTGCCGTCAAGGGGGAAAAGTTTAGGC
>DASYYI010000209.1:0-3957 GCA_035933995.1 Candidatus Acidiferrales bacterium | reverse complement strand
GTGATGCCGCAAAAATCCACGGATTTTTATCCCAAGCTGCTCAGCGGGCTGTGCATTTACCGGATGTGAATGATGCCGACGAATACCAGTTTCTCGATTATGAAAAATGGAATTGGCCTGAAAAAGAAGCGCAGAAAAAGCCGCATTCCAGTCCCGATTAGAAAAAACTAAGCCATTTATTTTTCGACAGTTAATCAAAAATGACTTGTGTTCTGTGTACCGATTAAAAAAATCATAGATTTGGGTAGAAAAGTTACTTCGGAGAAAGAAAGGAAGGTTTAGGCGGCGAGGAAACGCCACCGGGAAGCTCCCATTGTGGGAAACGCTGGGCCGAAGATTGAGGTCAGTGCCATAACCGAGAAGATATGTTTATCATAGGTTAACGGAAAAGGCAAAAACTTTAGAGGCAGGTGGTATAGTCAGGTTATGTCGATTTTCGCCAAGCCCTTATCCCAACTAGAGCCCGCTGATCTCCAGCACCTTATGGACGAGGGGGCGGTTGAGAACATTAGACTGGAATTCAAGCGTGATGTTCCAGACAAAGAAGAAACGCTCAAGAAGGTATCGTCTCTCGCTAACACATATGGCGGATTTGTAGTTGTTGGCGCCAGTGCGAAGAGCTCGGACGGTCGGATCGACGGCCTGCCGGGCGTCGACGCGCAGTCCGGCTACAAACAGAAGATCGTCGATTGGTGTTTCGGTGGCGCCAATCCGCCGCTGAGTGTGGAGGTTTCTGATCCCATCTCCGTCCCTGCTGGCGGTGGCAAGGTTTGCTATGTGATTTCAGTCGGCGAGAGCGATGTCGCTCCACATTTCCTGAACGGCAGGAAAGGTATTTGGATTCGGACAAATGAGTTCAGTGCGCGGTTTGAAGCACGACTGGCAAACGAAGACGAACTTCGCTATCTGTTTGGTCGGCGAAAATTAATCGGAGAGCGAAGGGACAATTTGCTTAACCGCGCGAGAGAGAGATTTGATACTTACATTGCGAGCAAAACCACCGATGTTGGCGGCCGCAGGGGAAAGTCGGGATCAATTCTCGAATTTTCCGTCGGTCCGCGGTTCCCGGCACGACAGTTGTGCGAGGAAGCGAGTCTCAAGAGCTTTATTCGGAAGACCGGGACCCCCTGGCGGGGAATGACGTTTCCCTATCACGGTAGTCCCGCCATTTCCCAGCATGAAAGCGTCATCGTGCTAGATGCAGGTAGAGATACCTCGTTTTTTGAAGTCACTATTTGGGGAATGCTGTTCTATGGTGCTCAGATTGAGGGCAAAGTTAACGGACAAACAGGCATTCACCTGTATCAGTTCTTGGGATACCTGCTCGTGTTCATCCGGCATGCAAGCAAGATGCTACAGGAGTTGGGCTACGCTGCGCCCCTAACGGTTGATGTTAGGATCTCTTCAATTCGTGGTGTTAAGTGGTTCCACGCTGCTGCCCGAGGGCAGTGGTTGGAGAGTGTCCAGGGGTCCGAACTAGACGATAAGGTACAGCTTTCGGTTGCGACAAGCGCTGAGTCTTTGCGGGAACGACCCGATGAACTAGCAGCGGAGTTGCTGCGTTACGTCTTCCATTCAGTGAACTGGCCTCAAGCCGTAGCCGACTCGGACAGCGTTCAAACACTTATTCGCAAGGGATATGAATACAATTCTTGGCCATCCTCTTAGTAAGCCGCACGCCTGACCGGGGTAAACCCCGCCCCTACCAAAGGCGACGCCTGCGGCGAGGCGGCGGCGAGCTCCGGCTTCGCCGGAGTCCGCTATGCGGACCGCCGCACTCCAAAAAAGGCAGAAGCAGATTCCTCGTCGGATGCTGGTCGCATCCTCGCTCGGAATGACAAGTTGCGGAGGGTTTATGCCAAGACGCGGAGGGAGCGTCTCATTCCATAAAAAACACACAGGCTAAAGCCTGTGCCACGTCAACCCGTAGCGCGATTCGGGGAATCGCGACCCTGCGCCAGGGCAAGCAGAGGAAACAAGCAGCGCCCTACGAAGGCAAAACGATACCGCGGACCGCTTTGCTTCCGCGGCGAAGGCGACGGCCCGATAAGGCCGATCGGGCCCTACAACAGCGAACAAACGATCTTTACGAGATGACGTGGAGGCGGGGCGCGGCGGTGGCGGACTCGGGCATGCGGATGGCGGGCGGAAGCGAGCCCGGCGCGCGGCGCGGATATTTGCCGGAGACGTAATCGTCGACGAGTTTTTGGAAGGCGACGGAGAGCTCGTCATAAGTGCCCTTCAGTGTGACGAATTTTTCGCCGTCGATGTAAACGGGGCAGCTTGGTTCTTCTCCCGTGCCGGGAAGGCTGACGCCGATGTTGGCGGCGCGGGATTCGCCCGGGCCGTTGACGATGCAGCCCATCACGGCGAGCTTCAGCTCCTCGACACCTTCGTATTCCGTTTTCCACTCAGGCATTTTGTCGCGAATGTATTGCTGAATGCTCTCGGCCAATTCCTGGAACGTGGAGCTGGTGGTGCGGCCGCAGCCGGGACAGGCGGTGACGCTGGGCGCGAAGGAACGAAGGCCGAGGGCTTGGAGAAGTTCGCAGGCGGCATAAACTTCGTCGCGACGGTCACCGCCGGGGCGCGGCGTGAGCGAAACGCGAATCGTGTCGCCGATTCCTTCGCCGAGAAGAATGGCCATCGACGACGCGGACCAGACGAGGCCTTTGGCGCCCATGCCCGCTTCGGTGAGTCCCAAATGCAGAGGCTGATCGGTTTTTTGCGCGAGTTCACGGTAAATGCTGATCAAATCGCGCGGGCGGGAAACTTTGCAGGATATGATGACTTGATCCTTGCGCAAACCGCAGGCGAGCGCGAGTTCAGTCGACTGGAGCGCGGAAAGAACCATGCACTCGTTGATGATGTCTTCGGAAGTGCGGCCGAGGTCGCGGTCGGTGTTTTCCTGCATCTTCTGCATGACGAGTTCTTGATTGAGCGAGCCGCCGTTGACGCCGATGCGGACGGGTTTGCCATTGTCGACGGCGACTTTGCAGATGGTGGCGAATTGCTCGTCACGCCGCGTGCCTTTGCCGACGTTGCCAGGATTAATGCGATATTTGTCGAGGGCTTTGGCGCATTCAGGATATTTTGTCAGCAGGACGTGGCCGTTGTAGTGGAAGTCGCCGATGAGAGGCGTGTCGCACCCGGCTTCAAGGACGCGCTGTTTGATTTCCGGGACTGCGGCGGCGGCTTCGGGGATATTCACGGTGACGCGGACGAGTTCAGAGCCGGCCTGAGCGAGTTCGAGATATTGTTTGACCGTACCTTCGACATCGGCCGTGTCGGTATTGGTCATTGATTGGACTACGACGGGCGCGCCGCCGCCGACTTGAATCTTGCCGACTTTGACGCCTACCGTTTTGTGCCGCTGTGAAATTGCCGCTTCCATGGAGCCTTTCGACCCGCAGAGTAATGCGCGAAATTCTAAACGATTATTCTAAAGGGCATGCCATAGGACATTCTAACGGATTTCACAGCGTGGACGCCAGTTGCGCAGATTCCGACGTAGCTCAGCCTTTGACTTCGAGGAAAATGCCGTACATGGCAAAGCTCAGACCAGCCAGGAAGACCATAGGAAGCAAGTAGGTGGTAAGGATTGGGGTAAAAGGTACGGAAATTTTTAGGGGGCTGTTGGCGGAGAGCAAATAATAAACGAACGCGACAATCATCATGTACAAAAGGCCGCGGCGCAGCGGACCGCCCCTGCCTGACGAAGAAGAACTTTTAACGACACGCAGTTCGGGGAGGGTCTCATGACAAAGCGGACAATCCCTGAATGCGTCAGAGATCTTCTTTCCACAGAAAGGACACTCGCGTACGCCCATGCGCTCTCTCGTTACAAGGATTTTAGAGTACCCGATTTGGTGCTACCTATAGTTAGGCTAGGCTTAGAGCAAAAAGGTGTCAAGCATCACGGGGGAAAGTGACGCGAGAGATGAAACAGGCGCGAAA
>DASYYI010000203.1:0-1814 GCA_035933995.1 Candidatus Acidiferrales bacterium | reverse complement strand
CAACTCAATCGCGACGAACTCGAAGGCGCGCTCGCGCATTTGGTGGCGTCCATTGGCAATGGCGACCTGCGCATCGCCTTCAGGGTCACGAGTGTTTTCGAAACTTGCGGCCTTCTGGTCGCTGTCATCAACGCTCCGTTTGGTCGCCGGTCGCGCGGCACGCTGTGGCGAATTGTTCGTTACGGATTGTTCGGGAAAAAAGATACTGAAACCAGCGCTCAGGAAGCGGCTGCCGTGGCCGCGCTTCTCACGCGTGGCGCCGGACTTGAGACCGACGACATCGACAATTTTTTTGACACAACTTCGCGCAAGAAATCGGTGCTTCGGTCCATTCGCAACTTCCTGTTTTTCCCGATCTTTTTCACAAATATGGCCATCAAACTGTCGCTGTGGTTTTTTTCGTTCAGTATCCTCGAACCCAGCATGGCGCTTCTGTGGCGCAAGCGCAAATACCTGGCAGATGCTTGCGCTGTGCAACTCACACGAAATCCGGACGGCTTGGCGGAAGCGTTGCGGAAACTCAACAGCGACCGCGGCCCAATCCCCGGAGGCGCGTGGGCTTCGCATTTATTTCTGGTCAGCCCGGCGGGCAGCGATCGCGTAAATGATCAGAAAGCCAACGTCGCGCAACAGCAGATGTGGGCTCAGATGTGGGCCGCATCCGAAGCGAGCGGAAAAGGCAATTCGTCAACGCCAGCTTCCGCCGATCTGCCCTCGGTTATGAAGCAAATCACCGCGACGGGAAGCGCTGCCATGGCAGGAGACGCCGATGCAACGGCGCGGATGATGGCGTTTCGGCAAGCGGCTGCAACCGCGCTCGGCAAATCCGTGGATGAAATGCCCAATCTGGCGGACATTGCCGCGGCGCAGCACGGCGACAAGGCAGCGTTGCAACGTCTCACGGAATTCGGCAATAAGATGAAAGCTAATCAGCCGGCTGCGAGCGATTCGCAGGAATTTGCGGAAAGTTCGAGCAACTTCGCGGGCTTCTTTCCATCGATAAAGCGCCGGCTGAAACGCCTCGATCGCATGGGCGCGCATCTCGAGCTTGAATCGGATGGAGGCAAATCCTGGATCGTGATTGCTGTGCTGGCGGTATTCCTCGGGCCGTTTGCGTTGGTCGCGCTGGCGCTGCTGCTGTTGCTCATCGCGATTATGGTGCTGGCGAGCCTGGCGTTTCTGATGGTGTGGATGGCCTTCATTCACGAACTTTTTGTGGTGTTCCTGCATCATTAGCGAGGGCATTTTGGAAAGCAGGGTGTGGAACCGTGTCTACCACAACGCTGATTGTGATTGGCCTGATCGCGGCTGCGCTGCTGATCTGGTTCATCGCAGTGTTCAATTCACTGGTGGCGTTGCGCGTGCGCGTGCAGAACGCGTGGTCGGACATTGACGTGCAGCTCAAGCGCCGCCACGATTTGATTCCTAACCTCGTCGGCGCCGTGCAAGGTTACATGGCGCACGAGCGCTCGACGCTCGAGGCGGTCACGGAAGCGCGCACGAAAGCCGTGGCGTCGAGCAGCGGTACAGTCGCCGATCGCGCGCAGGCCGAATCCGCTTTGAGCGGAGCGCTATCGAATTTGTTCGCGGTGGCCGAACAGTACCCGCAACTGCGGGCGGTCGAAAGCGTGCAATTGCTGCAGGAGCAGCTCACTTCCACCGAAAACCGTATTGCCTTTGCGCGGCAGTTCTACAATGACGAAGTGATGAAGTTCAATACTGCTCAGGCGACGTTCCCCCGAAATCTCTTCGCAGGCATGTTCGGTTTTTCGCGGGCCACGATGTTCGCGGTTGATGAGGCCGAGCGCGCGAAC
>DASYYI010000119.1:0-29168 GCA_035933995.1 Candidatus Acidiferrales bacterium | reverse complement strand
TCCAACGGCCCTCGCCAGCCGCTCGGCTGCTCAATTCCGATTGGCATGCAGGATAATGCCGCGCTGGGCCTTTTGAAATTCATTCCACCGCCCAATCTTCCCGGCACGGTGCAGAATTACCATCTCGAGACCACCGTTCCTCAGTCGAGCGATTCCGTTAACATCCACATTCTCCACACAATTTCGCGGCGGTTCAGCATCAATGGCGGGTACAATTTCAATTCCGGTCGTAGCAACACGCTGGGGGATTTCCTAACGCTCGGCGGCACCAGCTCATCGCGCAATCAGAATGTTGACCTGCATTTCGTTCAAACATGGTCGCCGCGCCTGACAAACGATTCCTTCGTCAATTGGAGCCGCAGCCGCAGCCGTATTTTGAGCGACAATTCTTTTGTCAACGATATCTCTGGGCAACTCGGAATTAGCGGCATTTCGACCGCCCCGATTAATTTCGGCATTCCCGGAATTAATTTCACAAATTTCACCGGTCTGTCCGACCCGATTCCTTCGCTCGTTCGCAATCAGACTTTGCGTTTCAACGATAGCGTCACATACATCTTGCCCAAGCACACAATCACCGTCGGCGGGGAACTGCGCCGCATGCAGAACAATACGCAGTCCGATCCTATCCCTCGCGGCCAGTTCAATTTCACCGGATTGATGACCAGCCAGCTCGACACGTCCGGCCAGCCCGTGCCCGGTGAGTTGGGCGTCGACTTTGCGGATTTCCTGCTCGGCGTTCCGCAAACTACGCAATTGCAATTCGGCAGCACCAACACTTATTTTCGCAACTGGGGCTTCATCGGGTACGCTCAGGATGACTGGCGTGTTCGGCCGCGCTTCACGCTCGAATTCGGTTTGCGCTATGAGGCAGAAACGCCGCCGATCGAGCTTTACAATAAGATCGCAAATCTCGATTTGAATTCGGACATCACTCAAGCCCAGGTTGTCGCGCCCGGTCAGTCGGGCCCGTTCAGCGGTTCTTTGCCCAGATCCTTGATTCGCGGCAGTTACAATGACTGGGCGCCGCGTTTCGGCATGGCCTGGAAGCCTTTCGCAAAACATGCGTTCATTGTTCGCTCGGGCTATTCGATTTTTTACAGCGGATCGGTTTATGGCCACCTGGCATCCGAACTTGCGAACCAGCCGCCCTGGGCGCAAGCGCAATTCATCAGCACCTCCGCCAGCCAGTTCTTGACGCTTGAAGACGGCTTTCCGTCGCAGCCTTCGCAGCCGTCCTCGGGAGTAATCACCAACACTATCGCGGTCGATCCAAATTACGCGGTCCCGCAAATTCAGATTTGGGATCTTGGCCTCGAGCAGCAATTGCCGCGCAGTTGGGTTCTGGACGTCACCTACACCGGCACCAAGGGCGCAAATCTCGACATTCTTCGAGCGCCCAACCGCCTCGTTCAGCTCAACGGCGACGTGCGTCGCATTCCAAACGTCGGCGGCTTCACTCTCGATCAGTCCGGCGCCCAGTCGATCTACCACGCCGTTCAGGTTCGCTTGCAGAAACGTATGTCGCGCGGCCTGACGCTCTTCGGCATCTATACCTTCGGCAAGTCCCTGGACGATGCCAGCTCCATCGGCGGGGGCTCTCCCGTCGTCGAGCAGCAGGACGGCAACCTGCGCGCGGAGCGCGGACGCTCCGCATTCGACGTGCGCCACCAGCTTCGGATGTTCGGATTTTACGAACTGCCGTTCGGGCCACGCCAGCGTTGGGCACGCCACGGCTGGCAAGCCTCGCTCTTGGGAAATTATCGCCTCAACGCCGTCGCCACTGTCTCAAGCGGCCTGCCGTATACGGCGCTCGGCCCTCCTTCCGACAACACCGCCAGCGGCGGGGGATTTTCCGAGCGCGCAAATCAAGTCGGAGATCCCTGCTTGCCCTGGGATCAGCGCACACCCCTCCGTTTCTTCGACACGTCGGCGTTTGTTGCTCCGCCCGTCGGGACCTTCGGCGATGCCTCGCGCAACACCATTTGCGGCCCGGGAAATTTCAACATCAACGCTGGCCTGTCAAAATCCATGGTGTTCGGCAAAGACCAGCAGCGCCGCATGACTCTTGCGTGGCAGGTTCAAAATCTGACCAATACGCCAAATTTCTCAGGGCTTTCCACTGTCGTGAATTCGTTCACGTACGGCCGCGTGCAAGGCGTGAAGTCCATGCGCACGATGAATATCTCGTTACGGGTGAACTTCTAATGCGCAGATTCACATTTTCGCTTTTCGCGTTTCTCTTCGTGATTTCCGCCGCGTTCTCGCAGGAACAAAAAATTCCTGCAGCCCCGCGGCAAGAGCAGAAGAAACTCGCTCCTGCCGTTATGCACAAAAATGTGAATCTGGTCGTCATCGATGCGGAAGTCACCGATCGTTCCGGTAGCCCCATTCGAGGGCTTCGCGCCGATCAGTTCACCGTGCTTGAAGACGGCAAGCAGCAGAAAATTCTTTCTTTCGTTTACTCGGACATCGAGTCTCTCGAGACCGCCGGAAAGACGGCCGGTCCTCCGGTCGTTATACCTGTCGAATCCACGGCGACAGTTTCGAACGACGCTCTGGCCGCAACCGTTCGCGACCACCGCATGATTCTCCTGTTTTTTGATTTATCTTCTATGCAGAACGACGAGCTTTCGCGCGCCCGCGACGCAGCCTTCAAATTCGTCCGTGAACAAATGACGCCCGCCGATCTCGTGTCCGTCGCCGTGCTCGGAAATCAATTGACCATCCTTTCGGACTTCACGAACCAGCGCCCCAATCTGGAGAAAGCTATCGCAAGTCTCACTCCTGGAATCAATTCGCAGCTCGCCGGACTTTCCGCCGCTCCCGCCCAGAATGGCGAATACGACGTCAGCGAAGATACCGGCGCGGCCTACACGCCGGACGACACCGAGTTCAATGTTTTTAATACCGATCGCAAGCTCTCTGCCATGCAGGGGCTCGCCAATCTCCTAAAACACATTCCCGGCAAAAAGATCGTGATGCAATTCACGGGTGGAATCACGCAAACAGGCGAGGAAAATCGCACGGAGCTCGAAGCGGCGACCGACGCCGCGAATCGCGCCAACGTTTCTTTTTATACCGTCGACGCGCGCGGCCTCATGGCTGAAACGCCCGGGGGCGACGCTACAACGGGCGCATCTTCCGGACAATCCATGTTCTCAGGCGCTTCCGTTTTCAAGCAATCTGAATCGCGGCAAGATTCTCGCGACACGCTATCGACGCTCGCCACCGACACCGGCGGGCGCGCATTTTTCGACATCGGCGACTTATCCAAGGCGTTTCGCCAGGTGCAGCAGGATACCTCCGGCTACTACCTGATCGGCTACAGCACTTCAAATACGAAGCCGGATGGAAGCTGGCGCCGCGTCACTTTGAAGCTGAAGGTTCCTGGGGCGCGTCTGCGCTATCGCACCGGATATTTTGCCCCGCGCGATTTCAAGCACATGTCCACCGATGACCGCGATCAGCAATTGGAAGAGGCCCTTCGCTCCGATTCTCCGCGCGTCGAGCTTCCCATTGCCCTCGAAGTCTCGCAATTTCGCCTCAGCAGCGGGGAAGTCTACATTCCGATTGCCGCCAAGCTTCCTTCGGGCGCCCTGCAATGGGCCGCCAAACGCGGCAGTCAGGAAGATGAATTCGATTTTGCCGCGCAAGTGGAAGACGCCGGGACAAAACGCGTGGTGGCGCAATTGCGTGACACCATCAGCGTGCACCTCGGCGCTGAGCATTTCGAGCAAGTCCATCGAAACGCCCTGCTCTATCAAGGGGGCATGATCCTTGCTCCGGGCTCCTATCGCCTGAAATTCGTCGCGCGCGAAAACGAGACGGGACGCATCGGCACTTTTGAGCAAGCCCTCGACGTTGCGGCTCCGGATTCGAAACGCCTCGCGCTCAGCTCCGTTCTGCTTTCAAGCCAGTTGGCGCCCGTCGCGAAGTCCTCCGAAGTACAAATCAAAACAGTTGGCCTCGCAGCCAGCCTTAAGAATTCGCCTTTGGAGTTTTCAGGCCAGCGATTGATCCCCAGCGTCACCAATGTTTTTCAATCCCAGCAAACCATATACGTTTTCTTTCAGGCCTATCTTCCCAAGAACGTGGATTCTGCTTCCTTGCGCGGCGGCCTGGTCTTTTTCCGGGGCGGTGAAGAAGTCAGCCGCACGCCTCTCCTCGAGCCGGTTCAAGTCGACGCAAAGTCTCGCTCTGCCTCGTTCCGTATCAGTTTGCCGCCCGGCAAATTCCCCGCGGGGAACTACGCAGTTCAGGCCATTGCCGTTGCTGCGGGCCAGCCATTGGCGGCGTTCGGACGCGCCTACATGGCCGTCAATTCGGCATCGCCGCAGCCGGCGCCCCAGTAAATCTCCCCTGCCGAGTAGTATGAAACGCGGCAATCGATCCGAAAGCGTGTCGAGGTTGCTGCGTGCAACGCGTGTACTATCTTTGGCGTGAGCCCTCACGGCCTGAACCGCAAAATCATGCAGTCCACCGGCATCGTCATGGCGAGCGTTCTGCTCAGCCGCGTACTCGGGTTTATGCGGGAATGGACGGTCGCGCATCAGGTCGGCGCGAAAGCCATCACCGACGCCTACTACGCGGCCTTCACGCTCCCTGACTTTTTGAACTATCTAGTGGCCGCCGGCTCCCTGAGCATCACCTTCATTCCCGTTTTTACGAAATTCGCCGCTGCAGATCAGGAGGACGAAGCCTGGCGCGTTTTTTCCACGGTGATGACATTCATGGGACTTCTCGTCATCGCGCTCATTTGCGTCGCGGAGATTTTCGCGCCTCAGCTTGTTTCCGTGATCGCGCCTGGCTTCGGCCCGGTCGAAAAACAGCACGTCGTTTTCCTTACGCGCCTGATGCTGCCCGCGCAATTCTGTTTTTACCAAGGCGGAATTCTGAGCGCTGTGCAATACGCGAAGGGAAGGTTCATCGTGCCCTCGCTCGCGCCGCTCGTCTACAACTTGTTCATTATTCTGGGCGGCGTTTTGCTGGCCTCCCGCATTGGAATGACGGGCTTTGCCGTTGGCGTCCTGGTGGGCTCGTTCGTCGGTAATTTTCTTTTGCAAGCTTACGGCGCGCACCAGGTCGGCGCGAAATTTTCTCTTTCTCTCGATTTGCGTCACCCCGGCTTTCGCCTTTTCGTGAAACTCGCCGTCCCCATCATGCTCGCGCTTTCGCTTTCATTCACGGACGATTGGATCATCCGCTGGTTCGGCTCGTATCTCGTTCCCGCATCCATCACGTGGCTCACCTATGCGAAGACTCTGATGCGCGTCCCTTTGGGAGTCGTGGGCCAGGCCATTGGCGTTGCTTCGTTCCCGATACTTTCGCAGCTGTATTCGGAAGGAAAGCTCGCGGAACTAAATCGCGTCTTGAACGACACGTTCAAAGGGCTGATTTTCCTTCTCGTGCCCATTTCCGCGTTCACCATAGCCGAAAGCCCCTACGTAGTGCATTTGGTTTTTTCTCACACACGTTTGACCCCTTCGGATTTGCAGGCCACGGCTTCAACGCTGGCACTCTTCTCGGTGGGCATGTTTGCCTGGGGAGCGCAGAACCTGATCGCGCGCGGCTTTTACTGCACGCGGGACACCTGGACACCCGCGATTGTGGGTACTGTTTTCACGTTTCTCGATATCCCGCTTTATTGGTGGCTGGTCAGGCAGGCGCAACATCTGGGACTGGCGCTGGCGAGCTCCACAGGCATTATTCTTTTCACCATCGTGCTTTTCACGCTGCTGGTTCGACGAACTCATAATCACCAGCTTGGCGATCTGATGCGCTTCTTGCTGAAGGTTTTCGTGGCGTCCATTCTTTCCGGCGTCGCGGTCTACGAACTGGCGAAGTGGCTGTCGCGCTCGATTGCGTGGCAGAAGACACTAGGATCGTTCGAAATTCTCTCAATGGCTTCAACGGCGGGATTGGTGATTATTCTGGGACTGCTGAAGCTCTTCCGCACCAGCGAGCTGGATTCGTATCTCGCGCGCTTTCGTGCCCGGCTTTAGCAGGTTGCGGTGAATTGGCTCGAACTTTTCGTTTCCTAGGCTACGAACCCACAGCCCGGTACGGAAAGGGCTAAGGGCTAGGTTGAGAGAAGCCCTTACAACCCTATCGGTGAGGCCTTCCGCCGCCACCATGTGGCGCGGACGCATGCGAACCGCCGCCTCCTCCGCGGGGACCGCCGCCACCGCCTCCGCGTGAACCGCCGCCACCTCCGCGATATCCTCCACCGCCACCGCCGCTGGGTCGGCTATAGGAAGGGCTGCCACCGCCGCGATATCCCCCACCGCCACCGCTAGGTCGACTGTAGGAAGGAGCGCCGCCTCGGTAGCCGCCACCGCCACCCGGTCGCCCATAAGATGGGCTGGGGCCGCCGTAAGATCGCGGCGAATACCCGCTGTTTGGTCTGCCATACGGACTGCCACCACCGTAGCGTTGGGGCGTTCCGCCGCCATAGTAATTTGAGGGAGCGCGGCGCGAAACGATGGGTTGCCGCATGTCAAGCGAGGGGCGAGACGAGTTCGATGGATGGAAATTCTGATAGCCTGGCCGCGACGGCGCAGCGTTGGGTCGCCCCGCTGGACGCGACTGCTGCGACGGCGTAAATGTCCGCCATCCGCCCTGGCGCTGCTGCCCCGACGGATTCTGCTGCTGGAATTGCCGTGCTGGCGTTCCTTGATTCATCCTCGCCGGAGCTTGCGACGGGCGATAGCCATTGTTTCCGCCGTTTGAAGGCGTGAAGCTGTGCCATCCCGGTCGAGCGCCACTCGGCTGCGGCGAACCATTAAACCTGCCGTTTTGCGTGGCGGAACCACGGTTCACCGAGCTCGCGTTCCCATTCGAGAACGGCCGCGTCGTTTGTGTGTTTCCATTCCGCTGCATCGCCGGAGCGGATGGCAGCCTTGAACCATTGAAAGATCCGCGGTTCATTGCGCCATTTTGCGCCCGGGAATTCGCGATCATCTGCTGCGCCCGCTGCGCCTGCTGGTTGAACGGCCGCGGAGTATACGACGGCTTGCTCTGCGAGAAGAAGTGCTGGTTGTTCAGGTTTGCCGTCCGCGCAATCGACGGAGAGACGTTGCCCTGCAAACGCCCCAAGCTATTGCGCGTTGGCGCTACTGGCAGACGTCCCGTCATAAAGCTCGCCTGACGGAGTTGCTGTGTGCCGATGCCGCGCTGGAATCTGGCATCGCCATGCCCGAATTCATTGCCGCGAACCGAGGAGATACCGCCTCGGATGCGTGCGTCATTTTCAACGCGGTTGATATTCGAGAATCCATTGCGTCCGCGGAAAAGCGGATCCTCACGCCGCCCGAAGCCGCGATCTCGTCCGAAGTCGCGGTCGCCGATGCCACGGCGGCCGAAGTCGTCACGATCCGCGAAGCTGATGAAATTGACTTGCGTTACACCGAATCCCCACCACGGTGTAAAGAAGTCACCGGGGCCGCAGGGCAGCCAGCCCACATTGCCGAATCCGAACCCAAAATCGAAGTCATCGCCCCACCCAAAGAACGACACATAAGCGGGCGACCAAATCGGGTTATAACCCCAGCCTCCATAAACGCCCACTGGGCCCGGCCACCACGCCCAGTTTCCGCCGTAAACGAACCATCGGCCATAGTGATAAGGCGCCCAGCCCCATGGCTCATACGATACCCATGTCCAGCCGTAGTAGGGCTCCCAAACCCAATTTCCATCGCGATACGGCGCCCAGCCAGAGTCTTGATCAGGCACCCACACCTGGCCGTAATCAGGAACGTTTTCCCAGTGGCCGTGTCCGTCGAGGTCCTGCGTGCCGGTGTAATACCGGTCCGTGTGCTGCCAGCTCTGCGCGTCCAGAATCGTGCGGTCGCGGTTTTCATTCCACCTGTCGAAATCGTCCTTGGGCGACGCGTCCAATGTTTGATATTGCGGATTGTCCGTGCCCTGAACGTCAATCATTTGCCCGCTTTCAATGCGTGTGCTGCCTTGCGGCTCGGATACTTCCGCTTGCCCGCTGCGGACAATCAGTTGCGAGTCGGAATCGCCGTTCACCTGAATGCGGTAGTCTCCGCTCCTCAGCGGATGCACGGCGGAATTGGGAGTGTCAATTTCGGCGTCCGTTTGGCTGTTCTTAAATACGCTGTATTCCACCAAACCCTGTCCGGCTTGCACTTGAATGTGCGTACCCGTCAGGTCGGTGATTTTAATCGTCGAGTTTTCGTCCAAACGGATCACGTTGGCGTAGTCGAGCTGAACTTCCGCGCGCCCGCCGTTTCCAGTCGAAACCCGGTCGCCAGCCTCCAGCGGCGTATTGACCGTGGCCGCAACCCAATCGCCAGAGTCGCCCCGCTGCACGGAAACGTCGCCCTGAATCGCACTGAGCCGGGCGACAGCAGGCTGCACCTGCGGATTTTCGTTCTGCCCCTGATCGGGCGCATTTTGAACCTGCGCGTTTTGATCTTGCGCATTCTGGTCCGGATATTGCGCGTGGGCCGTTCCAGCGACCCCGGCCATCGAGAACAGAACCGCAACCAATATTCCAAGATACTTTTTCATGACTCTTCTCCTCCCGCCGGGAACGCCCGGTCGAGATCGAGTGCCTTCGCATTCCTAAAAGCACGGCCCATGCCAAACAGGCGATTGGACTATCAAATGTAACATTCTTATTTACTGCAACTTAGACAGGGGTCGCTGAGGGCCAGATCCCGGCCGTCTGTCAAAATCGGTGCTTTTCACGCGGAGCGGTGCTTTTGAGCCACCTGAGCATCGTTACCCGGAAGGAATTTCATAACTTCCAGGGAGCTGGGAGTTTTGTTAAGGCTCTTTCTCCGCCACGTCATTCACGCCCATTTGAGACAGCCGGTAACGCAGCGCATTTCTGGACAATCCCAACGCCCGCGCTGCTTGGCTCTTGTTTCCGTTGGCGCGCCGCAAAGCTTCGCGAATGATCTCCTGCTCCCATTTGTCGAGCGTCATGCCTTCTGGAATGACAGGTGCCGATCCCAGCTGATGGTTCGCCGCGCGAGTGTCCAGGTGAATATCGCTTGCCTCAAGCATCGGCCCCGACGATAGCGTAACGCCCCGCTCCAGAATATTTTCGAGCTCGCGGACATTGCCCGGCCAATGAAAATCCATCAGAAGCTGCATCGCAGTCGGCGTTATTCCTCGCACCGGCTTTCCGGAGTCGCGCGCAAATCGTTCCAGAAAGAAATTCGCCAGCGCCGGAATGTCCTCTTTGTGCTCGCGGAGAGGCGGAATGTCGATCGCCACCACATTGAGCCGGTAATACAGATCTTCGCGGAACGTGCCCTCTTCCAGCGCGGCGCGAAGGTCGCGATTCGTTGCGGCAATTAAACGGACATCCACCTTAAGAGTTTTTGTTCCTCCGAGCCGTTCGAATTGGCGCTCTTGCAGGACGCGCAGCAACTTCACCTGAATCGCGGGCGGCACGTCGCCGATTTCATCGAGAAACAAAGTGCCTTTGTCGGCTAGTTCGAATTTCCCCGGTTTGCTGGTCGTCGCGCCGCTGAATGCGCCTTTCTCATAACCAAACAGTTCGCTCTCGAGCAGATTTTCCGGAATCGCCGTGCTGTTGATTTTTATAAATGGTCCGGAAGCGCGATGCGAATGCTCATGAATCGCGCGCGCGATTAAATCCTTTCCCACGCCGCTTTCGCCGCCAAGCAGCACGGTAGAATTCGTCGGCGCTACGCGTTCCACCAGAGCCAGCACGGCCTGCATTTTTTCGCCTTGAGCCACCACGTTGGCGTATTCGTATCGCTGGCCGAGCGCTTCGCGCAGCGAGCGATTCTCGTCGCGCAGTTTGCATGCGTCCAGCTCTTTGCGTATCACCAGCGCCATTTCCGCCAGCGAGAACGGTTTCAACACATAATCACTCGCGCCCACTTTCATGGCTTCCACGGCCGATTCCACCGAGCCGTACGCGGTCATAATCACCACGGGAAGCGCGGCGTTCACGCGCTTGATCGCTTGCAGGAATTCGAGGCCGTTCATTCCCGGCAGCTTGAAGTCCGTCACCACCAGATCGATCTTTTCTTGGCTCAGAAGTTTCAGCCCCGTTTCTGCGTCCGCCGCCGCGTGCGTGGTGAACCCTTCTTCACCCAAATTCAGCTCCAGCAGCCGGCGCATTTTGGCTTCATCTTCGACAATCAAAATTGACGCCATGGATTTTGCGCTTCTCCTCTGTCCTACTGTTTCGCCGCCGGCAAGAATACCCAGAAGCACGCCCCCTGCCCGGGCTTCGATTTCAACTGAATCGACCCTCCATGATCATCCACGATCTTGGCGACAATCGAAAGCCCCAACCCCACGCCTGTTTTCTTTGATGTGACGAACGGGTTGAAAACCTGCTCCCGAATTTCTTCCGCGATTCCTGGGCCAGAATCTTCTATCTTTGTTGCGACTCCAGAAATTCCGTGGTGCCATTCCGGCAGAATCGAAACCGTTAACGTGCCTCCGCGCTTTTCCGCCGCCGCATTCTCTTCTTGCGCGCCCATGGCTTCATACGCATTCAAAATCAAATTCACGAAAACCTGCTCGCAAAGTTGCTCGTCGGCCAACACCTGCGGGAGACTCTCTGCGAAACGCCGCACGACAACTACATTCGCGTTCGGATACCGGTTGTGAGCCGATTCCAGCGCGCGCTCCACAATGGCGGGAAGGTTCACGGAAGAAAGCGCCAGATGCGAGGGCCGCGCGAAATCGAGGAAACGCGAGACCAGCCCGTTCAACCGGTTCACTTCGGTCGAAATAAATCCTGCGAGTTCGCCCGCCACCGGCTGCGCGGTTTCCAGCTTCTGGCTCAGCATCTCGGCCGAGCCTTTGATGATGCCCAGCGGATTGCGAATTTCGTGCGCCAGTCCCGCGGAAAGCTGGCCAAGCGCGGCAAGACGTTCCGCCCGCCGCACATCCGCCTGCGCCTGCCGCAGCTTTTGATTCGATTCCTCGAGTGTCGCGGAAAGCGCGCGCTGCCGTTCCACTTGCCGGCGATTCTCCATTACGAAGCGGTTCACCAGCAGCGCCGCGAGGAAGAAAAACAGAATTCGAGCCGCAAGTATGCCAAGTCCCGCGGGCGAGACCTCGTAATCCTCGATCAATACTGCTTGAATCAGGTACGAGCAATACGCCAACGATGCAAGCGCCGTCCATCCCAGCGTGGCGAGCGGTCCAAAATAGATGGCCGCCGTCACCACGGGCACGTAAAAAATCGGATAGTAGTCGCTGTTGATGCTGACTCCGCCGGTGTGCCCGATCAGCAGCGTTGCGAGCAGAATCTTGATGAGGACGCTGTAGATGCGGCCGCGTCCGGGACGCCACGCAATCAGGCGTCCCTCAAAAATCTGGAACAAACCAATGGCAATCAGAGTCAGCTGTTTGTGGATTTCCCCAACCGGAGGCAGCGCCGCCAGTCCGCCCAGAAACGCGAGCCACAGCACATCGATCCAGCCAAATTTCGGGTGGCGCAGGGTTTCTTCGCCATCGTCTCGGCGCGCCTCTGCCTGGGTTGCGCCGCCCGCTTCTTGGCGCGTGTCCGCGGGAACTGTACCTCCGGCTTCCTCTACGGGAACGTCTTCCGTGGCGTTTTGTGCGGTGGCGTGCTGTCGCTCGAACATGCGCGTGTTATCCCTGCTGAATCTAACACGGAGCCGGCGACTTTGGGTTCGCCCATTCAATCAGAACGAGACAGTGCAGGCTTACAGCTTGCAACGAGGAGCAAAATGACGCATCCGCCGCGTGAATTTCGCGCGCGAATCATCATGATCGCCGATGCACAGCGCGAGGCTGGATAAACAGCCGCCGCAATTTCCGCCCTTTGTCTTAGGAGCTTATTGAAGGACTCTACTCGCTGTCATTCCGCCTGCCCTGAGCGTTTTCGGCGAAGGGACGAGCAACCGCGAGGAGCCGACCTGCCGCAGGCAGAGAATCTGCATCTTCTTTGGGTTTTTGTAAACGTGGCCCCTCGCAGCGGCAGAGATCGGTTTCGTTCTTACTCTTGACTCTGAACTCTCAACTGTCGACTATCTCTCACTCATACCGCAGCGCCACCATCGGATCCACGCGCATCGCCCGCCGCGCCGGAATGTAGCAAGCCAGCAAAGCGACGAGTCCGAGGACAATCGTGACAATCAAATACGTTGCGGGATCAGCAGGGCTGACGCCGACGAGGAAATTGCTAATCAAGCGCGCGAAAGCGGATGCGGCTGCGCTTCCGACAATCAACCCCATCGCCACGATCAGGAAACCTTGCCCCAAGATCATTCTGAGAATTTCTGACTGCTGAGCGCCGAGCGCAACCCGGATGCCTATCTCGTGCGTACGCTGACTCGTCGAATAGGAAATAACTCCGTACACGCCGACCATCGCCAAAATCAATCCGAGAAGGCCCAAGGCCGCCGCGAATCCGGCGCCCAACTGAAAAAGCAGAAAGCCGTTGAGAGTGTCGAGTCCTTCCTCCATCGTCTGAACGCTGAAGAGAGGCAAATTGGGAGCAAGACTGCGCACGACTCCCTGCGCTTCGCGAATTACCGCGTCGGGCGAAGCAGCGCTGCGAATTTGCAGGGTCTGCAAAGTTCCCAGAGCATAGTCCTGCGCGAGCGGCAGATAGAAGAATGGGCCGATGGGCCCGGTCAAGCCGGAAAAGCGGCTGTCTTTTGCGACTCCGGCCACTTCATACAGAGGATTGGTGGCGCCGCTGACCTTGGCGAAATGTTTGCCGATGGGATCCTGGTTCGGCCAGAAGCGGCTGGCAAAGGCTTGGTTCACGATGGCCGTGTAAGGAGAGCCGTTGACGTCGCCGTCAGTGAAGGATCGGCCCCGAAGGATCGGAATATGCATCGTCTCGAAGAATTTGGGAGAAACAACGCCGTAAAAAACGAGAGGCAGTCCCTGGCCGGGAGGATTCTGGTAGTCCGAAACCTTCACATAGTCGTTGCTGCCATAGTCGCCCATCGGAACGCTCGAAGTGAGCGCGGCGGATTGCACGCCGGGCAAAGCGTTTATGCGCGCGAGAAGCGAATTGTAAAAAGCGAGGCCCTGCGTCTCGTTGAATCCAACCTCTGTTGGATCCATGGTCAGTTCGACCACGTTCTGCGGATCGAAACCGAGATTGCTGTGTTGCACGGCCACGAGGCTGCGAGCAAAAAGTCCGGCGATGACCAGCAGCATCAGGGAGCCGGCAACCTGCAGCACAACCAGGCCGCTGCGAAACCGATTCCTCCCCGCGGCGATACTGCGCCCCGACTCGTGCAGTGCGGCGCTGATGTGCGCGCGCGAAACGCGCAGCGCGGGCACCATGCCGACTAAAACACCAGTGATCAGGGCCGCGGCGAACGAGTAAACGAAAATGCGCCAATCGAATCCCGAATAGAGGTGGACCTCCACCACTTGGTGCAAGTCGATCGAAGCAATCGCCCGGCCGCCCCATAAGCCGAGCAACAGGCCGGCCAGACCGCCGAGGAGAGCAAGCAGAATGCTTTCGGTCAGCATTTGACGGACTAGACGATTGCGCCCTGCACCCAGCGCTGCGCGCACGGCCATTTCACGTTCGCGTCCGGTCGCGCGAACCAGCAGGAGATTTGCGATGTTCGCGCAAGCAAGCAGCAAAACCATGGCCACAAGAGTCAGGAACAGCGCGGCGACTTTCATGAGCGTGCCGGCAGTTCCCGGATCAGGGCGCGCGAAACGCTCCAGGTAGACGCTGAGAGTCATGCCTTTATTGCTCTCGGGATATTGCGCGGATAGGCGACGGGCCGTGACGTTTAGCGCCGCGCCGGCGTTTTGAAGACTGGCCCCGGGTCGCAGACGTCCGACGACGTAGAGATTCTGGAGGATGCGGTTTACCATCAGATCGCTGGGCCAGCCCGGCTCGTCCGAGCTCACCATGGCAAGCGGCAAATACGCTTCGACACCCGGAGCAGGATACAAGCCGTAAAATCCCTGCGGCGCGACGCCTACCACGGTGTTCGGTCGCCCATTTACCAGGATTCTTTTGCCGATGATCCCCTGATCGCTTCCCAAGTGCGCTTCCCAATAAGAGTAGGAGAGAACGATGACCGGGTCAGCGCCGGGCGTCTCGCCTTCGGAAGGAACAATCAGGCGGCCGAGATATGGTTTCACGCCCAGCATCGAGAAAAAATTGCCGCTGACATACGCGGTTAAAGCGCGGTCGGCTTTGCCTTCAAGGCTGAGCCCATCGAATCCAAGCTGAAAACCAAGCATGTCGGAAAAGGCCCCGGCAGTCTGCGAGCGAATATCGCGAAAGTCCGCGATGGAAAATTGCGTCAATAACGGCCCGTTCCCTTGCCGGAACGCAAGCACCGTGAGTTGGCTCGGATTTTCCACGGGCAACGGACGGAGAAGAAGCGAATCGACCACGCCAAAGATGGCCGTGTTGGCGCCAATGCCCAGCGCCAGCGTTAGCACCGCGACGGCAGTAAATCCCGGAGACTTTCGCAACATGCGGAGGCCGAAACGAACATCCTGTGCAAGGTCGAGGATGTAATTCGTCTTGCGCATATCCCGGCACTCCTCTTTGAGTTGTTCCACGCCGCCAAACTCGCGCATCGCCGTGCGTCGCGCCTCGGCCCGCGACATCCCCGCCGAAATATTTGCGGCAATCTGGCGTTCAAGATGTGAGCGCAGTTCCGCGTCCAGTTCATCGTCCGCGGCGCGCCTGTGAAATAAAGAACGCATACGCAGTGAAATCTTCGCAAGCCAGCGCGTCACCGTTTCCTCGCTATCTCTTACTCTCAACTTTCAACGAACGATTATCAACGATTAGCTTTCCTCACTCATACCGCAGCGCCACCATTGGATCCACGCGCATCGCCCGCCGCGCGGGGATGTAGCCCGCTGCCAGCGCCCCGGATCATACGTGGCGTATCGCTTCCATGGGATTTACTTTGACCCACGGCCGCGCCGCCGTGTAGGCAATGGCCATTGAGACTAAAACCATCGCCAGCGCAACCGGTATGAGAACATGCAGGTCGACATCGCGAATTCCGTAAAACTGAGATCGGAACAGGATCGTTGCGGCGACTCCGAGAAACAATCCAATGGAAACGCCCGCGCCGGAAATGAGCGCGGCCTGGCGCAGAAACAACTTCAGCAAATGAAATGGTTGCGCGCCCAGCGCGACGCGAATGCCGATTTCCCTCTTGCGTTCGTTCACGGAATAAAAAATGGCTCCATAGAGTCCAAGGACTGCAAGCATGAGTGCAAGCGCGCCGAGAGCGCTGACCACGCGCAGCGTCAGAATAGGAATCAGAAGCGAAAAATACATAATGTCGTTGAAGGTGAACGGCGGACCGTCGAGCTGCAAACCGAAGCCTCGCACCATCTTGGATAGCGGCTGCACCCACAGGCGCGGATCGCCTTGCGTGCGGACAGCAAGCAGTAACGCTGGCTGGTAATGCTGGCTCAGCGCATAGTAAATGACCGGATGCACCGTTTCATCCACGGTGTTGTACTTGCTGTCGCCAACCACGCCCACCACGGTCAGCACGCGATTGCCGCTCTGAACGCGCATCTGCTTTCCAATCGGGTTTGCACCGCGCCAATACGTCTCCGCCATTTCGTGATTGATCAGCACAACCTCGGGCGATTTTTTTGCGTCCGACGAATTGAACGTGCGTCCGCGCAGAAGCGGAATTCCGAGCGTCGTGAAATAATCGCCATCGACAACATTCACGGGGATCTGAGTCCAGTGGGCGGCATCGCTGGCTCCCTCAACGCGAATTCCATCGGTGGACCAATCGCTGTCAATCAGTGGCAATTCCACGGCGAGGGAGCATGATTGCGCCCCGCCGAGCTGCAAGGCGGCCTGCTTCAGTTGCCTGTATGAATTCAGTCCCCGAGCCTCTGAAATGCCATTGGACTGCAGATCGATCATGACCGCGGCCAGATTTCGCGTCGAAAAGCCCAGATTGACATCCTTCAAATTCTGCAAGCTGCGCACGCACAGTCCGACGCCAACCATCACCAGCGTGCAGACGGCAACCTGAATCACAACCAGCGCATTTCGTATGTAGCTCTTGTGTGTTCCGCCGACCACCGCTTCTCCGCTTAATGCGCCGGCCACGTTCGTCGCCGACGCGTAAATCGCGGGCGTCAACCCAGTCGCGACGCTGGCAATAAAAATCAGCGCGAGCGTCATAAGCAAAACAGTTTCGTTCGTTCGAAAGTTCACCTCGAAATGGAACGTGCCCAGCAGCGGCATGAGCGCGCTGAATTGCGAGAATTGCGCGAGCGCGACGGATGCAATCAGAAATCCGGCCGCCCCGCCGAGTGCGCAAAGAATCGCGCTTTCCGTAAGAAGCTGACGAATCAATCTTTTTCGCGTCGCTCCGAGCGCCGCGCGAATCAGCATCTCCTGCTTTCGTCCGGTCGCAAGACCCAGTAGCAGGTTAGCGACGTTGGCGCAGGCGATGAGCAAAACCATCAGCACAATTCCCATCAGCACAGCCGAGATCAATTCGGCTGTCGACCTCGCGTCAGATGGTAGAACTTTCGCCGGAGTCACTACGACCGCGAGATCCTTGTCAGTTTTTGGGTAGGCTGCCGCGAGTTGTCCCAGCAACGTTTGCATTTCCGCGCGGACGTGTTGCTGCGTCACGGCAGGTTTCAAGCGGCCAATCAGGAAGAGCCAGCGATTGTTCCGTTGGATAAAGGCCTGTGAGTTTCCGGCCAGCGTCGTGATCACGTCAGCGCTAAAACCAAAAACCACGCCTGTGAAATCTTTCGGCGCGACGCCCACAATCGTGAGCGTCCGTCGTTGTTGCGCCAACTCCACGGTCTTCCCAACTATTTTCGGATCCGCGCCCCAACGTTTCCAGCCCGAATACGTCAGTATCGCTTCGGGCACCCTCTTGCCATCATCGCCCGGCACGAACAGCCGCCCCAGAGACGGCCGAATGCCCATGACCTCGAAATAATTGTCGGAGACTGATTCCACAGTTCCTGTTTCGTCCGTGCCGCCAACAGTCATTGGACGGAGCCCTATTTCTTGGGGGAAAGCCGCCAGGCCGGAAAACGAATGATTGTTGTCGCGATAGTATTCGTAATCAGGATACGAAACGTTATGGACCTCGCCCCCTGCCGACGCGGCGAAGATGCTAACTAGCTGCTCCGGAGCAGTTGCTAGCGGCGGGCGAAGCATTATCCCGTTGAAAACGCTAAGCCCTGCGACGCTCAGAGCCATCGCGACCGCCAGCGAAAACGCCGCGATCGAAGCCAGCTTCCAGTTTTTCAGCAACATGCGCAGGCCGAAGCGAACATCCTGCGCAAGGTCGAGGATGTAATTCGTCTTGCGCATGTCCCGGCACTCTTCCTTCACTCCCTCGACGCCGCCAAACTCGCGCATCGCCGCACGCCGCGCTTCGGCCACAGACATTCCCGCCGAAACATTCGCGGCGATCTGGCGTTCAAGGTGTGACCGCAGTTCCGCGTCCAGTTCCTCGTCCGCGGCGCGCCTGTGAAATAAGGAACGCATACGCAGCGAAATCTTCGTAAGCCAGCGCATGAAAACCTCTTTAACTTCTCGCTTCGTCTAAAACGAGGCCAATGGCCGACGATAGGCGTGCCCAATTCGCCTGTTCCTTTTGCAGATATTTCTGTCCCGCCTTCGTCAGCGAATAGAATTTCGCGCGGCGGTTGTTTTCCGAATCGCCCCATTCCGCGCGAATCCACCCTTGCTGTTCCAGGCGATGCAGCGCCGGATACAGCGCTCCTTGACGCACTTGCAGCACCTGATTCGACACGATCCGGATCCGTTGCGCGACGCCCCATCCGTGCATCGGCTCGTGCGTCAATGTTCTCAAGATTAAAAGGTCCAGCGTTCCCTGGACCAAGTCGGTTGGTTTGCTCACGCGATCTCCCCTCACTTATCGACAGGTACTCTCTATCCATCTCCTGTCAATAGTCAAGGGGAAAATTTAGGTAAGGGAGTAACTACAATGTAAACTGAACTGACAGGTGAGTCTAGGATAAGCCCTTTTTCAAAACTTCACCTTTTTGCCGTTTTAACGCAACTTGAAGGTTTTTTCCGGCGCTCGCCTATGGAATCGGCACCGCTGCAGCTAACACGACCGGCCAAGTCTAGGCTCGGAGGGAAGGAACTGTCAGGGAAACCGCAAGGCTGACCCCGCTGCCAGACTAGAGAGTATCTGGCTGTGTTGACATCGCCACACGGTTTCTGAACTTATATGTCGCTCGCGTTGCGCGCCCGACCTGCAGTTTGGTCTCAGGTTCCTCTTATAATTCGAGTAAGATTCAGGCGGGCAATGCGCGGCCAGAAAGTTTCTAGACCGCTTTACTCTCTTAGCGAAGGTTGTGCGATGCGCGGATCCCGGCTGAATTTTGCTTTCTTACCAATGGCGGCAATTTTCCTTGCCGCGTTTGTGCCGCCGTTTGTTCTGGCAGAAACTCCCGAGACACTGGACGCGCGATTGCACTTGCGCGCCGGGTGGCAATTGCAGTCGTCGTGTCAAATCGGAGCAACGGGCGGGCAGATTTCCGCGCCCGGTTTTCAGACGGCCGGTTGGCACTCAACCAGCGTCCCTTCCACGGTTCTGGCCGCGCTTGTAGCCGACGGGACCTATCCCGATCCGGATTTTGGCATGAACCTGCGCAAAATTCCGGGCACCTCGTATCCGATCGGTGCGAACTTTGCGAATTTGCCGATGCCGAAGGACAGTCCGTTTGCCTGCTCATGGTGGTATCGCAAAGAATTCACGATTCCGCGGAATTTTGCCGGACGCACGGCATGGCTGCATTTCGATGGCATCAATTACCGCGCGAATATCTGGATCAACGGAAAACAATTCGCCGACGCGAAGGATGTGGCCGGCTCGTACCGCATTTACGATTTCGATGTGACGCAATTCGTGAAGCCCGGCGCAACGAAC
Organism: Candidatus Acidiferrales bacterium; assembly: GCA_035933995.1. Taxonomy (GTDB): domain Bacteria; phylum Acidobacteriota; class Terriglobia; order Acidiferrales; family UBA7541; genus DAHUXN01. Next base: position 10,263 of record DASYYI010000119.1, on the reverse strand, counting down.
GCCATCGCCGTGGAAATCTTCGCGCCCACGGAAAACGATTTGGCGATGAATTGGGTCGATTGGAATCCGGCGCCTCCGGACAAAAACATGGGTCTCTGGGGCGACGTATATTTTGCGGCGACAGGCGCAGTCACCGTGCGCCATCCGCAAGTGGTGACGCATTTCACGGCCGCATCGCTCGCTGAAGCCGACCTCACGGTCATGGCGCAGGTGCGGAATGCGTCGAGCGCGCCCGTCCGCGCCGTTTTGCAAGGCGAAATCTCAGGCGAAAATAATGATGCCATGTATTTCGAGCAGCCGGTCAATCTGAGGCCCGGCGAGACACGCACGATCAACTTCACCACGGCGCAGTTTCCGCAACTGCGCGTGGCGCACCCAAGAATTTGGTGGCCCTACGGGCTCGGCCCGCAAAATCTTCATACGCTCACGATGCATGCGATCATCGGCGGAAAGGTCTCCGATGAGCAGCGAATTCGCTTTGGAATTCGCGAGATAACTTCCGGATTGACGCCGCAGGACTATCTGCTCTTCCGCATCAATGGTAAAAAGATTTTGATTCGAGGCGGCGGCTGGTCGCCGGACATGCTGATGCGCGAATCGCACCAGCGCCTGGAGGCACAATTCGATTACGTCCGCGAGATGGGCCTGAACACAATTCGTCTGGAAGGGAAGCTCGAGCCCGATGAGTTTTTCGACCTCGCGGATGATCGCGGTGTGCTGGTGATGGCCGGCTGGTGCTGCTGCAGTTTCTGGGAGCAATGGAAAAAGTGGACGCCGTCCGATCTTGAAAATGCCACGGCGCAGTTGCGCTCTCAAATCTTGCGGCTGCGCAGCCATCCGAGTTTGCTCGTGTGGTTGAATGGCAGCGACAATCCGCCGCCCGCCGACGTGGAGCGTGCGTACATCGGCGTTCTGCAGCAAGCGAACTGGCCCAATCCTTATATTTCTTCCGCGTCGCAGCATGAAACTTCAGTCAGCGGTCCTTCCGGTGTGAAGATGCTCGGCCCGTATGATTACGTTCCTCCAGCGTACTGGCTAGAAGACGTGAAGCGCGGCGGCGCGTATGGGTTCAACACGGAGACGAGCCCCGGCCCCGCGCCTGTGGTAGAGGGCAGCTTAAAAAAAATGATGCCCGCCGCTCAAATTTGGCCGCCGAATGAAGTCTGGCATTTCCACAGCGCCAGCGGAAGGTATCAACAGCTCTCCGCGTTCAACGACGCCATGACGCAAATGTACGGCGCGCCGACAAATCTTGCCGATTACGAAAGAAAATCCCAGGCCATGGCGTATGAAGGCGAACGCGCCATGTTCGAGGCTTACGCGCGTAACAAGTACCAATCGACTGGCGTGATTCAATGGATGCTGAACAATGCCTGGCCATCTTTATTCTGGCATCTCTACGATTATTACTTGCAGCCTGCCGGCGGATATTTCGGCGCGAAGAAAGCGAATGAATTGCTGCACGTGCAATATTCCTACGATGATCGCAGCGTGGTGGTGGTCAACAGCTTCTACCGCGCCTTTCCTTCATTGACAGTTTCCGCGAAGGTGTACAGCACCGACATGAAGCCAATATTCTCGCGCCGCTTGGTTTTAAGTGTGCCCGCCGATTTCAGCGCACGCGCATTTAAAGTTCCGCGCTTTCCCCGAACGGCCGCGCCACAAACGTATTTTGTAAAACTTGATTTGCAGGATCGCGCCGGAAAGTTGCTCAGCTCGAATTTCTACTGGCTCTCGAATAAGTCGACGGTTTTCGAATGGGACCGGAGTACCGATCAGCGAACAGACGTGTCTTCGTATCCGGATTTCACAATGCTTGCTCGTTTGGTTCGCGCGCAGCTCGAGGTCAGCGCGAGCGACGAGCCCGCGGAAGACGGCGCTCCTGAGGTCAGCGTGCATTTGCGCAATCCAAGCGCGCATTTGGCTTTTCAGGTACGCCTCGCCATCCAAGAAGAAAACGGCGGCGAAATCCTGCCAGTTTTCTGGAGCGACAATTATTTCGAGCTGCTGCCGGGCGAAACGAAAACAGTCACTGCCCGCTATCGCGCGGAAACCAAATTGTCCGGCAAAGCAAAACTGCAAGTAAGCGGCTGGAACATCGCTCCGCTGACCCTTGCCATCGCGCCAGTGCACGGCGGAGCCGCGAAACCCGCCAAGGTGACTCGCTGATGCGATCGCGAAATTCTCCGCAGCGTTATCCCGGTGCTCAAGTTTTCTCTCCGCTGCTTTGGCTGCACTCCCATTATTTCCATCTCGAACTCGCACGATCCGATAACTGATGCCCGGCGAGCCATCACAACCTTCCGGACGCGGCATCGGACTTCGCCGCACGCTGGGCCTGTGGGACTTGATCCTCTACGGCATCATCATCATTCAACCTGTGGCGCCGATGCCGTCATTTGGTGTAGTGAGCAACGCGGCGCGCGGCCACGTGGTGACGGCGATGCTGATCGCCATGGTCGCGATGCTTTTCACCGCGATCAGCTATGGACGCATGGCGCGCGTTTACCCCAGCGCCGGTTCGGCCTTCACCTACGTCGGCCGCGAGCTTCATCCCGCGTTGGGTTACATCACCGGATGGAGCATGGCGATGGATTACATTTTGAATCCGCTGATTTGCACCATCTGGTGCAGCAAGGCGGCGCAGAACTTTTTCCCGCAGATGCCCTATTTTCTGTGGGCGATTTTCTTTGCGCTGCTCTTCACCTGGCTGAATCTTCGCGGAGTCGAAACCTCGGCGCGAATCAACACGTTTCTCGCGGCAGGCATGGGAATCGTTATCGTGATTTTTGTCGTTGAGGCGCTCCGCTACATTTATCATCTTCCATATTTTGGCCCCGGTTTCTTTACGCATCCGTTTTACGATCCGCGAACGTTCTCCTCCCCGGCTCTTTTTCGCGGCACCTCGATTGCGGTGCTCACGTACATCGGCTTCGACGGCATTTCGACGCTTTCAGAAGAAGTCAAAAATCCCCGCCGCAATGTTTTGCTCGCCACAGTTTTGGTGTGCGTTGTTACGGGAGTGCTCGCGTCCATCGAAGTTTATTTGGCGCAGCTCGTCTGGCCCGCTTCGCAACCTTTTCCGGATGTGGACACAGCGTTCGTGCACATCTCAGGCCGCGTGGGCGGTATTTTCCTTTTCGGTCTTGTGAATTTGACGTTGCTCGTCGCAAATATCGGCTCGGGCATGAGCTCGCAGCTCGGCGCCGCGCGCCTTCTCTACGGCATGGGACGCAGCAATGCGCTGCCGCGCTCGTTTTTTGGCGCGATTGAGGCGAAGAATCATGTTCCGCGCAATAATGTGTTGCTCATCGGCGCACTCGCGCTTGTGGGAGCATTCACGATCAGCTACACGCTCGGCGCTGAAATGCTCAATTTCGGCGCGCTCCTCGCCTTCATGGGAGTAAACGCCGCAGCGTTCGTGCGCTACTACGTTCGCGAGGAAAAAAAGTTCTGGACGAATTTGGTCCCGCCGGTGCTTGGCTTCTTGATTTGTCTTTTCATCTGGCTGCATCTTGGCTGGCAGGCGAGAGTCGCGGGCGCAATTTGGATGGCGGCGGGAATTATCTACGGCGCAATAAAGACGAAAGGGTTCCAGCGCAAACTCGTGCAATTCGATTTTCCCATTGACGAGACCTAGGTGTTTTCGCCTTTCTCTCAAAAAAATCGGAACCCTCAGCCATCGCGATACGTCCCGTATATTGCCAACCGGAACTTTGCGCGGTCGTTTGCGTTTTGCGTATAATTCCGTTCGCGAATCGAGCGTATATCTCGACTATGATTTTCATTTGCGATTTTTATCGACCGCAGCAGTTCACTTTTGCACCACAATCAATTTTTATTTGTTAAAGGAGATAAATGATGGCAAAGGCTCGCATTATTTGCGCCGGACTCGCGGCGCTGCTTCTCTCGACCTTCGCGGCGATGCACGTGCGCGCGCAGGCACAAAAAACAACCGATGAAAAAGCATCCGACGTTTTCGCCAATCTGAAATTCCGGGACTTGGGTCCTGCCGCGGCGGGAGGGCGCGTGGCCGCCGTCGCCGGAGTTCCCGGCGAACCGAATGTGTACTACGTGGGCGCGGGTGGTGGCGGCGTGTTCAAAACAGTTGACGGCGGTTTGACGTGGAAAGCGATTTTCGAGCACGAAAGCACCGCGTCAATTGGCGCGATTGCCATTGCCCCGTCAAATCCCAACTATGTGTGGGTTGGCACCGGCGAGGGCAACATTCGTAACGACCTTATCGACGGCGACGGCGTTTATTTTTCCGCCGATGCCGGGAATTCGTGGAAATTCATGGGCCTGAGGGATACGCAGCAAATTACGGACATTCTCGTCGACCCCAGCGATCCAAACACAGTTTTCGTCGGCGCTCTCGGCCACGCGTGGGGACCCAATGCGGATCGCGGCGTTTTCAAGACCACCGATGGCGGCAGGACTTGGAAGAAAGTTCTTTACGTCAACGATTCCACCGGCGTGTCGGACCTCGAAATGGCACCCGGAAACTCTGACGTTCTCTTCGCATGCATGTGGCAGTTTCGCCGGTATCCGTGGACGCTGATGGACGGCGGACCCGATAGCGCGATTTACCGCTCGACCGACGGAGGCGACACATGGAAGAAACTGACGAAAGGAATGCCGGAAGGCCCGCTCGGACGCAGCGCCGTTGCGATTGCACCTTCGGATCCGAATCACATTTATGCGCTTATCGCCGCCAAGCACGGAATGTTGTGGCAATCAACCGATATGGGCGATTCGTGGACTGCGGTGAGCGACAACCATGCTCTCGACGTGCGCGCATTTTATTTTTCGAAACTGGTTGTGTCGCCGGACGATGAAAATAGAGTCTACTTCATGTCGTTCAACATGATGGAGTCGACCGATGGCGGCAAGACGGCATTTGTTGCCGATCGCGGCGTCCATTCCGATCATCACACTCTGTGGATCGATCCGAAAAATGCCGGCCGCATGATTTTGGGCACTGACGGCGGCGCGTACCTATCGACGGACGGCGCGAGGACGTGGCGTTTCCTCGACGGCATGCCCATCGAGCAGTTTTACATGGTCTCGGCAAGCAGCCGGCAGCCGTACTCTGTTTGCGGTGGTTTGCAGGACAACAGCTCGTGGTGTGGACCTTCTTCCGATTTGAGCCGCAGGGGCGTCTCCAATGCTGCATGGTATACGGTCGTCGGAGGCGACGGTGAATACGCCGTGTTCGCTCCCAGCGATCCCGACATTATTTACACCGACTCGCAGGACGGCTCGATCGAGCGCCTTGACCTCAAGACGCATTTGAGCCAGTCGATCAAGCCCTATTTGCCAAGCGTCGAGCAAGTGAAGCCCGCGGATCTGAAATACCGCTTCAACTGGACTTCGCCAATTGCTGTTTCACCGACCGATGCAAACGAAGTCTATCTCGGCGGCAACGTCGTCTTTAAATCCACGGATGGTGGCAAGACGTGGGCGCCCATCAGCGGCGACTTGACGCGCAACGACAAGAGCAAACAGGAAATCGCCGGCGGCCCCGTGCAGCACGACATTAGCGGTGCCGAAACCTACGACACGATTCTCACCATCACGCTTGCGCCCACCGACCCGAAAGTAATCTGGGTTGGCACGGACGACGGCTTGGTGCAGGTGACGCGCGACGGCGGCAAATCATGGAAGAACGTCGCTCCGAATATTTCCGGAGCGCCGGAATGGGCGCGCGTATACCAAGTGGGAGTTTCGCCCTTTAATGCGGGTACGGCGTACGTCACGTATGACGCGCACGAACTCGATAATCGCGGCGTTTACGTCTATCGAACATCGGACTACGGCGCAACGTGGCAAAAAATCACCGACGGTCTGCCGGATAATTCTCCGGCACACGTCGTGCGCGAAGATCCCAACAAGCGCGGGTTTCTTGTTGCCGGAACGGATACCGGCCTCTTCTATTCATCCGATCGGGGCGATCACTGGCAACCGCTGAAATCCAATTTCCCCACCGTGCCGGTGTTCGACGTGCAGTTCGTAAAAGACAAGCACGATCTGACTGTCGCTACGCACGGCCGTGGGATCTTTGTGCTCGACGACATTCGCCCGCTCGAAGAGTTCACGCCGGAGGTTCAGTCGAGCGCCTTCCATGTTTTTACGCCTAAATCAGGAACTATATTCCACACGTGGCGCAGCGATGAAGGGCAGGGCGGTGGTTACACGGCGCCCAACGCACCCACTGGCGCGGTGATTGATTATTACTTGAAGACGGAAATCAAACCCACGCCGGAGCAGCGCATGGAACATCACCGTCCCGTGAAAATCGTTATCACGGACGAACGCGGCAATACAGTGGCCACAGATTACGGCCCGGGTGAAGCAGGCATCAACCGTTTCGTTTGGACCATGCAATACGAAGGGCCCGAACCACTGAGGTACGAGAGAATGCCGACGCCGAACGAGTTCTTCAATGCGAATCGTGGCCCGCGCGTCGCGCCCGGCACTTACAAAGTGTCAGTCACCGCAAACGGCCAGACCGAATCGACGAACATCACCGTCGAACCGGACCCGAACCTTCACGTGGATCCAGCCATTTTCCGCGCGGAGGCGGAAGCGGGAGTGAGAGCGCGCAACGAAATGAGCGCCATCAACGAAGTACTCAACCGCATCGATGGCATTAACAAAGAACTGGAGGCGTTCCGCTCAGCCGTGCAAGGCAGCGACGATCAACAGGAGCAGGCAAAATATCGCCCGATTATCGCCCGCGGCCGCGAACTCGGCAAAAAACTCAGCGCCATTAAGGATGCGATCTACAATCCAAATGTCCAGCACGAAGTCTCTGAGGACGATATCCACGAGCTCGCCGACTTCCATAGCCAGCTCAATCGGCTGGTATTTGAAGTTGGCGGAGCCTACGGCGAAGCGCCAAATGAATTGTTGCGTCAACAGATGACGGAGCTGTTTACAAAAGCGGACGCGACGATTAAGCAGTACAACGAAGCGCTGCGCACGGACATCGCCGAATACGACAAAGCCGCGGAATCCGCGGGTGCGCCGGGAGTCTTCGGCGGGAGTCCCATTGAAGTAAAGCCCGTTAAGTAAATACAGGCTTGAACCCTGTTCGTCTCACGTTCGGCCCGGTGTTTCCTGCCGGGCCGGCATGAGACTTCTGGTGGTGGACTACTTTGAAGCCCAAGATGAGGCTAGACTAGAGTCCGAGGAGGAGCCGCCAAATGCCTGACGCATCAGCCAAGCCCATCAGCGACACCGGGGCGACGGACAAGGAAACGCTCGTCTCTATCGTCAAGGAGATGACCGAATCCATGAGCGGTGCCCAAAGCACGCGACACTGGGCCGAAGATGCCTTATGGTTCGACATCCCGCCCTTTGCCTCGCGGGGTATTCAGCCAGCACTGAATTTTTTTGACAGGGTGTTCGGAAGTTTCCAGTCTTGCAAGGTGGACATCCTCGAAACGGACGTCGTTGTGAGCGGCAACATGGGCCTTGTTTGCACGATTCAAATAGTGAACGTCGTGCTAAAGACGGGCGATGCGAAACGCCTCGTAGTACGCGAGACTGATTGCTTCGAGAGGCGAAACGGCGAGTGGAAATTGATTCATCAACACGCCTCCGTCCCCGCTGGGGGAGACTGGGATGGCAAGGTCACCACTGCCTAGGTCATGGGCAGGCAATTCAAAGTAGCCCACTACCAGACTTCTACGTCGATTGACATCCGCTCTGCGTTCCAGAAAGCCAGCGGGACATTTCCGCGACCGCGTTGTCCGTAGAGTTTTTCTCCGGCCAGGAAATTGGGATTCAACCAACTGTTCATGGGGAAAGCATGCACGTGGTCGGGGGTGCTCGCGCTATGATATGGCGTCGCGGGAGGTCGCGAGAGAGTCATGCCGGCGAAGGAACCAATTTATCTCGGAATCGACATTGGCGGAACAAAAGTAGCCGCCGGAATGGTAACGGCGCGCGGAGAAATTCTATCGAAAGCGCGCGTGCCCATGTCGAGCCGCGGAAGCGAAGCGGAAGGATTGGACGCGATCGAACGCGCCATCGCTGCGGCATTCGAAAAGGAGCCGAAACGCCGCGCGTCCGTCGCAGCAATAGGCATCAGCAGTCCTGGTCCTCTCGATCCGCGAAAGGGAATCATCATCAATCCGCCGAATCTTCCTTGCTGGCAAAATTTTCCACTTGCGGCAAAAGTTCAGCGGTTGCATCGTCTCCCGACATTTGTCGACAACGACGCGAATGCTGCCGCGCTGGCCGAAGCGATTTGGGGCGCGGGCCGCGGATACGCGTCCGTGTTTTACGCAACGCTGGGAACGGGAATCGGCACGGGTGTGATTCTTGGGGGAGAGATTTATCACGGACGCACGGGCGCAGCGGCGGAAGGCGGGCACGTTTCGATCGATTTTCACGGGCCGAAATGTGCGTGCGGAAAACTGGGATGCATCGAAGCGCTCGCGGCCGGCCCCGCGGTGGCTAAGCGCGCGCGAGAACGGCTGGGGAGCGGCGGCGCTGGCGGCGAAAAACTTTTGGCGCTCGCGGGCGGAAATCCGGAATTAGCGACGGCGGAAATGGTGAGTGCCGCGTGGCGCGCCGGCGACAAATTGGCGGCGTCGATTTTACAGCAGACGGCCGATTTGCTGGCGATTTGGCTGGGCAACATCGTGGACATGTTCGAACCCGACGTAATTATTTTTGGCGGCGGAATGGGCGAATTGATGTCCGAATGGTTTGTCCGCATTCGCGAGCAGCTTCCCGCGTGGACGATCAACTCGCGCTGCAAGGAAATTCCCCTGGTGCGCGCGCGCTATGGAGAGGATTCGGGAATCGCAGGCGCCGCGGCTCTGTGCCTTTCCGCGAAAGCATCGAAAGCGCCGGGAATTTCGCGCCGCATCGCATCAAGAAAGCGCAAGTAAATCCGCGGTGTGTTGCCGAAATCTTTCGTGGCAAAGCCGGCAAATGAAGCCGCGATGAGGAGACTTGATTTTCCGCTGACTCGCCCGCGCGGGCATATTAGAATGCTGTAGCGCGCATCTAAAATTCCATGAAGATTCAACGTCTAGTTCTCTCCGGTTTATTGGCGCTGCTGGTTTTGGCCGCCGTCGGCTTAGTGCTGACCAATTCCTGGAAGAACGGCGTTTCGAAACTAGCCGCGAAGCAATCATCCGCGGACACGCTGGTCGATGAGAGCCCCATTCAAACCGCACAACAATTGGCCAAGCTAGCGGTGACTTCCGACGAACAGCAATATGCAGGAGCGGCGCTGCAGCTCGCCGACCATGAAGTGGACATGACATTCAATGCCGCGCTGCACGAAGCCAGTGGCCATACCCCGGTTCTGAGCCCCGAGGCAAAAGCGCTGGAAGCGCGCATCGAGCGGCGCCAGGCCAGGGTGGATGCGGAGAAAGCGAACCTCACACGGCTCACGGCGCTGGTTGCAAAAGCCCCGGCGGGCAGAAAGGACGCGCTGCAACAGGAGTTGACGCTGGAGCAGGCGCAAGAATCCCTCGACGAAGACGAATTGGGAGACGCGCATCAGGATTTCATTCGCGCTGGCGGAGACCCGCGAAACAAGATTCAGCAGGCGCTGCAGCAGTACGAACAATCCGTAGGAAATCTCGACAAGGGAATCATGCCGTTTGCGATCAACAGCTATGCGGCGTCGGTTGAACAAACCACCGCGCGCAATGTGCTCGCCGAATTTCGCGCGTGGAAATCGCTGAACGCGAAACAGCCGCAGATCGAGTCTGCCCGCCAGGAAGCGCTGAAACGCGCCAGCGCATTCACGCAATCGCACGACGCGCTCGAAAAACAAATCCAAACGCAGCAAACGCCCGGACCGGCGGCACAACCGGAGAATTCCTCAGCGACTGCGGCGCCGCCAACATTTGCAGCCGCTGGCGCGGCTGCCGCTCAGCTGGCGCGGGTTCACAAACTGAGCGACGATCAAAGGATACTGGCGGGATTGGATCTGCGCATCGAAGACGAGCAAACGCTCGCCGGAATTTACGGCAAATGGAGCGCCCTCGTTTTCAGCCGCGAACGCATGTTCCTCCGCGAATTGCTCGAATCGGTTTTCTGGATTTTGGTGATCGCGGTAATCGTTTCCCTTTCTGACCTGCTGGTCAGCGGATTTTTTTTGAAGCATGTTCCTGACCGCAAGCGTTTTCTGACTTTGCGCTCCGTGGTCATGGTTTCGACGCGCGTGATTGGGATAATTGTCGTGCTGCTTGTGATTTTCGGAGTGCCCAGCCAGTTCGCAACAGCTTTGGC
>DASYYI010000183.1:0-4899 GCA_035933995.1 Candidatus Acidiferrales bacterium | reverse complement strand
GTAAAGCCCTCCTGCAGGTCCTCGGACAGAAGAAGCCGGGCATCCTGCTTCCGCCGCCGCAGAGAGAATCACAGCCTCCCAGATGCCGAGTTGATGATCGGTGGCGAGATCCGCTGCGGCAAGCATCACTCCCCCAGAAGTCTCGATCAGAGGGTAGGCATCCTGCCAGGATTTGGAACAAATCTGCTATTCGGAGGATAAGACCGTCTAAGCCTTCACCGAAATTCCCTTCCTTGATGGACAAGGACCGCGACCGGACTGTAAGACGAAAAGCTGTTTTGCTTGCATGCGGGTTAGGACGGGATCGCGATCCTATGAAACTGGTGACATTTGAAAATGCAGCGCGTCGCCGGAGGGTCGGCGCAGCTACGCCAAATGGGTCAGTAGTGGACCTCAATCTTGCCTACGCGATGTATTTGCGCGAAGAAGGCGAAAGTGCTTACGTGCGCATGGCAGGAGCGCGTGTTCCGCCTGAGATGCGGCAACTATTCGAAGGCGGCGACAGAAGCCTCGACGCGGCGAAACAAGCGCTGCAATTTGCCACCGCGGCGGGCGCGGAGTTGGCCGGTCCAGCCGGCGAAACGATAACCTACGAGCGGAGCGCTGTGAAATTACGAGCTCCGATCTTTTCCGCAGCCATCGCGGCGCGGATGTTGGTATAACGGCGCTCGATTTCCTGATTACTCACCATGAGCTAATTTCTCTCCAAAAAAAACGAAACCTACTTCGGCTCACACGCAAGCGCAAAACCAAGCACAAAAATTCAAATACGGGCGCCGCAAATTGCCGCGGCGGCGAGCGCATACACTTTCGTCACATTGACCAACGTTCGAATCGCGACCTTCTCGCCGTCCTGGTCACGTTCGCCGCTGGAGGGGCCGTAGTTCAAAGTTTCGATACCGTAGCGCGTCATTACGGAGGCATCAGAACACCACTGCACGGTAGTTCGCTTCGGTGGGGCTTGCCTATTACGCGCGTATGCATCGAGTCGATTGTTTTCACAAGAATATGATTTTCGCTGATCTGCGCGCCGGGAACGGAAACGTAGGTCTCGAATTCCAGGCCGTAGTCCGGGTAACGCTTGCACAGGTCCAAGAAAAGCTGCTTTGCGGCTCGTCGCGCTTCCTGCACCGGCATGGTGGGAGGCACGCGAAGATCCAGGCACAGATCCGTGTGTTCGGGAGTCCGGCTGGCCCGCCAAATGTGTCCGCCTCGGATGCATCCCACGTTCACAATTCCTTTGTGACCCGCGTAGGGGGATTTCGCCTCCCACGATGGCACCCACTCGTACACAGCGGCAAGAACATCCTGCATGCGGCGAATGGAAGTTTCCCGCTGGCGGCTTTGGCTGAATGCAGTGAACGTAGAGGCCGTGCGTCGTCAGTCGCACCCACAGAGAGCCGTAGTGACCCAGAACCATCTGCAAATCCGTGGGCTCACCCAGGATGCACATGTCGGGAAGAATGCCGTGGTTCACCAGATGATGCGTTCCGACGCCATAACCCCGATATTCCTTGCCCACGAATTCGTCTCGCCATTGCGTCTTCTCGATTTCTCCGGCGACGGTCGCAATTGAAATGCTTCCGTCGAGTTTTACTCCGGCGCGCCGCAGGGCTTTCACGGCCTGCGTGAGCAAACGAGCGCGCCCTTCATGTTGTAGATCCCGAGGCCGCAAATCATGCCATTCTTGACGATCGCTTTCGGTTTGTAGCCGAGCTCTGTGAGATAAATTTCGCGGCCCGTGTTCGACGTGTCCATATGCCCGTTAAACATGAAACTCTTTCCGTTGCCGTTTCCCTCCCACAAACCAACAGCGTTCGCGCGCCCCGGTTCGACTTCCTGCCAAACGACGTCCATCCCCGTGGCTTCGAGGGCCGCACGAATGTATTTTCCCAAACGGCTCCGCTGGGCCTTAACTTAGCCTTCTTCATTTTGGCAGCTGGCGTTTAGCAAGATCAAATTTGACCTTGACAAGCATTAGAGTACTGTCGTACTCTTATGTCATGCGATATTCGCTGGAACACAAAGCGCAGAACCACGAGAAAATTCTTTCCGTCGCCGCTCGCTCCTTCCGCGAGCGCGGCGCGGGCAGCAGCGGCATCGGGACGGTGATGAAGAAGGCAGGCATGAAGAAAGGAGGCTTCTATCGGCATTTTAAGAGCAAGGACGACCTGTTCGTCGAAGCGGTGGCACGGGCACTCGACGAGACGGGAAGAGGCATGGTGGAGATCGCAAAGTCCGCGCCTGAGGGTCAGGCTCTGCGGGCCATCATCGAACACTATCTAAGTGCGGGCCACGCGAATTCGCCGGGATCCGGTTGCGTGCGCGCCGCCCTCGGGCCGGAGCTCGCACGGAAGCCATTGGCTGTGCGGAAACGAATTGAGGCGTCGCTGGAAGCATATCGTGAGCGGCTATTGCCATTTGTTCCTGGTAGGACGCGAGAGGAAAAACTAGCGAAGATTGGATTGTTGTTTCCCAGTATGGCGGGGGTGCTGATGATGGTCCGCGTTATTTCGGACCCTCAACGGCGCGAGCAGAGGTTGGTGGAGGCGAGGAAGTTTTTCATAAAAAGCTTCGCTGAAGGGTAATTTTTTTTGCATCCGAAAGAGTACGGTCGTACTCTTATTAAGAGCGGAACGAAACCGAACTGAACTGAGAGGAGAACCCAGTGGAATCAAGCATAGCCATACCTAAAACCACCGAAGTCATCGTCATTGCGACCGCCAGGCAGGGCGTAACCCCGGACCAAATCATGGCCGTCATCCCGGCAGAGATTCGGGCAACCGTGAAGCTCTACCTCGACGGGAAAATCCGCGAGTGGTATTCGCGCGGGGATGGCCAAGGCGTCGTCTTCTTGGTCGACGCGAAAACCGAAGACGAGGCACGAACCATTATGGAAACGCTACCGCTCGCGAAGGAACATTTAATGGATGACCAGTACATTCCCGTCGGACCCTTGATGCCGCTGAGGGCATTGATGGGCCCGGGAGCGCAACAGTGACTCCTCGCGCTAGCGCTGATGCAGGAAGGGAACCTTAGAAGGAGATGAGCATGATCAAGGCAAGAATTCTCGTGACCGGCGCCACCGGAAAGACCGGGAGCGTTGTCGTTAGCGAACTACTGAAAGCCGGATATCCCGTCCGCGCCATGGTGCACCGCGAAGACGCCCGCAGCGCGCGGCTCCAGGCGTACGGTGCCGAGCTCGCGGTCGCCGACATGAGCGATGTCGAGCGGGTGGCCGACGCATTGAAGAACGTCCAGCGGGCATATTACTGTCCGCCTTTCGATCCGTACATGATTCAGGGCGCGGTCGCCTTCGCGGTCGCCGCCAAGGAAGCCCGGCTCGAACACATCGTCGGCCTGACGCAATGGCTGGCGAGCCCTTCGCATCCCTCGCTCATGACCCGCCAGCTCTGGCTCGTCGATCGGTTGTTCTCTATGACGCCCGGAGTCGCGCATACGATCGTCAGGCCGGGCATCTTCGCTGACGCCTACTTGGCGACGATTGGGTTGGCCGTGCATCTCGGCATCTTTCCCTGGATGGACGGCAATAGCCGCAACGCTCCGCCTTCCAATGAGGATATCGCGCGAGTCGCCGTCGCGGCCCTGATAGATCCTGCGCGGCACGCCGGGAAAAGTTACCGCCCCACCGGACCAGAACTTCTGGGCGCGGAGGACATGGCCAAGGCCATCGGCCAAGCCGTTGGGCGCTCCGTCAGGTTCGTGCCGACGCCGACTTGGCTGTACCTGAAGGGCGCACGAATGGCCGGACTACCCATCGATCTGATGAGCGGCGTTCGCTACTACATCGACGATTACAAGCGCGGCGCGTTCGAACTGGGCGCACCGACCACTGACGTGCTCGATGTGACCGGCCAGTCCCCAGAGGATTTCGAGACAATCGCCCGTCGTTACGCGGCGGCGCTGCCTCGCAGCCAGCGGACCTTCGGCAACTGGCTTCGCGAGTTCGCGCAGTTCATGATCGGCCCGCTCAGCCCTGGCTTTAAGTTCGACCGCTACGACCGCGAACTGCGCCGCCCGTTCCCGCTACAGCCGCAATTCGCCACCGAGTCTAAGGTGTGGCGGCGCGAGCACTCCATCGCCAACACCGCCGAGCCCGCAGTACCGGGAAGTGACCACATCCCTATCCCCGCCACCAGTCGCGGTCAACGGCTGGAATTCTAAAGAGGAGACACTATCGTGCCACAACAGATGATCTGGTTTTTCGTGAGCATCGCATTCAGCTTGATCGCGTGGGGGATCGTCACTGCTCGATATATTTGGCCGGAGCTCCGCCTCCGGCCACGGGTCGAAGCGTTGCGGCCTCTGCTCACCCTGCATAGCTTCCGCTTTATCGGGTTAGCATTTCTTGTCCCGGGCGTCGTTTCACCCGATTTGCCGCCCGCCTTCGCGCATTCCGCGGCCTATGGGGACATCATTGCGGCGATACTTGCGTTGCTTTCGTTGCTATTGCTGCCGAGTGCGGCTGGCGTTGCGGTCGCATGGATCTTCAGTCTTTGGGGTTCGGCCGATATCCTCAACGCTTTCTACCAGGCCAATCACGCCGGACTATTGGCGGGACAGTTGGGAGCCGCATTCTTCCTTCCGACTTTGGTAGTGCCGCTGCTGCTGATTACGCACGGACTCGGTTTCCGAATCCTCCTGCAACATCAGCCTGAACCCGCACTGCAAAAGAGCCAGCACCTAGCATAACCCTCGGCCGTCGCGAGGAGCGCTGTTTCGCCGCTCCGGCCCGTTCGACAGCCGAATTGGCGTGTCCGCAAATCGCGTCCAGTTAGGCGGCGATCCTTCCCTTATCAGGTTAGGGAAGTGTTGCGCTTCATCCCTCATTTTGGCCATCGGCGGCGTGTTCACTCCTGTGCTCGCAAAGCACTCGAA
>DASYYI010000149.1:0-10235 GCA_035933995.1 Candidatus Acidiferrales bacterium | reverse complement strand
CGACCGCTTCCACGCTCGGGACGAGCGCTCAATGCTTCTCCGCTTTCACGCGCAGACGGGCGGTTCCACTCTTACCGCGCAGCAGCCGGAAAATAATCTCGTGCGCGTCGCGTTGCAGGCGCTCGCCGCGGTTCTAGGAGGCTGCCAGTCGCTGCATACCAACAGCCTCGACGAAGCCCTCGCGCTGCCCACCGAGCAATCCGCGCTCCTTGCCCTTCGCACGCAGCAGCTCATCGCCCACGAAACGGGCGTGACCAACACGATTGATCCCTTTGCCGGCTCCTACGCTATCGAGCAACTGACCAACGAAATCGAGCGCGGCGCTTCCGATTACATTGCCAAAATCGACGCGCTCGGCGGCATGCTCCGCGCCATCGAAACCGGCTTCGTGCAATCGGAGGTGCAACAGGCCGCCTACGAATATCAGCAGGCTGTCGAGCGCGGCGAAGTTGTCGTCGTGGGCGTCAACCGCTTCACGGAAAACGACGGCAAACCGATCCCCACGATGCGCATCAATGCTGAAGTCGAAAGCTCGCAAGTGGCGCGCCTGAATGCTTTGCGCGCGCGTCGCGACAGCGCCAAAGCGCGGGCGGCTCTCGCCGAAGTCGAACGCTGCGCGCGTTCCACCGAGAATCTGATGCCCGCCATCCTATCGGCCGTCGAATCGTACGCCACCCTCGGCGAAATTTCCGACGCCCTCCGCCACGCGTTCGGCGAATACCAGGAATCCGTGGTCATTTAGGCTCATTCCCGTGGCTCGCAAATCCAAACTTATCCTCGCCTCCGTTTCTCCTCGACGCGCGGAGATTTTGCGCAATGCAGGCTTCGATTTCGAAGTTGTACCCGCCCACGCAAACGAATCACGCCGCCCGAACGAAGCCGCCACGGATTACGTTCGCAGGCTCGCGGAAGAGAAGGCTCGCATGGCAGGCGGTCAGCTTTCGGACAAATTGGCGCACGGCTCAACTGTCATCATCGGCGCGGACACAGTAGTTGTCATCGACGGCGAAATTCTGGGCAAGCCCTCGTCGGCGGCGAACGCGCGCGAAATGCTCCGCCGCCTCAGCGGCAAAACGCATGAGGTTTACACCGGATTGGCAGTTCTGCAGGGGAACGGCGCCGCCATTCGCACCGCCGTGGAAACAACGCGTGTGACATTCGCTGCCCTTAGCGAAAAGGAAATCGAGGACTACATCGCAACCGGCGAGCCATGCGACAAAGCAGGCGCCTACGCCATCCAGGGTCGTGGCGGAAAATTCATTTCGCGCATTGAAGGTTGCTACTTCAACGTGATGGGTTTGCCTCTCGCGCGCCTTTACGCGATCCTGCGCGAGCTGCAAGAAGATTTGCAGTAGAAGCAGCGGCGAGCCATAACCTGAAAAAACAAACGGCAGCCCATTGGCTGCCGTCTCGATAAATTCCGAAGGAATCTGTGTCGCTTACTTTTTCTCTTCGTACGGCGGAGTCGGCGTCGCGGGTGGTGGAGGCGGAGGTGGCGTTGTCGAAGGTTCGTCACGCATTCCTTGCTTGAATTCCTTGATGCCCGTACCTAAGCCGCGCATCAGTTCCGGGATCCTGCGCCCGCCGAACAAAATCACCACGATAATCAGGATCAACAGCAAATGCATCGGGCTAAGTTCCATAAAGCCTCCTTACAACACCCGTTTCTGCAGCGGGCGTCCACACTTGCACTTCTCCGGCAAAGCTATCTGCTTCAAAGTATAACACGCTCATTGCCCACGCGGCGCGTCAACCGCTCGCGGTCGAGGTATTCGAGCAGAGGTATCGCGTATTTCCGGGTCACCTGGGTCAGCTCTTTGAACGCGGCAATTGGCAGCCGTTCGCCGTTCTTTTTCTTATACGAAGCAAGCAGCGCCCTCAGGTGTTCGACCGCGCTCTTGTGAAAGACCAGCTCGTCGGTCACTTTCACCAGCGTTTTCTCGCGAAGCAGGATTTGCAGCAATTTCTGCGCGCGCCGCGTGTCGACGGGCAATTTTCTCAACACCTCATTCACCGCTGGAGCTGCAAGCCCTGCGCGCTCGAATTCCTCCGAAATTTGTTCCTTCGCGCGCGATTCTTCCGGCGATAACGCGATCTCGCGCCCCGCGCGCTGCACAATGTCCCCCGCCACCATGATTTTTCGCTGCGTGGCAAGCTCGTCGAGTGCCGCGCGAAAAACTTCCAGCTTGACTCGGTCCGCCACGCGCCCGCGCAGGTCTTCCTTGGCAATTCCCTGTACAAGCGGATTCTGTTTGTGAAATTCACCCAGCTCTTGCTCGATATCGCGCAGCAGCCTGTCAAATCCTGCGGCCGAAACCACCATCAGTGGTTGCTCGTTAACAACGCGAATCCGCTTTGCTTCGGCCAGTTTTTGAATCGTCGCACGCGCTTCGCTTTCGAGCCATCCGGTTCGCGCAATAATCCTCGCGAGATCCAACCCGCGCGCATCCTCCAAAGCAAGCGCCACTAGAATCTCCTCGCTCTTGCCGCTCTCCCACGCCTCAAGCGCTTTAACTGCGCGGGCATCGTCGATCTTGTGCCGCGCCGCAAGCGCATCGAGCACAACGCCCCCACCAATCGTCACCAGCGGAGAAAACTGCCGCAAAATGAAACGGTCGCCCGGCAGTGCCAAAATTTCATCATCCAGCCGCATCTGCGCGAGTGCCGTTTGGCCGGCAGCGAGCGCTCCCTGTTCGTGCAAGCTGACGCTCGCCACTGTCTCTGCTGTCCCGTGGTGGAAATGTACGCGCGTTCGGTTCTTCAGCGCCCGCGATGAGGGCAGCAGCGTCATTCGCGCATCGATTCGTTTCGTCGTTTGAAAAACTCCGGGCGTCGCCAAAACCATCCCACGCTCAATTTCTCCCACCTCAATGTCCGCCAGATTCACCGCGGTTCTTTGTCCTGCTTCCGCCTTGGATACAGCATGGCCGCCGGAATGCAACCCGCGCACGCGCAGCCGTCGTCTTGCCGGAAACAGCTCCACTTCATCCCCGGTTCGCAGCGTGCCCGAAATCAGCGTCCCTGTAACCACTGTGCCAAACCCCTTCATGGCAACCGCGCGGTCAATCGGCAATCTCACATGCTTCGAAGCGTCTCTTCCCGAAACTGTCGCAGCGGCCTCGACTAATTCCCGCTTTAATTCCTCGATGCCCGCCCCCGTCTTGGCGCTCACTCCCAAAATCGGCCCGCCCTCGAGAAATGACCCGCGAACGAATTCCTCGATTTCCAGCTTCACCAGCCCCAAAACGTCCGGCTCGACCAAATCCGCTTTCGTGATCGCGACGATTCCGCGTTTAATGCCCAGCAGGCGGCAAATATCGAAATGCTCCCGCGTCTGCGGCTTGATCGACTCATCCGCCGCCACCACCAGCAGCATCACGTCGATTCCGCCTGCGCCCGCCAACATGTTCCGCACGAACCGCTCGTGTCCCGGCACGTCCACAAATCCCAGGCGCACATCGGCGAAATCGAGAAACGCAAATCCCAGGTCAATGGTGATTCCACGCCGCTTCTCTTCCTCCAAGCGGTCCGGATGCGTTCCTGTCAGCGCCTCGACAAGCGCGGATTTCCCGTGGTCGATGTGTCCAGCGGTTCCAACGATGACGTGTTTAGCCATAACTTGGGCGCGCACGGATACACTTCGCGCGGATGTAGGCTAGCCGACCCGCTGCGGTTGGTCAAACTGGCGAAATCTATACGAGGCTCAAGAAACCAAAACGACGGAGAATATTGTTAGGAGCGGGATTTTCTCGCGGCTTTCATTTCGAGAAGAATTACGTCGGCAGCCTTCGCCGGATTAGTGGCTCCGGTAATTGGCCGTCCGACGACCAGATAATCAGCGCCAGAACGGATCGCGCTCCCTGGCGTGGCGACCCGTGCCTGGTCATCTGCGTTACCTTTTCCGCCGGGCATTGCGGGACGTACCCCCGGCACGACGATTCGCATCTTCGGCCCGACTGCCATGCGAACCGTTGCTACCTCGCGCGCTGACGCAACGATCCCGTCCATGCCGGCTTCTTGGGCGAGAAGCGCCAAGGCCACAACTCGGCTTTCAACAGGGCCTGCAACTCCTATACGTGCTAAAGCTGCGTCATCCAAGCTGGTCAGAACGGTTACTCCCAGTAGGGTAGGCGCGTTCTTGGCTCCCTTCAGTGCGTCTTTGGCCGCATGCATCATCTCCAGACCGCCGGTTGTGTGAAGTGTCAGCATGCGCACCTTGGGCAGTTGGGCGGCTGCGGCGACTGCTCCCGCCACCGTATTCGGAATGTCGCAGAACTTCAGATCGAGGAATATGCCGGGGACCAGCCGCGCGACGCGTTTCACAGCCTCCGGGCCTTCGGCGGTGAAGAGCTGGCTGCCGACCTTGGCCAAGCCAATGCGGCCTTTTAATTTGCGAATAAGTTGAATAGCTTCAGAAAGACGGGGAAAGTCCAGCGCGACAATCAGTTGCCTTCGTGCAGTGTCTTCGATGGTGGCACCTTTAACAACTCTATTCTCACACGGGCGACCCCGCGGTGAGCGAATCCCAGCTCCCGCGCTACCTGATACGAGACGTCCAAAGAGCGGCCCGGTACGTATGGGCCCCGGTCATTAATTCTCACAATGGCGCTCTTGTGCGTGCGCAGATTCTCTACTCTTACCACGGATCCTAGCGGAAGGCTAGGGTGGGCCGCCGTCTGGGCATACATATCATAGATTTCGCCATTCGCCGTCACCTGTCCGTCGAAGTCCCCCCCGTACCAACTGGACAGGCACACCCATGTCTTCAGCGGCTTTGGCTGTAATCGAGGATTGGGGTTTGCCAGGGCGGGGTTCATCGCGGCGTAGTTGCCCGCTGACATAGTTTCCGCATTCGCTGAACGAGCAGGCGCCTTCATCGCTGGGACAAAAACGAGCGCTGCAACTACGGTCAAGACCGTTTGCCGGATTACTGTTCGTTTTGGTCTCATAGTTTTGTAACTCTTTATAAATCAATGACTATTCTACATTAACCCGACCGGTGCCTCAATACATATCTTCCTTGAATCTAGCGACAATTTTACTCGAGCGTCCTCCGTAAATCATTGATTGCATATAGACTTAACTCCTTACAGTGGTGCCGTAAACCCTCCACCACGCTTTCCGACGTCTTTGGATCGGCGAAGTGAGCCGTTCCCACCTGAATTGCAGTGGCTCCGGCTATCATGTACTCCACAGCGTCAGCGGCCGTTTGTATACCCCCTAGACCAATCACAGGCAGCTTTACCGCCCGGCTAGCTTCGTAGACCAGCCTCAGCGTCAGCGGCTTTATCGCTGGACCCGACAGCCCCCCTGTCCGACGACCCAATCTTGACCTTCCGGACAGGGGATCAATGCTCATGGCTGGGTAGGTATTGGCAACGGTAAGCGCATCCGCCCCCGCCGCTTCAGCCGCCTGCGCTATTGCCTTGACGTCAGCGTTGGGGGCCAGCTTCACCCATAATGGCCGTTTCCCTGCCTGCCGTGCGGCGGTTACGACTTCTGTAGTCGAAACTGAATCCAAGCCAAACTCTGCTCCTCCGTGATCCACGTTCGGGCAGGAAATGTTCAACTCATAGGCGGCAAGGCCTTCTGCGTCCTCCAGCACGCGAATTACTTCCACGTATTCGGCAACCGTGTGTCCGAAAACGTTCGCTATCACCGTCGTGCGATATTTGCGCAACTCTGGCAGCTTTTCGGCAACGAAGGCCCGGACGCCGATGTTCTGCAGACCGACCGCGTTCAGCATTCCGCCAGTGGTTTCGCACAAGCGCGGCGCAGGCGCTCCCGCGAGAGGCCGGGCGGACAGTCCCTTCACCACGATTCCGCCGAGGGCATTCAAATCGACCAGATGCGCGAATTCGACGCCGTAGCCAAACGTTCCGCTGGCGGCGATTACAGGGTTGGAAAGAAGGAGGGATCCGATACGGACGCTGAGGTCAACGTCCGTGGGCCGCCGGGCGCTTGCAGGCAGGCTCACCGCGAAAGAGTCTACCACGCAAACTCGATCCATGCCACTTTCACTCCGCTGTCTGCATTGTGTCGGCTCTCGTGGTTTCCGCCTGTGTGTTACGATAGGGCGCCCTATGCGCATCATTGAGAAACGCCAACTCATGTCCGCGGACGAAATTCGCCGCACACTCGAACGTTTGGCGCATGAAATCGTCGAAAACACCGGCGGCGCAAAGGATCTCGCGCTCATCGGCGTTCGCCGCCGCGGCATTCCGCTCGCTGAACGCCTCGCGAAATCGATTCGCGCCTCCTCCAAAGCCGAAATTCCCGTGGGCACGCTCGACATCACGCTTTACCGCGACGATCTTTCCACGGTCGCCCCGCAGCCAGTGGTGCAGTCGAGCGAGATCCCGTTTCCCGTCGACGATCGCGATCTGCTGCTCGTCGACGACGTTCTCTATACCGGCCGCACCGTGCGCGCCGCCATGAATGGCCTCTTCGATTTGGGCCGCCCGCGCCGCATCAGGCTTTGCGTGTTGATTGACCGCGGCCATCGCGAATTGCCCGTCGAGGCCAGTTTCATCGGCCGTACGGTCGAAACGACCGACGCCGAGATTATCGAAGTTCGCCTGAACGAGATCGACCACGAAGAGCGCGTTATGGTTATGGACCGTGTGGACTGAAACGCAGCGAATTCACATCCGAGGGAGACTGTGTCGCATCGCTTCCGCCATTTGCTGGCCATTGAGCCGCTGACCCGCGAACAGATCACCTTCCTTCTCGATCAGGCGAAGCCTTTCCAGGAATTCCAGCGCTACCCCCTGAAAAAGCTAGCCACCCTGCGCGGCAAGACCGTCGCGCTCACTTTCTTTGAGAATTCCACGCGCACGCGCATCAGTTTTTCGACCGCCGCATCACGCCTCGGCGCCGACCAGATGAATTTGCAAGCCGAATCCTCCAGCTTGAAAAAAGGCGAATCGCTCAGCGATACGGTGCTTACGCTTGAGGCCATGAAGCCTGATGCCATCGTGATTCGCCACAGTTCTTCAGGCGCAGCGGAATTCATTTCGCATCGCGTCGACGTACCGGTCATCAATGCCGGCGACGGCACGCACGAGCATCCCACGCAGGCGCTGCTCGATGCGCTCACTATCCGCGATCGCTCTGGCAGTCTCGACAATTGCAACATCACCATCATCGGAGACATCCTGCACAGCCGCGTCGCGCGCTCCAACGTTCACCTTCTCTCGAAATTCGGCGCGCACATCACGCTGTGCGGCCCGGCCATGTGGCTGCCGCGCGAACTTGATTCCCTCGCACCCGGCATTCGCCGTGTTCCGCGCCTCGAAGAGGCACTCGACGGCGCCGACGTCATCATGGCTCTGCGCATCCAGCAGGAACGGCTCCACGAGCCTTCACTTTCAGCGGACGAATATATTCTCCGCTATCAACTCACGCCCTCGCGCGTTCGCCTTGCGAAATCGAACGCCATCGTTTTACATCCTGGCCCGATGATTCGCGGTCTCGAAATCGATCCTGTTGTCGCCGATGGCCTCCAATCTTGCATTCTCGAGCAGGTAACCAACGGCCTCGCCATCCGCATGGCCATTCTTTTCGAACTGATTGCCGGCTCCGCCGAGCCGCAAGAACAAGCAAAGGATTCCCCGCATGCTGCTCATTAAAAACGGCCGCGTTCTCGACCCTGCCTCGAAGACGGACGCAGGCCTCGACGTTCTGATCGACAAAGGCCGCATCGCGAAACTCGCCGCCGGAATTTCCGCTGCTGACGCTCTCGTTCTCGACGCTGCGAATTGCGTTGTCGCACCCGGTTTCATCGACCTCCATTGCCATCTGCGCGAGCCGGGCCAGGAGGTTTCCGAGACAATCGAATCCGGCACACAATCCGCAGCGCGCGGAGGGTTCACCGCGATTTGCCCCATGCCCAACACGCAGCCCGTTAACGACAATGCTTCCGTGACGCGCTCCATCATGGAACGCGCCGCGGCCATCTCGCCTGTTCGCGTGTGGCCCATCGGCGCTGCCTCGAAGGAAAGCAAAGGCGAGCAACTCGCCGACATCGCTGCGATGCAACAGGCCGGTGCCGTCGCTGTCAGCGACGACGGCCGCCCCGTCGCCACCGCGCGCCTGTTGCGGCAAGTGATGGATTATTGCGGCTCGCTAGATTTGACAGTCATTGACCACTGCGAGGATTCTTCTCTGGCTGCCGGTGGCGTGATGCGCGAAGGTCCGCGTTCCATTCGCCTCGGCCTGAAAGGCATGCCCGCCGCCGCCGAATCCATTTGCGCAGGCCGCGACATCGAAATCGCCGCACTTACCGGCGCGCGGCTGCACATCGCGCATCTCTCGACGCGCGGCTCGCTCGAACATGTTCGCGCAGCCAAGCGCCGGGGCCTCGCTGTTACGTGCGAGGTGACGCCACATCATTTCACCCTCATCGACGAAGACGTCCAATATGATTCGCGCTTCAAGATGAATCCGCCGCTCGCTTCGCGCGACGATCGCGACGCGCTCCTCGAAGGCCTCGCCGACGGCACCGTGGACGCCATCGCCACGGATCACGCGCCGCATCATCCTGCAAGTAAAGACGTCGAATTCGACCGCGCGCCCTTCGGCATCACCGGATTTGAAACCGCCATTGCTATCACTCTCGAACAGATCGTCCACGCAAATCGCATTTCGCTAATGCGCATGGTGGAATTATTTACCACCGGCCCAGCGCGCGTCCTTGGCCTCAGTAAAAAAACGGAGTGCAAACTCGCCGAAGGCAGTGCCGCTGACATCACAATTTTTTCCACGGACCGCGCCTGGACTTACCGCGCGGCTGAATCCCCCAGCCGTTCGCGCAACACGCCCTTCGACGGCCGCAATTTCCGCGGCGGCCCAGTAGCGACAATCGTCGCTGGCAAAATCGTTTACCAAGCCTGAGTGCGATGGGGCGCTAAAATGGTCCATCAGAAAGAGCGTGGGAATGCATTGGAACCGGAAGGCAAGTCGAGCTGCCCCTGGTCATTTGTCTTCTTTGGAAACTGTGCGTCGATATCCCTTAGATTTTTGCTCGAGAATTGCGAGAATGGGCGTTCACTCGAACTCGCGAATGAACGATCGACGCTACAGATTAATCCAGACACTCCTTCTGATTCTGATCGCGCCGTTGTTGCTGGCTCCTTTTGCAAGGGCGCAACAACAGCACCCGCGTTCGTCCCTTCCATCCGCTCAGCAAACCCCTAAAATGCAAACTCCGACCGGTGATCAGGAGAAAAAAAAGAAGAGCGACTTGGAGAAGGAAACCGGAACCGTCAACGACCGCATATTCGAAGTGATGCCAAATTACGGCACTGTCGAAAGCGCCACCACGCTTCCGCCCATTTCAAGCGGCCAGAAGTTCAGGCTTGCTACTGCCGGAGTGACCGACTACTTCACGTACCCGTTCATCGGTTTTCTCGCCGCCCTGGACCAGGCAAACGATTCTCCCAAATCGTGGGGACAAGGATGGGGCGCTTACGGAAAACGCTACGGAGCGTCCTACGCCGACAACGGAATCGGCACTTACATGACCACGGCCATTTTTCCAAGTTTGCTGCATGAAGATCCGCGCTACTACCAGATGAAAAAAGGCGGCTTCTCCCATCGCGCGTACTATTCGCTTAACCGGTTATTTGTGGCGCGCACGGATTCAGGGCATTCGCGATTCAATTATTCGGAAATTGTCGGCAATGCGGCTGCCGCGGGAATCTCCAATATTTACCACGCCCCGGAAGACCGAACGCTCTCGCGAAATTTAGGCACGTGGGGAATGCTGATTATGTGGGACGGCGTGTCCAACGAAATGAAGGAATTCTGGCCGGACATTCGCCGCAAGGTGTTTCACAAGACTTCTCCTTAACGCGGCTGTCGAATGTTGGAAGCCGGCGTCGCGAACGAAACCCATCAACGCTCTTCACTTTGATGACGGATTCGCTGGCGGCTGGCCCTTGCTCGCGGGCGGAACAACTCCATTCATCCGCAAGTACTCCACCATTTGCCCATAATGGTCGAACGCATGCGTGCAGCCAAAACTGGCCAATGCCAGCCGCGTGGTCAGGAACGGAATCGGCGGCTTGCTCACCACAGCGGTCGCGTTGCGCGCCGTGATCGTGGAGATGGCTTTGTGTCCCAGCGCGAAGGAGTTCTTCAGATATTTGATGATTTGCTCTTTCGTCTGGAGATCATCCGGGCCGTTGTTCTGTTTGTTGGCCGCAATGTTTGCGGGCGTGACCTGACCGAGG
>DASYYI010000147.1:0-1607 GCA_035933995.1 Candidatus Acidiferrales bacterium | reverse complement strand
GCGGCGGCGGCGAATGTTTCGTACGTGCCTTGCAGAATTCCCTGCGTGCCGATGTAAATCCAGCTTCCGGCGGTCATCTGGCCGTACATGGTCAGGCCGGCGCGTTCGAGTTCGTTGAAGTGTTTCCAGTCGTCCCAGTGGCCGACAAGATTCGCATTGGCGATGAGCACGCGCGGCGCGTAGGGATGCGTGCGAAAAATGCCAACAGGTTTGCCGGACTGTACGAGAAGGGTTTCGTCGTTTTCAAGATCGCGGAGGGACTTCACGATGGCGTGAAAACATTCCCAGTTGCGCGCCGCTTTGCCGCGCCCGCCATAGACGACCAAGTCCTCGGGGCGCTCGCCGACTTCGGGATCGAGATTGTTCATCAGCATGCGGAGAGCGGCTTCCTGCTGCCAGCCTTTGCAGGAAATTTGCGTGCCACGCGGCGCGCGCATGGGCTGGTAGGTAGCGCTGTCTTCGGTGGCGACCTTGGACATGGACCCTCCCGGGGGAAGAGTTATATTAGCGCGGCTGGTGGCCAGTGGCCAGCGGCCATTGATCAGTGGGCGGTGAGCGGTGATCAGTGGCTGGTGATTTAGTGACTAGGAACGCAAGCACAGTTGGCGAGGTTGCGCGGGCGACGATGCTACGCTAGAGTGGCGAAACTTATGACGGATCGTTCGGCGAAATATCCCGCACTGACGAAATGTTTTCTGGACGCGATTGATCAGCATCCCAATCCGCGCGCGCAAATGTATCGAGCGGCGGCGGGTTGGCAGGCATATTCGTCGGCGGAAATGTTGCGGAGGATTGCGGGGCTGTCGAAGGCGTTGGCGGCGCTGGGTGTGAAATCGGGAGATCGCGCAGGACTTTTTGCGCCGAATTCGCCGGAATGGCACGTCGCGGATTTTGCCGTGCTGGGACTGGGCGCGATAGATGTGCCGATTTACTACAACGAATCGCCGGAGCGGCTCGAATATATTTGGAATGACGCGGGCGTGAAGGTGGCGATTGTCTCCGGGGAAGCGCAAGCGCGAAAGGTGGCGGCGTGTCGCGCGAAAATTCCGGCGCTCGAGAAAATCATTTGCGTTAATGCGCCGGAGGAATTGCGCGGCGAGTTTCTCGATTACGCGACGCTGATTGCCGCGGCGAATGATGCGGACATCGCGGAGTACCGGCGCGCGGCGGCTGACGTACAACCGCAGCAACTGGCCACGCTGATTTATACGTCGGGGACGACAGGCGAGCCGAAGGGCGTGATGCTGACGCATGCAAATCTGACGTCGAATTCGATCGACGCGACTTCGGCGGTCGGATACTTTCCGGGTGATGTGCAGCTCTCGTTTCTGCCGCTTTCGCACGTCTACGAGCGGATATTCGATTACACAGCGCTTTTCCACGGCGTTACGGTTGCGTATCTGGAGAAAATCGAGGATGCCGCGAAGGCGCTGATCGAAGTGCGTCCGACGATCGCGGCGGCCGTGCCGCGCGTGTTCGAGAAGACGTACGCGAATATCGTAGAAAAGGGCCATCAGGAAACTGGACTGAAGCGCAAAATATTCGACTGGGCGTTGCGCGTCGCGGAGGAGGCGGTGCCGTGGCGCGCCTACGGAAAAGATGTGTCG
>DASYYI010000084.1:0-16208 GCA_035933995.1 Candidatus Acidiferrales bacterium | reverse complement strand
GGCGGATCTTCTCGGAACCGAGCATTCTGAGTTGCTTCTGAGCGGCGATGAAATGCAGTTGCGTCTCGACGATGCCGTTGCCGCTTTCGATCAGCCCAGCGTCGATGGCATAAATACTTATTTCGTATCCTGGGCGGCGCGCCAAGCCGGTCTCAAAGTTGCTCTCTCTGGCCTGGGCAGCGATGAAATTTTCGGCGGCTACTCCACATTCAGTTCCACTCCCCGGGTGGCACGTATGATGGCGTTCTCGCGATTGCTCCCATCCCCGTTCCGCAAGGCCGGAAACGCGCCTTTTCGCGCGTGGGCCACGTGCACATCGCATCCCGATTCAGTTCTCAAACTCGCCGGCGCGTTTTCGGGTCCGGACGATTTCCCGCACCCGTATTTCTTCACGCGAACGCTCTTCCCGTCACGAACCGTATCGCAGCTTCTTCGCGCCAATCGCCCTGGCTGGGAGAGCTCATTGTGGTCCGCCTGGATGAACGCTGCCGCCGCCGAAGCCGCCCAACTCGATCCTTTCACTGCTGTTTCCTGGCTGGAAATTCGCTCCTATCTCGTCAATATGCTCCTTCGAGACACGGATACCATGAGCATGCGCCATTCGCTCGAGGTTCGCGTTCCATTCTTGGACCATCCGCTCGTCGAATTGACGCTCAGTCTTCCCGCGTCTGCAAAAAACAGGAATGGCGTGCGCAAGGCCCTGCTGATTGAGTCGCTTGGAGACCTCTTGCCAAAAGAGATTGCGTCCCAAACCAAGCGTACATTCACGTTGCCTTGGGAACATTGGCTGCGTGGCCCGCTGCGAGACCGCGTCGAATCTGGACTCACAAATTGTGACCAAACCCTCGGCGATATCATCGACAAGAAGGAAGTTAGGACTGTCTGGCAGAATTTCTTGGCCGGGCGCACAAGCTGGTCGCGGCCATGGAGCCTATTTGTGCTCAACGAATGGGTCCGCAGAAATTTGACCGGAGTCACCGAACGCCCGATCGATAAGGACAGGAAGGCCGCTTCCGCGCTATCCTAATCACGGCAACCAACAGGCATTCCGAACTTCAGCAACAGGGAATTGATAGGCGCATGATTATCTTGGGAATCAACGCATACCACGCAAATGCGTCGGCAGCTATCGTCGTGGATGGTCGCCTTGTCGCCGCGGTCGAAGAAGAGCGCCTCAATCGCGTGAAGTACGCCGCGGGATTGCCGGTTAAGGCCATCCAATACTGTCTGGAAACCGCTGGAGTCAAATTATCTCAAGTCGATCACATCGCAGTTCCGCGCAATCCGTGGGCGCGCCTCGGTACAAAGTTGCGCTTCGCCCTGCGCATGCCCCACTTCGCCCTTGAACGTCTCAAAGTTCTGTCGCGCTTTGCCGGAATGAAAGAAGAGCTGGCCACTGCATTCGATTTGGACCCGCGAAGCATTCGCGCGCAATTTCATCGCATTGAACACCACCAGGCTCATCTGGCCAGCACGTTTTTTGTCTCCCCTTTTGACCATGCCGCCGTGCTCTCTGCCGACGGTTTGGGTGATTTCGCGAGCACCATGTGGGGAGTCGGCGAGGGCTCGCAAATTCGCGTCGATGGCTCCATCGCATTTCCCCATTCGCTCGGAATGTTCTATACCGCCATGACCCAGTATCTGGGCTTCTGGAAGTTCGGTGATGAATACAAGGTAATGGGCCTTGCCGCTTATGGCTCGCCGGTGTACCTTGACGAGCTCCGCGACGTCGTTCGCGCCGAAGCTCCCATCGGCTTCCGTCTCAACCTTCGTTATTTCACGCATCATAAGAGCGGCCCGGAAATGACCTGGAAGAAGGCGAATGAAACGCCGGTGCTCGGCCGCCTCTTCTCGCCGCTTCTCGAGGAACGCCTTGGCCATACTCGCGCCCCCGAACAGCCTCTCGAACAGCGCCACAAGGACTTGGCCGCGTCCATGCAGGCGCATCTCGAAGAAATCTTATTGGCCAACGTGAACGCCCTCCACGCGCGAACTAAGGCGAAAACGCTCTGCCTGGCCGGCGGCGTCGCCTTCAATTGCGTGGCGAATGGCAAAATTCTCGAACGCACGCCTTTCGAGCGCATCTACGTCCAGCCTGCTGCTGGCGATGGCGGCCTTTCTCTCGGTGCAGCGTTTGCCGTGTACCATCAAATTCTCCGACAACCGCGCGGCTTTGAGATGAATCATGCCTTCTGGGGACCCGGTTTTACGCCTGACGATATTCGCAAAGCCGTTTCGAGCCGCGGCTCGGATTCCGAAGATGTTCAAGTCACCGAACTCCAAGAAGACGCGCTCGTGCAGGCCACGGCCAAGCATGTCGCTCAGGGGAAAATTGTCGGTTGGTTTCAGGGCCGTGCCGAGTGGGGTCCGCGCGCTTTGGGAAACCGCAGCATCCTCGCCGATCCCCGCCGCGCGCAAATGAAAGAAATACTCAACCGCCGCATCAAACATCGCGAGACCTTCCGGCCTTTTGCTCCTTCGATTCTCGAGGAAGCCACCGGAGAATATTTCGAACGCACCCATCCATCGCCGTTCATGACCTTCGCGTATCCGGTGCGTCCATCGAAGCGCGTGGTAATTCCTGCGCCAACGCATGTTGATGGCACCGCGCGCTTGCAGACCGTCAGCCGCGAAACTCATCCGCTCTATTGGCGGCTCATCCGCGCTTTCGGCGACTTCACTGGCGTTCCTGTTTTGCTGAACACGTCGTTTAACGACAACGAGCCGATAGTCTGCCGGCCTGAAGAAGCCCTGGCCTGTTTCGATCGCACCAAAATGGACGTTTTGGTTTTAGGGAATTTTCTGCTGGAGAAAAAATCGCAAGAGATCACGCGCGAAGAACCTTCTACCGCTGTTTTGGATACAAAATCGTGAGCACACGGATTCGTAACGTGGCCTCGGCATACTTCAACAGTAACGCGGAACTGCTGTGAACATTTTATTGCTCAACCAATATTTTCCACCGGACACATCCGCGACGGCGAAAATTGCCGCGGTGATCGCCGATACCTTATCGAAGCGTCACCAGGTTACCGTTCTGGCCGGGCGTCCGTCATACGATCCGGATGAGCGCTATCCTTTCGCTTTCCTTCACCGTAGCGTCGTGGGCAATCTCACCGTCGAGCGTGTGGGTTCTACCACTTGTCCTCGTCACCAAATGCGCCGCCGCGTGGCCAACTATCTTTCCTACACCGCTCTCGCCGTTCCTCGCGCCATGCTTATTAAGGCCGACCTCGTTCTTGCCATGACCGACCCTCCTTTTAACGGAATCGTCGGTGCGACGATCGCTCGAATCAAGGGCATTCCTTTTGTCTATAACATCCGTGATCTTTATCCCGATATGGCCCTGGGCGGCGACATTGTCCGTCCCCGAAGTTGGGTTGCCCTCTGGGAACGCCTTCACAGGGCTGCTTTGCGCCGAGCCGCGCGAGTCATCGTTCTCGGCGACGACATGCGTGACCGCATCCTCACAAAGGGCGTCGATCCCGAGCGTGTCGTCGTGGTTCGCGACGGCACTTCGCTTCCGGCTGCCCCGCCGCCTCAAAACCATCCCGCAATCGGCGAGATACGTGGCGCCGCCGATTTTGTAGTGCTTCATGCGGGCAATCTCGGATTTTACGGTGCCTGGGACACCCTGCTCGAAGCCTCAAAGCTGCTTCCTGCGAATGGCACACGCGTGATTTTCGTGGGGGATGGGGCCAGCCGCGCACGCCTCGAAGAATCGAGCCGTGACTCGGCGACGGTGCGTTTTTTGCCTTTCCGGCCGCCAGAGGAAATACCGTGCGTCATGGCCGCGGGAGACGTCCACATCGTCACCATCCGGCGTGGGCTTGGCGGCGTCGTCGTGCCCAGCAAGCTCTATTCGATTCTGGCCGCGGGCCGTCCAATTCTCGCCGTTGCCCCGGAAGATACTGACGTCGCACGGATTGTGCGCGCGGCTGATTGCGGCCTTGTCGTCGATCCTGACAAACCATCGGAGGTCGCTGACGCTATCCGGACACTCAAGAGCGATCCGGCCCGGCTGGCTGCGATGGGTGAACGCGCCCGCAAAGCAGCGGAAAACTATGCTAGAGTAAACGAGTTACAGAAATTCGTCGCACTCATCGAAGGCATTCACCCTCCTGAATGCGGGAGCAGTCCTCATGTGGAAAAATAAGAAGGTACTCGTCACCGGCGGCGCCTCTTTCATCGGTTCAAATCTTGTGGACCAGTTGCTCGAGCGCGGCGCGCAAGTTCGCGTCGCCGACGATCTGTCGAGCGGCAGATTGGAAAACATCCAGAATCACGTCAAAGCCGGAAGAGTCAGCTTCATCGAAGCGGATTTGCGGGAACCCGGCGTAACCCGCAGCGCCATGAAGGACATCCAAGTCGTATTTCATCTCGCCGCCGATCATGGCGGACGCGGCTACGTTGATTTGCATCAGGCGGGCCCGGCTTCCAATCTCTTCCTCGATGGGCTTGTTTTCTGGGAAGCGGTGAAGGCTGGTGTCGAGAAAGTCTGTTATGCCTCTTCGGGCTGCGTCTACCCGAATTACATGCAGACAGACACCACCAAGGAAATTTATCTCAAGGAAGCCGATGTCAAAGCGCCACACGACGCCGATAATATGTACGGCTGGGCAAAATTGATGGCTGAAATGACGCTTCAGGCGTACCATCGCGAATATAAACTCGGCGCTGCCTCATGCCGTTACTTCACTGTCTACGGTCCGCGCGGCGTGGAGAATCACGCTGTGATCGCCATGATTGGCCGCGCATTCGTGGGCCAGAATCCCTTCGAGATTTGGGGCGACGGCCAGCAGATCCGCAATTGGACTTACGTGGACGATATCGTCAACGGCACCATTCTGGCCGCGGAAAAAATCAACGACGGCACCGCCGTGAATCTCGGCACCATGGAGCGCGTCCGCGTCATCGACGCCGCTCAGCTTGCGCTGGAATACGCGGGCAAAAAGGCGGACTTCAAGTTTCTGCGTAATATGCCCACGGGTCCGGCAAACCGCGTCGCGGATAACTCTCTCGCCAAACAACTTCTCGGCTTTGAGCCGAGGGTGAAATTCCGCGATGGGTTGCGCCGCACCATGGATTGGTATTTTGCCGACAGAAAACCAGAACAAGTAAAAGAACGCCTCGAAAAAATGCTCACGGCTCGTTAGTTTCGGAGTTTGCTCATGTCGACCATCTGGATTGCTTTCGTTATCGCCCTCCTCGCCTCACTCAGTTTGACAGCCCCGGTGCGCCGGTTCGCCCTGCATGTCGGCATGGTAGATAAGCCCGACCCGCGCAAGGTCCACGTGAAGCCCATGCCGCTTCTCGGTGGGGCCGCCATTTACGCTGGCTTTGTCCTGGCCGTCGTTGTCACCATGCACAACAACACCCGAGCTGAGATTCTGGCAGTTCTCGCGGGCGCCACACTCCTCGCCATCACCGGCATACTGGACGACATCGGCATGCTTCATCATCAGGTTAAGCTATTCGTCACCATGCCTTTGGCCGCGTGCGTTCTCATAGCGTCTGGAATTCACGCCCAGGTTTTTGCCTATTTTCTGCCGGGAAGGCTCGGCACCGTCCTGGATATCGTGCTGACTCTTTTCTGGGTCGTTGGAATCACTGCGGCGTTCAGCATTCTCGATCACATGGATGGTCTTTGCGCCGGCATCGCCGCCGTGGCTGCGGCTTTTTTCACCGTCGCCGCGCTGCTTAACGGCCAAATCCTCGTCTGCACGCTTGCGGCTGCAACGCTGGGCGCGGCTTTGGGTTTCTTGCGGTGGAATTTTTCTCCAGCGAAGATTTTCATGGGTGATGGTGGGGCCATGTTTCTTGGATTCTTGATGGCGGCTCTCGGGTTGAAACTGCGGCCTGCCGATGGATATTTTCTGGCGGACTGGCTTGTTCCAGTTTTGATCCTTGGCGTGCCGATTTTTGACACTACGCTAATTACCATCTCCCGTTTGCGTCGTGGTCTGTTACCGTTTACGTCTCCAGGCAAGGACCACACCGCCCATCGCCTGTCGAATCTGGGCTTTGGCCACAGAGGTGCCGTCCTCTTCCTTTACGGCTTAGGTTGTCTCTTTGGTGTGCTTGCCCTTCTGGTGACATACTTGTCTTCGCTGCAGGTCTACGCTCTCTGCGGCGTGCTGTTTCTCTCGGGTGCCGCTGCCACAGTTTTCTTGGAGCGCTCCCCCTACGAGCGCCAGCCGAAAGTCTTTGAATTACTTCGTCCCACGGGTTCTGACTGACCTGCGGAGTCCTATCTTGCGCAAGCAGGCAGATACGCTATACTCGCTTACCTTCCCTGTGATGGTGGTATGGCTGCCCGCGTCGGATATCTCGAAAGTGACGTTAGCGGTCACTTCAAGCCCCATCCTAGGTAGAGTAGCGGGTCACGCAACAGACTCCAGTGCAAGAGGATGCCCTTGTCATCGCCTGATCAGCCATCGAACAGCCGCCCCGCTCTCAAGACCAGCGGCCCCGTCGCCGTAGTCGGCGGTTCTGCTGCCGGCCTTTTCACCGCGTACTTGCTCGCCCGTGCCAACGTGGCGGTTCGTGTCTTCGAACAATCCCCCAGCATTGATCCTGCCGCTCGTACTCTGATTGTCACGCGGCGTATGAATGACATTTTGGGTGAAGTTGGCTCGCCGAGCATCGTCAACGAAATTCGCAAATTTGAGCTTTTCACCGACGGCCGCGCCGCCTCCATCACTCTCGACCAGCCGGATTTGATTATTGAGCGCTCCGCGCTCATTCATTCCCTCGCCAAGCACGCGCAGCAGGCGGGAGCGCAAATAGCCCTCGGTAGAAATTTCCGCGGCCTCAAGGCGGAGAAGAGCAAGATCACTCTTGAGTTGCAGCACGCCAAGGAAAACCGCACCGAGCAATTTTCCGCGCAAACAGTTGTCGCTGGAGATGGATCCTCCAGTCGCGTCGCCCGTGCGGCGGGATGGTCCAAGTCTAAAACGGTCCCGCTCGTCCAGGCCATTGTCCCGCTTCCCAAAGACATGTCGCCCGATACCGTCCGTGTCTGGTTCGTTCCCGCCGACACGCCGTATTTTTACTGGCTGATACCTGAATCCGCCGAGCGTGGTGCGCTCGGTTTGATCGGCGAAGTAGGTTCGGAGGCCCGCAAGCATCTCGAAGCATTTTTGGTGAAGCGCAATCTCGAGCCACTCGCCTTTCAAGGCGCCCGCATCCCGGTGTACACGCGTTGGGTTCCTGTGCGGAAGAAACTCGCCGGAGGGGAAGTCTTTCTCGTTGGCGACGCCGCCGATCAAGTCAAGGTAAGCACCGTGGGAGGCATCGTCACTGGTTTGCGCGGAGCAGCCGGAGTCGCCGAAGCGATTCTCGGTGGCGGCGCAAGCCGCGAGTTGCGCGAACTGCGGCGCGAACTGGATATGCACCTTCTGATTCGCCGCGCCATGCACCGCTTCACGCAGGATGATTACAGCCGGCTGGTCGATTCTCTCAACGCGCCCGCCAAGCGCTCCCTCAGCCAGTATTCGCGCGACGAGGCCCTAAAAGTTCTCTGGCGCGTTTGTGTCAGCCAGCCTCGTCTGATTTTGATGGGACTCCGCGGCATTCTGACCAATGGCCGCTCGTTTGCACGCGCCGACAATCCGTAGCTTCTCTGTGCTGTGAATGTACTTCCTCGGATTATCCGCGCTGGAGCACGACACGGCTGCCGCCCTTCTTGGCGACGCCGGTTTCTCGTCTGCCATCGAAGAATCCAAACTCGAGCGTGTTCGCATCGCATCCGGCATTCCTCGCGCCGCAATTCGCTTTTGCTTGGAGCGCGCCGGAATCAATTGGCGTGACCTCGACGCCATCGCTGTCGCCGGCAAGCCGTGGCATTCTTGGGTGCGCGGCTCCGTTTTCCATGCGCGATTTCTGCCCGTCGCCCCGATTTCCAGTGCCTACTATGAAAGCAAAGCACTCGGCGAACTTGCCCGCGACCTGAACAATCAGCGAATCCTCCGGTTGCTTTCCGGAGACGCCCGCGTTCCCGTCCTGCATTTCGATCATCATCTTTGCCACGCGGCTAGCGCGTTTTACGCCTCGCCGTTCGATCGCGCATTGATTCTCACCTGCGATGAACGCGGAGGTGGCCGCACCGGAATGCTCGCCATCGGCGAAGGCCAACAGATCCGCGTCGAGCGCAACACGCACTTTCCAAATTCCCTCGCGTGGGTCTATTCGCAAGTCACCGAGTTGATCGGCTATCGCCCCCACGAGCATGAGCACAAGACGCAATGGCTCAGCCTTACGGCGGAGCCTGATTTCCTCGATATATTTCTTCAGATGTTTCGCCGCAAGTCGGGCGTGTCCCTCAAACTCGACTCGAGTTTTTTCACCACGGGATTTTCCGGCCGTTTGGCATTCTCGAAAAAGTTCTACGATAAAATTGGCGTATCGTCCCCAAACGCCGAAATCGGCGACGCCAAGCGCGCGGCGTTGGCGGCAAGCCTGCAACGAGCTTGCGAAATCGTCATCACGGACTTAGCGGACTCTCTTCGAACACGTCACGGCATACAGCATCTTTGTTTGGCGGGCGGCCTTTTTCTCAATCCGCTTCTCGTCTCCGCGCTGGAGCAGAAATCCGGCTTCGATAAAATCTTTGTGCAGCCAGCGGCGGGAAATGAAGGAACGGCCCTCGGTGCCGCATCGCTGGCTCGTGGGCAAAAAACGAAGCACGCGAGAACCGCCCCTCTCTCCCATTTATATCTTGGTCCAAGCTATTCGAATGAAGACGTCAAGAAAGTCCTCGACAATTGCAAAGCTGTCTATCGCTGGCTGGACTCGGATGCCCGGAAAATCGACGAGACGGTGAAGCTGCTCCTTTCCGGAAAAATCGTCGGCTGGTTTCAGGGCGCGGCAGAGTTCGGGCCGCGCGCGCTGGGCAATCGTAGCATTCTGGCATCGCCCTGGACTCCCTACGTGAAGGAAAATCTCAACGACTACGTAAAGCACCGCGAACCTTTTCGCCCCTTCGCGCTCTCGGTTCCCGAAGAAGACGCCGCCAAATACTTCGACCTTACGCCGCCGGCGCATTTCATGGCTACCATGGGCCGCCTTCGCCCCGAGCACCACAACTTGCTTGCCACGCACACGCTGCCCGGCGATCTGGTGCGCCTCCATGTCGTCGCGCGGGAAGCCAATCCCTGTTTCTGGAACTTGTTGAAAGGTTTCGGTGCGCAAGCGCCCGCGCCCGTCTTGCTCAACACTTCCTTCAACCTGTTCGGCGAGCCGCTCGTGCTTTCTCCGCGCCACGCCGTCCGCAGTTATTTCTGTTCTGGCGCCGACGCGCTTGTCATTGGCAGTTTCCTTCTCGCCAAATCGTGATGCTACAGCGGCCCTCGGAGTGCAAACCGTTGCATACTGCAATTCGGGTATTGGCGCAGGCTGCTGGTTATACGAAAATGCTTGGGCGCGTATGAAAGGCTCATGTACCATCTCATAAAGGCTCACACAGGGAGAAGTCCGTGCGAATATCCGTAATCGGCGCAGGTTACGTCGGTCTAGTCACCGGCGCATGCCTGGCAGAACTCGGTCATCACGTTCTTTGCACTGATAACGACAAATCCAAAATCGACACGCTCGAAGCCGGCAAATTGCCCATCTTCGAGCCCGGTCTCGACAGCGTCGTCGAAAGAAATCGCCAGGAAGGCCGCCTGTCCTTTTCCGCCGACCCCCGCGCAGCCGCAGACGGCGATGCCATCTTCATTTGTGTAGGAACTCCGCCGCTTCCGACTGGCGACGCGGATCTCAGCGCCATAGATCACGTCGCGCAGATGATTGCCATCGAGGCGAAATCCGACAAGCTCGTCGTCGAGAAGAGCACCGTCCCCGCGCAGACGGGCCAGCAGTTGAAGCGCGTCCTCGGGATTTATGGACGCCGTGGCGGAGTACGTTTCCGCGTCGCTTCCAATCCGGAATTTTTGCGTGAAGGCACGGCCATCGGAGATTTTCTTCACCCGGATCGCATTGTGATTGGTGTTGACGACGAAGTCGCCGAAAAGCAGCTTCATGAAATTTACCGCCCAGTGCTCGAGCAAGAGTTCAAATGCCCGGTACACGACGGCGCCTGCCCGCCGTTGAAAGCTCCCGCTTGGGTGGTCACCACAATCAATAGCGCCGAGCTGATCAAGCACGCTTCGAATTCTTTCCTCGCGCTGAAGATTTCCTACGCCAACATGGTTTCCGACCTCGCCGAAAAACTCGGTGCGAATATCGAGGAAGTCATGCACGGCGTCGGCCTTGATCCGCGAATCGGGCCGCACTTTCTTCGCCCCGGCCTCGGGTTTGGCGGCTTCTGCCTGCCCAAGGACGTCCAGGCATTTGTGCGCTTGGCCGAACGCAACGGCATTGACTTTGCCATGCTCCGCGAAGCGGAACGTATCAACCATCAGCGAATTACGGGCTTCGTCGAAAAGCTTCGCCATTCGCTCTGGGTACTGAAGGGGAAACAGATCGGTATTCTTGGCCTGGCATTCAAAGCCAACACCGACGACATCCGCTTTGCTCCATCGATCGAATTGATAAAGAAACTGCAAACAGAAGGTGTGCGGCTGAAGGCCTACGATCCGCAAGCGATGGAAAAAATCGGCGAACAGTTCCCGGATCTCATTTGCGCATCGGACGCGTACGAAGTGGCCCGCGGCGCGGATGCGTTGCTCATCGTTACCGAATGGGAAGAGTTCCGCAAGCTCGACTGGAAGCGCATTCACAAGAGCATGGCCAGACCTCTGGTCCTGGACGGTCGCAATTTGCTTTCCGCGCAGGAAATGAAGTCGCTCGGCTTCGAATATCACTCCGTCGGCAGGCCGGACCTTGCGGTTTCCAGTTCCGCCGGAGTTCTAGCCTGAACCGCCCGAGTCCTAGCCTGTGACGCGGCGCTCTTCGGCAACTCTCTTCTGAAAATATTCCAGCGTGAGCTTCAGTCCTTCTTCGAGGCTCACCTTCGGTTCCCAATGCAAAAGCCTTTGCGCCTTGCGTATATCAGGGCAGCGTCTTTTCGGGTCGTCCTGCGGCAACGGCTTGAACACCAGCTCGGCCTTATTGCCGGTGATTGCGCGAATGCGTTCCGCAAATTCCAGAATCGTAATCTCGTGCGGGTTTCCTATGTTCGTCGGTAAATGCTCCGCTGAATCAAAAAGCGCCAAAATTCCCGCAATCAAATCCGACACATAGCAAAAACTGCGCGTCTGATGCCCGTCGCCGTAAACCGTGATTGCCTGTCCCGAAAGCGCCTGATAGAGGAAATTTGGCAGCGCTCGCCCGTCGTTCAGTCGCATGCGCGGACCGTATGTATTGAAAATTCGCACAATGCGCGTGTCGACTCCATGCGCGCGGTGGTACGCCATCGTCATTGCTTCAGCGAATCGCTTCGCTTCGTCATAAACGCCGCGCGGCCCGATGGGATTCACGTGTCCCCAGTACGTCTCCGGTTGCGGGCTCACATCCGGGTCTCCGTAGCATTCTGACGTCGACGCCAAAAGGAATCTCGATTTTTTTGCGAGCGCCAGTCCCAGCGCATTGTGAGTTCCCAGAGAACCAACTTTCAAGGTTTGAATCGGCAGCCGCAGGTAATCGTCGGGACTCGCCGGCGACGCAAAGTGCATCACCGCATCCACTGGCCCGGGCACGTCGATGTAGCGCGTCACATCGTGTCGCACAAATCGAAACCGCGGATTCGCTGTCAAATGCTGGATGTTCGCTTCCGCGCCCGTGCTTAAATTGTCCAGGCAGACAACTTCCCATCCGCGCTCGATGAACTTGTCGCACAGATGCGATCCCAGAAATCCTGCTCCGCCTGTAATGACCGCGCGCAAATGGATTCTCCCTCAGCACATCATGCCACACACATCTTCGCGCCCGAGTGCAAAACGCCGGATCAGTCGTTCCTTCGCGAAACGCGAACCGGCAGCACGCCCGATAACGCAGCATTCGGTGAAACATCCGGCATCTGCTCCGCATCGTCTTTCAAATCCGACAAGCTTAATTCGCTCGGCGTGATGCGATGATTCACATAAACAGCCTTGCCGCCGATTTGCGCCAGCAAAAAAGTTGTCTTCGGAGGCATGCGAACCAGCGCTTGCTGCGTTTCTTCCGGTGGAATCACCAGGAACACGCGCTCCTTGCCATTCCATAACGGCCAAAACGTGTGATCGTCCAGAAAAATATGCGGCGCGTCCGGATAATAGGAGCCAAACTCAAGGCCATTATAACGCCCGTTGAATATCCATATTCGTTGGCGGGTGTAAAATCCGATGCTGCTTCCTGCATCATATTCTCCGTAAAGAGCGATTTTATCCTCCGGCTGATAGTGCTCCATGATGATTTTCGCTAGCGGTTCTGAAGAAAGACGCGGAGTAAACACTCCCAGCGCCCAATTTGCGCAGAAAAAAAACGCGCCCATTACGCAAGCCACCGCAATGGTGGAGGCGAAGTGGTGTTTGCGGCTCCGCAGCAGCCACGCCGCAAAAAATCCTGCAAGCACGACAATCAATGCCGCCAGCGTCTGGTGCCGCAAATCCGCGAACGCTTGCGGTGTCAGGTCCATGAAGTCGGACATCGCCACGCGATAAAAACCCGTGGGATGCATTTGCATCAGAGAGGAAATGTCTCCGGTCGAGGAGATGCCGCGCGAAAACCACAGCATCGCTCCCAGAATCGCCGCGATGATCACGCCGAGGCCGACGAGCGCGCCTTGCACGCGGGGCAACCACTTCGCCGCGCGCTCCTCGGCCCGCGCCAATCCCAGGCCAAGCAAAATCGCAATCGCGGGCCACGCGCTGAAGCTGTAATACTCCATGCGGCTTTTCGTCCACGAAAAGAAAAGCAAAATGAACAGCGCCCACACGCTCAAGAGCACCAACGCCTGCCCGCGTTCATCGAGATTTTTCCGCCATTCGCGCATCGGAGGGATTTCGCGAATCGCGGAGGGCAAAAATACAATCCACGGAAAGAACCATACAATGTGCTCTGCGGTCCACAGCCACAGCGGCACGGCTTCGTAATCGGCCGGATATCGCCAGCCAAGCGCGCGGAAAACCTGCTCGTTGATGAAGTAAAACCAGAAAAATCCGCCGAAAACTCCGTGCCCGCTGAATAACGCGGCAATATGCCACGGCAGCGCCACAATCAAAAAAACAATTAGCGACGAAATCAGCGGCAATCTCCGCCATTCTTTTAAGCGTCCCGTGGCCAGCAGAAAAAAGAAAAGAATTGCCACGGGGAACACGACGCCGATGAGCGAGCGCGTCAGTACGGAGAGCGCGATCAGCGCCGCCGCGCCCCAGTAGCCGGCTCGCGCGGAGAGCGTCCCTTGCCACGCGCGCAAAAATAAATAAAACGCCGCCGTGAAAAAAAGCGCGTAAATCGCTTCCGGAAGCATGATGCGAGTGAACAGAAACACGCCCGGCGAAGTACATATGATCAGGCCCGCATAAAATCCCGCGCGTTCGCCAAACCATCTGCGTCCGAAAAAATAAACCATCAGCACCAGGCCTACGACGGCGAGCGCCAGCGGGAAGCGCGTTGCGAAGGCGCTGACTCCGAACACTGCATAGCTCGCCGCGACGAGCCAGTAATGCAGCGGCGGCTTTTCCAGATAGCGGATCCCGTCGATGTGCAGGATCACCCAGTTGTGGCTTTGCAGCATTTCGCGCGCGGCTTCGGCGTGCCCCGCGTCCGAACTATCGAGCAGGGGCGGCCAGCCTGACGTTCCCACGTAAATGCCGATGGAAAGCGCGAGCAGGATGAGGATGGAAACGCGGCGATTCATTCGAGGAATTCATTATCGTCGAATTAGGAGAGCGGGGAAAGCCCGCAGGCGGAGAAAAGGCGAAAAAGGGGCAAGGCGCGAAGAGGCTTATACTAGCCGAATTCGAATGGCGAGGCGTGTGGCGGGGTCGCGCGTGAGTTTCTCGGCATGGTTCCGGCTTGAAGAACCGCACCCTTAGACATCAAAAAGTTGATTGGATAAGAGCGAAGGGTGACGTCCGCCGGCGCGAGCCCGTGGCGTTTTCCTTCGTTGTAGCTCGCGTCCCGCCGACGCCGCATTTGCGTCGGCTGACGTGGGGCTTTTCCGTTCCGGTTTCCGCAGTCACCACCCATAGCCTTCGCCCCAACGTCGGCTGTTCCTTAATTTCTAAACGCAGTCCCAATTCGTTAAGTAACTCTACAAAAAAGACTTGAGGCCGTACTAACCGCAACGAGTGTCAATTTTGTTTGCGCTCTTCTTGCAATCCGCCTTACTGGTGAAACTTTCGCTTTTCCGTCGTACAATGCTCTAATCGTGAGCCCAGAAAGCAAACCGTCCGTCGATCCAGTCGCTCAGCGCATGCTCGACCTGCGTTTCGTCGAGCTGATGGACAAAGTGCGCCACAATCGCCCCGGCGACGATATGGATCTCCTCCGTCGCGCTTACGATTTTGCCTCCCAGCAGCATCGCCTACAGCGCCGCGAGTCTGGCGAGCCTTACCTGTCTCACCCGCTCGCCGTCGCCAACATTCTGGTCGACATGAAGCTCGACGTAACCACCCTGTGCGCCGCTCTACTCCACGATGTCGTCGAAGACACCAGAATCCCCGTGGAGCAAATCTCGGAAATGTTCGGCCCGGATGTGGCTCGTGTCGTCGAGGGCGCCACGAAAATCAGCCGCATCGATCTGATGGCTCCCGAGGCTCGTCAGGCTGAAAACGTTCGCAAAATGCTCCTCGCCATGGTCAATGACGTTCGCGTCATTCTGGTGAAGCTCGCCGACCGCCTTCACAACATGCGCACCCTTGAATATCTTGCGCCCGATCGTCAGGAGCGCATCGCACGAGAAACCCTCGACATCTACGCTCCCGTCGCCAACCGTCTCGGCATGGGCTTGGTGCGCAGTGAACTGGAAAATCTCGCCTTCCGCTATCTCGAGCCTTCCGCGTTTCTCGAATTACAGAAAAAAGTCGCCACCAAAACCAAAGTCCAGGAAAAATTCCTTCACGAAGTTCAGGACGCCATTCGCAAAAAAATGGTCGAAAATGGCCTCCCCGCCGAAGTCGAGGGACGCACCAAAGGTCTCTACTCGCTGCACCACAAAATGCAGCGCCAGCAGCGCAATTTCGATCAGGTCTACGATCTGATGGCCGTCCGCGTGATCACCGATACGGTCAAGAACTGTTACGCCGCTCTCGGCGTAGTCCATCAGATTTGGCCCCCGGTTCCGGGCCGCTTCAAAGACTACATCGCCATGCCGCGCCCCAATCTATATCAGTCGCTCCACACCA
Organism: Candidatus Acidiferrales bacterium; assembly: GCA_035933995.1. Lineage (GTDB taxonomy): Bacteria > Acidobacteriota > Terriglobia > Acidiferrales > UBA7541 > DAHUXN01. The sequence goes on along the minus strand of DASYYI010000084.1, from coordinate 939 downwards.
CCGTCATTCACTCCGGCCAGCCATTCGAAATCCAAATTCGCACTCAGGAAATGCACCGCATCGCCGAACAGGGCGTCGCCGCGCACTGGAAATACAAAGACGGCCGCGCCCCTTCCGAGACCGACGATCATCGCGTCGTCTGGATGCGCCAGCTCATCGAGTGGGTGCAGGAGATGGAAGAGCCCAGCGAATTTCTGTCCACTCTCAAAGTGGATCTCAACACCGAAGAGGTCTACACCTTTTCGCCCAAGGGCCGCGTCGTCGTCCTGCCTCGTGGTTCCACCCCTGTCGATTTCGCCTACTTGATCCACACCGAAGTCGGCCATCAATGCGTCGGAGCCAAAGTGAACGGCCAGATGGTCCCGCTGCGGCATGTGCTCGCCAATGGCGACGTGGTCGAGATCATCACCCAGAAAAACCACGGCCCCAGCCGCGATTGGCTCAAGTTCGTCCAAACGTCGCGCGGACGCAGCAAGGTTCGCCACTGGATTAATCTCCACGAACGCGAGGAAGCCACGGCGGTCGGCCGCCGCCTCCTCGAACGCGAAGCCCGCAACTGCGCCTTGAACCTCAAGAAAATCTCCGACGAAGACTGGCAGCGCGTCGCTTCCGAATACGGCTGCGGACGAATTGAAGATCTTCACGCCGACTTGGGCTACGGCAAATGGTCCGCGCGCCAGGTTCTGGCGAAAGCGTCCGGCCAGCCGCTTGTGGAATCAACCGAGGTGAAGTCGCCCTAGCTCGTCTCTACCGTGAAACGCATGCTGGGAATGCAGAACGCGCCCATCCAGGTTCGCGTGCATGACGATCTGATGGTCTATCGCGCGAAATGCTGCAACCCGATTCCTGGCGACGATATCGTCGGCTACGTCACGCGCGGCCGCGGCGTCGCTGTGCACTCCAATTCTTGTCCCAACGTTCAGAATCTTCTCTACGAGA
>DASYYI010000065.1:0-4436 GCA_035933995.1 Candidatus Acidiferrales bacterium | reverse complement strand
GGCGACGGACTGGCTGGCGGTGGGCCTCGACCCGCGAACACATGACAACGTAACGCTGTTTATTCAGTCCGCCGTGCCAGAGCACGCCGAGCTGCATCTGCTGCTCTCGATGATTACTCCGCTCTCCTGGCTCGAACGCGTCCCCACGTACAAAGAGCAAATCCAAAATCTGCGCGAAAAGGATTTGGGCACGTACGGTTTTTTGGGCTATCCGCTACTGCAGAGCGCCGACATTGTGATGTATGGCGAACCGGGGAAGCAGTTGTTGGTGCCGGTCGGCGAAGACCAAGCGCCGCACATTGAGATGACGCGCGAAATCGTCCGGCGGTTTAATGTACATTTTGGACTCGGCTTTGCAAGGACGCCCACTCCCGCGGAACTTGAAGAGATCCTCGACCGCGGGAACGTCTCGGTGCCATTAATCACCGAAGATCTTCCGGGCCTGCAAGAGCAACTTTCGATGTTTCTCGGCGCAATTCGACGCCGCGCCCTCGAAGTGGGCACCGATAATTTTTTGGCACAGGTCAAGGGTTATGAGGACTTCTTTATCAAAAATGACGTTTTGCAGGAGCCGGATGTCATTCTCACCGAAACTCCTCGTGTGCCGGGGACCGATGGCCGTCGAATGGCGAAAAGTTACGGCAACGCGATTTGGCTGAGCGATCCGCCGGACGAAATCCGCAAAAAAGCGCACAACATGATGACGGATCCGCAGCGCGTCCGCCGTACCGATCCGGGCCGGCCGGAAGTTTGTCCCGTGTTCGCCTACCACAATTTATTTCCGGAGAACAAATCCGCCGAGGATTGCGCGCGGATCGAGCGCGTGGATCGCGAGTGCCGCACCGCCGCAATTGGCTGCGTGGATTGCAAAAAGCTGATGGCCGACGCGCTGGTGAAATGGATTCAGCCGATTCAGGAGCGACGCGCGAAGTACGAGGCGAATCCCGCGGAAGTTTGGAACGTCCTCGAAGACGGTTCGCGGCGCGCCAAAAAAGTCGCCGAACAAACCATGGCCCGCGTCCGCAAGGCAGTGTTCAACTGGGCCGGCGCGGGCAGGTCGGGCGCGGCAGCCAGCGCGAACGGACGTAAAGTCGCAGGCGATAAGTAGGCTGCGGATCGGCAAGGGATGCGAGCACCTCCGCGGATAAGGCATGGAACAGGAAGAGAGATCTTGGAGACCCACGAAAGCGGGTTCCGGTGCATCGAAACTAGAATGCAAGGTACGTTTCAATGGAGGCGAATATGAAAGCACTTCTGGGGATGTTTGCGTTGATTGCCGTTTGCGGTGTGTGCGCTTTGGAGGCGAAGGGGCAAGCGCCCTCGGTGGACACAGGCCGCAAGCCCGTGCTTGTGGAGCTCTTCACTGCCGAAGGCTGTTCAACCTGCCCGCCGGCGGAAGCGATGGCGCTAAAAATGGAGCAACAGGTCCTTCCGGGCGCCGACGTGATCGTATTGGAAGAGCACGTGGATTACTGGAATCAATACGGATGGATCGATCCGTTTTCGTCTGGGGAATGGACTGAAAGACAGCGGGATTACGTGTCCAAACTGGCCGACAAGAGCCCGTATACGCCGGAGATGGTGGTGGACGGACAGACTCAATTTGTGGGCAACAATGGCCGCGAGGCGCAACAGGCTATCGAAAAAGCTGTGCGCGAGCCAGAAACAAATATCACCGTTGCGGAAGGAAAGCAGGATCCGAAAGATTCGGCGGATTTCGAGGTTTCGGTGGGAGAACTGGAAGGAAATACATCTGGCGACACTGCGGAGGTATGGCTGGCAGTGACTGAAGACGGGCTGCATTCGTCGGTCACGCGGGGAGAGAATGCGGGACACGTGTTGAATCACGCGGCGGTGCTGCGGTCGCTGCACAAGATTGGAGTGGCGCAGGCGAAGGGCGACAAAACGTCCTTCGCGGCAGACGCGCGCGTCAAATTCAAGTCGGACTGGAAGCGCGAGAATTTGCGTGTCGTGGTGTTTGTGCAGGAGAAGAAAAGCCGGAAAATTCTTGGGGCAATTTCGACGAAAGTTGCCGGCTAGAAGCCTGTTGGAAAGAAACTCATTTGCTGTCATTCCGAGGAGCAGCCGCGACGAGGAATCTGCATTGCGGTTTTGCAAGCCGCGGCCTTATAGCGGAGGCCGAGCTGACAACCGAAAGCACTTTCTCAACGATCTGCTAGAAGCCGCTACGCGCGAGAGCAGGCGGGAGTGAACAATTGACCAGCGCGGAATATTCGGCTTCCTTGGAGCAAAGAGCGGCGCGCCCACCGCGCAAGTTCTGGACCGTCGTGTGGATCGGCCTGGTTGCCGGCACGCTGGACATCGCCGAAAATATCATCTTCAATCATTTTCGCGGCGTCACGATGAAGATGATTTTCCAATACATCGCCAGCGGCTTGATTGGAACGAAGTCATTCAGTCTCGGTGCCGAGTCCGTGGCGCTGGGCGTCGCGATTCATTACGCAATTGCCATGACGTGGACGGTGATTTTTTATTTGCTGAGCCGCAAGGTGAGGATTCTGACGCGGCGTGCGGCGGTTTCCGGTATTGTTTACGGCGGCGTGGTGTACGTGATTATGAATGTCGTGGTCCTGCCGCTGACGGCTGTTCCGCATTCCACAAAGGCGATGACGATGGCGTCGCGCGTCAGCGGAGTGCTGGCGCTGCTCTTCTGCATCGGCTTGACAATTTCGCTCCTGATGCGCAAGTACGCGCCGCCAGAATAGCCGCGCGGTCTAGGTTCGCGGCCCCTTCCGCGCCCTGCTTTCATTTGTCATCCTGAGCGCAGCGAAGGATCTTGCCTCGAAGCAGTGCCTGGCGTTGCCGTCAGAAATTGCACTGCCTCATTTTATTTGGATGCGGTCGAATTTGAATAGCGTAAACTTAGGGACACCATGGCGGCGAACGCGCAACCGGATTACAAAATTCAACTGGCGGCCTACGAAGGGCCGCTCGATTTGCTGCTGGACTTGGTGCGCAAGCAGGAAATCGACATCCACAATATTCCCATCGCGAAAATCACGCAGCAGTACCTCGATTATTTGCACCAGCTCGAAAAATTAAATGTGGATGTGTCGGCGGACTTTTTGTACATGGCGGCGACGCTGATTTACATCAAGTCGAAGATGCTGTTGCCCGTGGATCCTCTGGCGCCACCGGAGGAGCAGGACCCGCGCGGCGAATTGGTGCACCGGCTGCTCGAACACGAGAAATTCAAAAACGCGGCGCAGATGCTTTACGAAAAGCAGCAGCTTGAGGCGCATGTATGGTCGCATCCGGATTTGTCTCTCTATCAGAGCGAAGGGACTGAAGGCGAGTTGGTCGTTTCGCTTGTGGATTTGGTCAAAGTGTTTCAGCAAGTGCTCGAGCGCCGCAGGGAAGTGGCCAAGATCGAGCTGTCGCACGAAGTGGTGACTGTGGCGCAGATGATGGAGCAATTGCGGGCGCGTTTGGTGACGAGCGAGGGACCTGTGTCGCTCGCGGAATTTTTCGAGGCGTGCCCGTCGAGACGCTCGATGATTGTGGCGCTGCTAGCGGTCCTTGAAATGGTGAAGCTGCAGGCGGTGATGCTGACGCAGGAAAAAGCATTTGGGGATATTTTGCTGCGGAAGCACAAGATGTTTGATTTGGTGTTTGAGGGCGGGGAAGCCATGTCGAAGATCGATGAAGAATATTTGTGAAGCAGTGGCGAGTGGTGAGCGTAGCAGCCAACTTTAGTGGGGCCGCTTCAAAATCGCCGGCCTAAAGATCGCCGCTCCCAGTGACAAGGTGAAATTGTTCTTTAGCAGTTTTGGGAGAACGTTGGGATGACGGAACAGGAACTGCAGAGCGCGTTGGAAGCGATTATTTACGCAGCGGATGAGCCGGCGACGCTGGACCAGATCGTCGCGGCAGTGGGCGGCGAGCGAAGCGAAGTGCGCGCGGGGCTCGACCGGCTGGTGGCTTCGTACGCAGTCGAGGAGCGCGGCGTCGAGATTCGCAAAGTGGCGGGCGGCTGGAAGATGTACACGAAGGCGCAGCATCATGAAGTGGTGCGCAGATTCATCAAGGGTCTGCGGCCTCCGCTGCGGCTGACGATGCCGGCGCTCGAAACGCTGTCGGTGATTGCGTACAAGCAGCCCGCGACGTTGCCGGAAATCAATGAAGTGCGCGGCGTGAATTGCGGCGGCGTGGTGAAGACGCTGCTCGAACGCCGCCTCATCACCACTGCGGGGCGCAAAGAGGCCGTCGGCCGGCCGATTCTCTATCGCACGTCGAAGGATTTCCTGATGCGATTCGGGCTGGCGGATTTGGAGGAGTTGCCGAGCCTGAAGGAATTCGAGCAGCTTGCGCAGGCGGCGTTGGGCGCGGACGAAGGGATTGCGCCGACGGAACCGGAAGAAGAGGGAAGCGTGGCGCCCGCGATTGGCCGGCCGGAATTGGTGACGCGCGAGCCG
>DASYYI010000033.1:0-4285 GCA_035933995.1 Candidatus Acidiferrales bacterium | reverse complement strand
GGCTGCGCAGCCGTATTTCGAAAGGGCTGCAGCCGAAGCTGCCTCCCGCGGGCAGAAACTTCTGTATGCGCTCTTCCGACTCCACCAGTGCGTCAACTTGGTTTACGGCGACCATCCTCAGGGTGGAGTCGCTTATTGCAAGGAGGCGTACGACATTTTTATGTCCGCCGGTAATCATCTATATGCCGCTGATGCCTTGCGCACCATGGGCGACCGCCGCGGCGCCAAGGGAGACGTCGCCGGCGCGCGCGAGTTTTACAAGCGTGCTCTCGAGCTTCTCACTCCGCTGGGCGAGCACGAAAAAACCGGCGTGGTGCTCAACAACATGGCCATCGGCTACGAAAATCAAGGCCAAATCGAACAAGCCGAAAAGCTTTTTCGCCAAGCTGCCGAGACTTGGAGAGAATGCGGCGACACCCTTAATGAGGCCGTGGCTCTCGGCAACATCGCGGACATTTTTATGGTGCGTGGCCAACTCCGCCAAGCAGAGGCACACTACGAGGACGCCCGTAGACGGATTGAGGCCTCCTCAAACAACGCTAACGTTGCGTATGATCTCTATAGCATCGCTGCGGTTCGCCTGTATGAGGGCGACATTGCCGGTGCCAAGGACTTTGCATCTCGTGCCCTCGCAATGGCTCAGCGGCACGACAGCGCACAAGATATTGCGCAGGCCGCCGCTACGATCGGCGACATTCTGATCGCACAGGGCGATCTGCCCGGAGCGCGCCAGAATTATCAAAAGGCACTCGCCATTCGCCAGCAGTTGGGCAACAAGGGCGGCGTCGCGGAAAATCAGGCGGCGCTCGCCGCGGTTTCCCTTGAAGAAGGCAACCTTGCCGATGCCGGCCCAGCGCTTAGAAAAGCGCTCGCTGAGTTTCGCGCAGAAAAAGCCTTCTTGAATGAGGTCCCCGCGGAAGTGGATTTGTCTCGCATCTTGCTGCGCGAAGGCAAACTTGCCGAGAGCCGCCAAATTATTTCCGACGCCGTTGGGTTGAGCGTCGCCACCAACGATCCCGCCATGAAACTGCCCGTTGCTATTCAAGATGCTCGCATCGAAGCGGCAGAGATCGTCTCACGCGCAAAATCCAAGCCCGATTTATCCGGTCCGCGCCGCAAACTACTGAACGTGCTCTCCACGGCGCGGCAACTTGGCTATTACGAAATTGAATGCGACGCACGCCTCGCGCTCGCCGAACTCGAGCTTCGCACCTCCCCTGCATCCGCCCGCCCACAACTCGCGTTGCTTGCTGGGCAAGCGCATGATCGCGGTCTAAACCTCGTTTCGAGCAAAGCTGCCAAACTCTTAAAGGGTCCATCTTCTTCGCCGCAGCCCGCATCGGCGCATTGAAGGCGCGTGAGCGGAGCAAGCGCCTGCAGGCGAGAAGCGTTTCGTCTCGGTCGGATCCGACGGGCTGATGATGTTCACGTCTGCTCTTCCGGTACCCACGCCTTCATGGCGCGGTCCTGTAAGTGATGCTTAAATCGGCAAAGAACATTACTTGCCAGTCGTCCCCGAGAATGATTCGGCGCGTTTCGTCAATGTAATCCGCCGGATTCCACAAAAACTCCGCTAAGCCAAATCGAACCAATCGACGAAACCTGACGAAGATAGCATCCGCTCACTTATTTCATAGGGAGTCTGTTTCCGGGCAGGATTCCCGCACCCTCTTTGATGGTAACCAACTGGTTGGCTGCGATCGCTTTGAATCTTTCTTTGAAGCCGTTCGGCCAGATAACCTCGATGTCCGCGGCGGTTTCGGCGCCTAATCCGAAATGCAACCGCGGGTCGCTTGCGGAATAGAAACTGGATTGGCTGAGCACAGCCTGAGCCTGGGTTTTCCTACCATAGTGGACTAACACCCGCGCGCCAATCGCACTGCGGTTCGATTTCACGCCGATGAGCCGCACTTTTAGCCAATGGTGATTGCCGCTCAGATCGTTACGGAGAAGGGAGGGCGGTTCGTCCCTGTTGACGATCAAAATGTCCAAGTCTCCGTCGTTGTCGAAGTCGCCGAAGGCGCAGCCGCGGCTGGAATGCCGAGCAGCGACACCTGGCCCGCCTTCATCGATCAACTCTTCAAAAGTCCCGTTGCCTAAATTGCGGAAGATCATGCGCGGGCACTTGTTGGGGTACTGCGGAAGCTTTTGTTCGATGCCAGGGTACACGCTACCTGCCACCACAAAAATATCGGGATGGCCATCGTTATCCAGGTCCACGATGCCCGTGCCCCAACAGATATAGTGGGTTTCAACCCCGAGATGGGCGGCGTTGGTAACATCATCGAAATCGCCCTTACCGTCGTTGTGATAGAGAACGTTGGTATCGTCCGCGAAATTCGTCTTGAAAAGGTCGAGGTGGCCGTCCAGATCGTAGTCGCCCACGCCGATACCCATGCCGGCCTGCTCTATTCCGTCTTCGTTGAGCGCGACGCTGCGCGCCAGTCCTTCTTCGCGAAAGGTCCCATCATGATTGTTCATAAAGAGAAGACTCGGCGTCGAATCGCAGGCAACGTAGATATCGGGCCAACCGTCTTCGTCGAGATCAGCCGCGACAACCGTCATTCCGTAGCTTCCACGCGAGGCCGAAATGCCCGCCTCCCGGCTCACGTCTGTGAAGGTCCCATCTCCCTTATTCCTATAAAGTGAATGAAAACCGAAAGGCAAGCCCCGAGGGCCGCAATTTACAGGGATTCCTTTCCAATCGCAGTTGGAGTTAGAGCCCGGTTTCGGAATGTGTTTGAAATCGAATTGGACATAGTTGGAGACGAAAAGATCGAGATGGCCGTCGCGATTGTAATCAACGAAGGAACACCCAGCGCCCCAGCGTTTGGGATCATTCGTCAGACCCGCTTGCACGGTTACATCCGTGAAAGTGCCGTCGCCGTTATTGCGGTACAAGACGTTCTGGCCGAAGTAGGTGACGAACAGGTCTTCGTAGCCGTCATTGTTATAATCCCCCACGCACACCGAGGAAGCCCAGCCAGATTTCCGCAGGCCAGCTCTTTCCGTGACTTCGGTGAATGTTCCATCGCGATTGTTCTTATAGAGACGATTTGTTGCGCCTGGAGGATCTCCTTCGATCCGCGAGCCGCTTAAGATGAAAATGTCCATCCAGCCATCGTTGTCGTAGTCGAAGAATGCGCAGCCGCAACCCATCACTTCGAGAATGTAGTCCGCGTGATCGGGCTCCCCGCAGATCGTGGGAGAAATCAAACCTGCCTGGCGGGCAACGTCCACGAAATGGGCATCGAACGGCCTACCCGATGGGGGTAGTTTGGACTGGGCTTTCGCGTTACGCGAAGCTTCGCCCTGGCCGTTTGCGGTGAGGATCGGCACGCCGAGCGAGAGCGATGCGAGAAGCAGTCGGCGGGAAATTTTCATCAGGTTGCCGCGTTGGGGTGTTTAACCGAAACCAAGGGTGCTCCAGAAAACAGGCCGGAATTGTGGCGGCCCGCGGATTCAGACGGCGCCCGCCGACGCTGATCTCTTCGACCGCGCCCGAGCTGTAAGCCAAGGGAATTGCCACACAGCGTGCAATTGCATTATACGCGGGAGAGCAAGCCCTCAGAAAGCATGCGGCCTGCGATTTCGGTTCCTTTTTCTGCTCGGGGCTACACGAAGAGCGAATTTCAGAATTGGCTGAGCGAGCCGGTCGCGGCTCCAGCGAGTCACGTAAGCTCCTTGCAGCCCAAAGAGTTGGTGGACGTGGCCGGGATCGAACCGGCGACCCCCTGCTTGCAAAGCAGGTGCTCTCCCAGCTGAGCTACACGCCCATCGTGACGTTCACTCAAATTCTAAAGCACTTTCCCAATCGACCGCTACTCCAATTCCCTCATTCTAGGCACAGGAAGCTGCGTGTCAAACAGCAACGGATTTTACTCAATCCGGTTATCAAATGTTAGTTCAACATCGGAGACTGCAAAATTCGTGCGATTGAGAATGTTGCAGACTTCGGCTCGGAATTCAAAGCGCATTTCCTTCGTCAGCTGAAAATCCAGCCGTTGAACTGCAGATTCGTAGAAGAAGCAGCCCACTACCAACTCGGCACATGCGCCTGCAAAATCCTATCGGTCGCGGTATGATGACCGTTTGGCTGACCGCACTGGGGAGCGGTGGAATGAAATTCGCAGCGCTCATACTCTTGCTAGCACTTTTCGTCTGCCCAGCTTGCCGTGCGCAGGCGGACCAGCAGGAGGTGAAGCACCACGGGATGATGCATGCCATGGACGCGCAACATCTTGTATCCGAGACTGCGAAGTTGAGCGTGTCCAACAGCGCCGCT